>JAAYGX010000053.1 GCA_012735585.1 Tissierella sp.
CCTTTAAAAGATGCAATGATTCATCAAAATAAATTGAAGTCTTTACCTAATATATTAGAAGATATGGAGAAAAAAATCATATTAGATGCATTAAATAATAATAAGCATAATATATCTAGAACTGCTGAGGAACTGGGTTTATAAAGGCAGACATTACAGCATAAGTTAAAAAAATATAATGTATAACGCAATAATATTTGCATTAAAGTGCAAATATTATTGCGTTTTTTTATATATTTATCATTTATAGTATTGAAAAAAAATATAATTAACAAAAAATAACTTGATAAAATACAGCTTTCAAGGATTTAATGAATTTTCAGATTACTATTGGCAAGGTTATTGCAATAGTAATAATAGTGAATTTAAATTTAAGGGGGTTGTTCAATGGAAAGAGACAATGTAAAAGTAATCGTATGGGGTTTAGGAGCAATGGGTAAAGGAATAGTTGAAATGCTACTTGAGAAAAAAGGAGTAGATATTGTAGGTGCAGTAGTAAGAGGAGATAAAATTGGCAAATCCATGTATAATTTTGTAGATGTGGAAAGAGGGGATAGAGAAGATTTGCTTACTGGTTCCTATGAAGAAGTAATTAATGAGGGAGCTGCAGACATCGTAGTAATAGCTACAGATTCATTTACCAGAGATTCCTTTGATAAGATGAAATATTGTCTGACAAGAAAAATAAATGTGGTATCAACTGCTGAAGAGATGGCATATCCACAAGCACAAGAACCAGAATTAGCAAAAGAATTAGATAGATTGGCAAAGGAAAACGGTGTAACTGTATTGGGTACGGGTATCAACCCAGGTCTTATTATGGATTTGTTAGTGGTAACTTTAACTGGAGCGTGTATTGATGTAGAAAGTATCAGAGCTGAGAGGGTAAATAGCCTTTCGCCATTTGGTCCATCTGTAATGCACGGACAAGGTGTTGGTATATCAGTAGATGAATTTAACAAGAGAGTAGCAGAAGATAATTTAGATGGTCATGTTGGATTCCCAGAAACCATTACTATGATAGCAGATGCTTTGGGATGGAAATTGAGTAATGAAATCAAATTAGATAGAGCACCAATCATTTCCTCAGTATACAGAAAGTCTCCATATGCGGAAGTACAGCCTGGTGATGTAGCGGGATGTAATATGAAAGGTTTCGGGTATGTAGATGGAGAACTAAAAATTGAAATGCTTCACCCACAACAAGTGGAGCCTCAATTAGAAGGAGGTATGACTGGTGATTATATCGATATCAAAGGTACACCTAATATCAGTATGAAAATTACACCAGAAGTACCAGGGGGAATAGGAACTATTGCAATGACAGTAAATATGATTCCACATGTAATCAATGCAAGATCAGGACTGAAAACAATGATAGACTTACCAGTGCCAAGAGCAATCATGGGGGATATGAGAGATTTAATAGAGGAATAATTGACAATTGACAATGGGACAGTGGGGGCGGGTCCCGTTGTCGCGCTCCTTAGGGACAGTTGGACAGATCCTTTGTCTCGGTGGACACATGAAACTTAAGGCGCTCCTTTGGTCGCATATAAGATGGTGGAGTGGCGGTCTTACCGTCAGAAAATTGGAGGGATATAAATGGAGGCAAAACGCGGAGATTGGGTAAGGATTCATAATACAATATTAGAAGTAGGACAAAGAGCAACAAATATACCAGAAGATACACAAAATGTACCACTAGAGATGTGGGTTAAAGGATTCTTACTTGATGAAAGTGCAAATATAGGAGATAAAGTAACAATAGAAACTTATATAGGTAGAACTGTAAAAGGAAATTTATTAGAGGTAAATCCATACTATAGACATGATTTTGGGAAGAGTATACCAGAATTATTGTATATAGGTCTTCAAGGAAGGCAAATTTTAGCAGAGGAAGGTGATAACAATGACTAAAGATATGAGCTATGACGTGATTATGGAAAGAAGAACAGAAATTATGAAAACAGCTGTAGGGATAGATTATGAAATCTTTGAATCAGGCAGTATTGCTTTTGATTATGAGAGAATGATGAAAGAAACTGGCTATAGTTTTCAAGAGATTAAAGAGATACAAGAAACAACAGGAGTAGGTAATACACCAGTATATGAATTGAGGAATATAACACAATTAGCAAGAAAGTTTGCACCAAAGGGAAAAGGAGCTAGAATCTTTATTAAAGATGAAGCTGGTAACCCATCGGGAAGCTTCAAGGCAAGAAGGGCAGCTACAGCATGTTATCATGCAAAGAGGTTAGGATATAAAGGCGTTATAGCAGCCACATCAGGAAACTATGGTGCTGCAGTAGCATCCCAAGCTGCAATGCTAGGGCTTAAATGTATCGTCCTGCAAGAATGTTATGATTCAAGGGGGATAGGTCAGCCGGAAATAATAGAAAAGGCTAGGGCCTGTGAAGCTTTAGGGGCGGAGGTAATACAACTTTCAGTTGGACCAGAGCTATTTTATACATTCCTTGTACTGCTAGAAGAAACAGGATATTTTAATGCTTCTTTATACTCTCCATTTGGTATAGCAGGAGTAGAGACATTAGGATATGAATTATCCATGGAATTCAGAGAAAAAGAAGGAAGGGATCCTGATGTTGTAGTGATTACAAATGCAGGTGGTGGAAACTTAACTGGTACAGCTAGAGGTTTAATTAGGGCGGGAGCAAGAGACACCAAAATAGTGGGTGCAAGTGTTAGTCTACATGGACTACATATGGCTTCAGATACACAATTTAATAAAAAATCTTTCACAACAGGGCATACAGGATTTGGTATTCCATTTGCTACATGGCCAGATAGATCGGACGTTCCAAGGTCTGCAGCAAGACCACTAAGATATATGGATAGATATGTAACGGTCAATCAAGGTTCCGTGTTTTATATGACAGAGTTATTAGCCCAATTGGAAGGACTAGAAAGGGGACCGGCAGGAAATACAGCTTTGTCAGCAGCATTTTACCTTGCACAAGAAATGGATGAAGACCAAATAATAGTAGTACAAGAAACAGAATATACGGGAGCAGGTAAACATATTAATCCACAATTAACCTTCGCTAAGGAAAATGGAATAGAGATTATAATAGGGGATCCATCCAAGGAGATACCTGGAAAGAATATTATATTACCTAAGGATCCATCTTATATCAAGATTGAAGAATTGGATTTAAATAAGACAAAAAAATCTTATATCAAGAATGCAATTAACCATGTAAAAGCAACAAATGCAACCAAAGAGGATTTAGACTTCCTAGTGGAAGATACAAAATCCAATATCGAATTTGTAAAAACCACGTTAGATGAACTAGGAATAAGCCATTAATAGGAGGTCATAAAATGAGTAGAGTAGATGATTTTCAAGTCAGAAGAAAACATTTAGCCAATTTAACGGAAGAAGAATTAGAAAATAGATTTTGGAAATTAGCAGAAAGAATCGTAGAACCAATAGTTGAATTATCAAGAAAAAACACTTCTCCATCCATAGAAAGATCCGTATTATTAAGAATGGGTTTCTCAAGTATAGAAGCTAAAACCATAGTAGATTGTATCTTAGATAGAGGTTTGATTGGCAAAGGGGCAGGTCATATAGTTTACAGAGTGGCAAAAGAGAAGGATTTAAGTACTAGAGAAGCTGGGCTTAAACTAATTGATGGAGAACTATGGGATGATGTATTAGCTATATTTAAAGGAGGTGCAAACTAATGGATTTAAAACCAAATGAGAAACTTAATATAGATAATATTCTAAAAGATATTGATAAGTATAAACCAAAAAGAAGAGGTTGGCATTGGAGAGAAGGAACTGGTGAAAAAAGACAGATAGGAAAGTTTGAGTATTATGACCAATCAAAGTGTCTTGATAATAGCCAACCATTGCCAGCAGCAAAGTATTTTAATAATATAGATCCACAATCTAAATCAGTAATCACGACAGAGATAGCTTCCGGAAGATTTGAAGATGATATAAGACGTATGAGAATGGCTGCATGGCATGGAGCAGATCATATAATGGTCATTAGAACCGCAGGACAATCACATTTCGAAAGTCTTATAGAAGGAACGCCCCAAGGAGTAGGTGGTATTCCTATTTCAAGAAAACAAGTCAGAGCTCAAAGGAAGGCATTAGATTTAATAGAGGATGAAGTAGGTAGGCCAATTAATTATCATTCATATGTTTCAGGAGTAGCTGGACCAGAAATAGCCGTCATGTTTGCAGAAGAAGGGGTTAATGGAGCACACCAAGATCCTCAATATAATGTTCTTTATAGGAATATCAATATGATTAGATCCTTTGTTGATGCAGCTGAAGCCAAATCCATTATGGCATGGGCAGATATTGCACAAATAGATGGTGCTCATAATGCCAATGCAACCGCAAGAGAAGCTTGGAAAGTAATGCCTGAGCTTATGGTGCAACATGGGATAAATTCAATGTTCTCTGTGAAAGTTGGAATGAAGAAGAAGAATATATGCCTTTCAACAGTACCTCCTACAGCACCACCAGCACCAAGTATGAGGCTAGATTTACCTTATGCTGTAGCTTTAAGAGAACTATTTAGTGAATATAAAATGAGAGCCCAAATGAATACAAAATACATGGAATCTTCACCAAGGGAAGCAACCGTAACCCATGTACTAAACTTATTGATTTCTCAACTAACTAGAGCAGATATTCAATCCACCATAACCCCTGATGAAGGAAGAAATGTACCTTGGCATATATATAATGTTGAAGCTGTGGATACAGCTAAACAGGCCTTTGCAGGTATGGATGGTCTCGGGGAAATGGTTGAGATAAAAAGAGATCAGGGTGAATTAGCTGATACTATTAGAGAGTTAAAGGAAAGAGCGATTCTTTTTATGGAAGAAATCCTAGAGATCGGTGGCTATTTTAGTGCGGTAGAAGCTGGATTCTTTGTTGATTCAGGCTATAATCCAGAGAGAAATTGTGATGGTATCATCAGAAAATCTGACACAGGGGTAGGAGAGGGTACTGTATACGAAAGAGATATAGATTATATGGCTCCCGTCACTGGACATTTCGGATATAATAATATAGCTCAATATGATGAAAACTTAATAGATCATCCAGCAGCATTAATAGGTGGAGGAACCTTTGAAGATCCATCAAAGATAATTTTCATAGATGAATTAGACGAAAATGATAATGTAAATATAAGATTAGAAGAAGTAGAAGAACTAAGGACAACATCAAAAATTAAGCCAGAAATGGAATGGCTAGGTGATGGAATAATCTTAACAACACTATTTTTACCTACAGATATAAGAACTGCAGAATTCGCTGCAATTGAAATAGGTAAGAAAATGGGCTTAGAAGATGTTGAAGTAATTCACAAGGAGATAATGCAGCAGGCTGAAGGAACTCGTATAGAACTAAAGGGTAGATTTGTCTATACCATAGATACAAAGGATTTAATTATACCACCAACACCAAAAATATTAACAGAGGATGAGATAAGAGAAGAAATTAAATCAAAGCCAATGAAAATAGTAGCAGCAACTGTTGGTGAAGATGAACACTCCGTTGGAATACGAGAAATAATTGATATTAAGCATGGTGGGATAGAAAAATATGGCATTGAATGTCATATTTTAGGTACATCAGTACCAGTTGAAAAGCTAGTTGATGCTGCTATAGAACTAAATGCAGATGCTATACTTTCATCCACAATCATTTCCCATGATGATATTCATTATAAGAATATGAAAAAATTACATGATTTGTGTATTGAAAAAGGTATAAGAGATAAGATCATGCTTTTAGCTGGTGGAACTCAGGTTTCTAATGAACTTGCAGTAGAGTCGGGGATGGATGCAGGATTTGGTAGAGGTACCAACGGAGCACATGTCGCTACATTTTTGGTTGAAAAGAGAAGAGAGATGAGCCATGAAGATTGATATATTAGTTGCTGAAATTGGCAGTACAACAACTGTAGTTAACGGCTTTAGCAATTTAGATACAAATCCAAAATTTATGGGGCAAGGCCAGTCAGCTACAACGGTATTGGAAGGAGATGTTAATATTGGACTAAAGTCAGCCATTGAAGATTTTGCCAAAAACATTTCCCTTGAGTCAATTGATTATAAGGAGCTATTAGCCACTAGTTCAGCAGCTGGTGGCTTAAGGATGACTGTCCATGGTTTAGTCTATGATATGACTGTTAAAGCTGCCAAAGAGGCAGCTCTTGGGGCAGGTGCAAATATAAAACTTATAACAGCTGGCAAGCTTAGGAAATCAGATTTAAGAAAGATAGTAGAAATAACACCCAATATAATTTTAATAGCTGGTGGTGTAGATTATGGTGAAAGAGATACGGCTTTATACAATGCAGAGCATATTGCAGCATTGAACTTAAAAATCCCAGTTATTTATGCAGGAAATATAGAAAATCAGGAAGAGATAAAGGATATTTTTAAAGACAGTGAGCTCTATTTAGTTGACAATGTATATCCTAAAATTGACGAATTAAATGTGGAGCCTACCAGAAGGGTCATTCAAGATGTTTTCGAAAAACATATAATTTATGCTCCAGGTATGGAGAATGTAAGGGAAATGGTAACAGGACCAATCATGCCAACCCCAGGGGCGGTAATGAATGCTTCAGAGCTTTTATATGGGGATTTAGGGGATCTACTAACTATAGACGTAGGTGGAGCTACTACTGATGTTCATTCTGTTACGGAAGATAGCGATGAAATATCTAGGATATTACTAAGTCCAGAGCC
This sequence comes from Tissierella sp., assembly GCA_012735585.1. GTDB lineage: Bacteria > Bacillota > Clostridia > Tissierellales > Tissierellaceae > JAAYTL01. The sequence goes on from JAAYGX010000053.1 coordinate 6,756, forward strand.
TAAAGCTAAGAGAACAGTGGAAGGTGATCTTGGGGTTTATGTAAATATGAAGAATATAGTAGAAATGGCAGGCAAAGAGAAGTTGGCTGAAGAATTAGAAATCTCAATAGAAGAAGTTAAAAGTCTTATAAATAATCATAAACCAATTCCAGAAACAGAATTAGAAAAGAAGTTTGTTGAGAAATTGACATTATATGCCACTATAACAGCCTCTAAACGGCATGGAGGTAGACTTAAATCAATATTTGGACCCAGTGGTAAAAAGACCTTCGCCGAAGGTAAAGACTTAAGCCAAGTGAAATATATAATAGGTACAGGTGGTGCATTAACAAGATTATTAAATAGGGAATCGATACTTAAAAAAATTCCGCAATCAAATAAAGGAAATAACCTATTGCCAAACGATGATGTAGAAATACTAATAGATCATCATTATATAATGGCTTCCCTTGGAGTCATGGCAAAAAGATACCCAGAAGAGGCATTACAACTTTTAAAGAAAAGTCTTAAATTAAGTTAAGAAAAATAAAAGGATGCGACAATGGAGATGGATCCCATTGCCGCATTGGATACATGAAAAGTGAGGGGATTTTTTTATTGGCAGAATTGGGGGAATAAAAATGGATTATCCAAAAATAAGGATTAACTTAAGAATAATAAAAAATAATGTAAAAACCATAACTAGTTTATGTAATAGCAAAGGAATAAATGTTGCAGGAGTCACTAAGGTATTTTGTGGACATCCAGAAATTGCAAAGACTTTTATAGAGGGTGGAGTATTCTGTTTAGCAGATTCTAGAATAGAGAATCTTGTAAAGTTAAAGGATTTTGATATACCTAAAATAATGCTTAGGCTACCTATGAAATCAGAGGTAGAAAAAGTAGTAGATTACTCAGATGTATCTCTTAATTCAGAATTAGATACAGTAATTGCCTTATCAGAAGCGGCCATAAAAAAAGGTAAGGTGCATAAGATTGTTTTAATGGTGGATCTAGGAGATCTAAGAGAAGGATACTTTAGTAAAGAAACACTTTTTGATGCAATAGACGAAATTGTCGAATTAAAAGGAGTTAAAATAATTGGACTAGGAACAAATCTAACATGCTATGGTGGCGTAATACCTACAAAGGAGATTTTAGGTAGATTAACTTGCATAGGGAATGAAATAGAATCGAAACATAATATAAAATTACATATATTATCAGGGGGAAATTCAAGCACAGTTCATCTATTGGAAGACAATGAGACTATAGGTACAAACAACTTAAGATTAGGTGAATCTTTAGTTATAGGTGTTGAAACGGCATATGGTAAACAAATTAAAGGTACAGGCAATGATGCATTTATACTCCATGCTGAGATTATTGAAGCTAAAGAGAAACCTTCTGTACCTACTGGAAAAACTGGTATGGATGCCTTTGGTAATAAACCAAGCTATGTAGATAGAGGAGTTCGAAAAAGAATTATATGTGCAGTGGGTAGACAGGACATAGATTTGGAATCGATGTACCCCTTAGATAAGAATATAATAATCATAGGAGCAAGTTCTGATCATCTTATATTAGACTGCTCCGACGGTGATGTGGATTATAAAGTAGGAGATATCATAGAATTTAGATTATCCTATGCGGGTATTTTAAGAGGAATGACCTCAGAATACATTACTAAGGAGTTTATTCGTTAAGTAGGATAAATCCAAGCAAACGATATAAATTATTTAATTTGCTTAGTTTTTCATTGTAATATAGAATAATAACTATATAGAAAAATTAAGTTAGGTGATAATATGGATTTATTTACAATGGGAATGGAAGAAAAATTAAAAAGAAATGCTCCTTTAGCAGATCGAATGAGACCTGAAACCATAGATGAATTTATTGGGCAAGAGCATTTACTAGGGGAGGGGAAGTTCTTACGTCGATCAATAAAGGCAGATAGGATAAACTCTATGAAACTCTACGGGCCACCAGGAACAGGAAAAACTACCTTAGCTATGATCATATCCAATAGTACAAATATGTTATTTGAAAAATTATCCGCTGTAACGTCAGGAGTAAAGGATATAAGAGAGGTGATAGAAAGAGCAGAAGAAAATCTAAAATTGTATAGTAAAAGGACGATTCTTTTTGTTGATGAAATTCATAGATTTAATAAATCACAACAAGATGCATTGCTACCCTTTGTAGAGAGGGGGATTGTTACCTTAATAGGTGCTACCACTGAAAATCCTTATTTTGAAGTAAATAAAGCTCTACTATCTAGGGTGATGATATTAAAGCTGGAATCGTTAACTAGGGATAATTTAAAAATTTTAATAGAAAGAGCTTTAAATAATAAAGAAAAGGGTTTAGGACGGTATAAGGTAAATGTTACTGAAGAGGCAATAGAATATTTATTAACCATAGCCGATGGTGACGGTAGAACCGCCCTAAATTCCTTAGAGATAGGAGTTCTTTCAACATTTGAGGATGACCATGGAGTAATTGAATTGGATTTAGATGAAATCAAATCCTCCATTCAAATAAAAGCCGCACAATATGATAAGGATGGAGATCAACATTATGATACCATCTCGGCCTTTATAAAAAGCATGAGAGGTTCAGACCCAGATGCAACATTATATTGGTTAGCTAAGATGATTAACGCAGGAGAAGATCCTAAATTTATTGCTAGAAGAATCATTATCTGCGCATCTGAAGATGTGGGTAACGCAGATCCGAATGCATTAAATATTGCAGTATCAGCTTTTAATGCTGTAAATGTAATAGGTATGCCGGAGGGGAGAATTACTCTAGCCCAAGCTGCTATATATATAGCTACAGCTCCAAAGAGTAATGCAGCCTATCTTGGTATTGATAGAGCTTTAGAAGATATAAGAAATGAAGAAATCGGAAAGGTTCCAAGTCACCTAAGAGATGCCCATTATCCTGGTGCAAAGAGTCTAGGGCATGGCATGGGATATAAGTATCCTCACGACTATGAAGATGCATATGTGGAGCAACAGTATTTACCAGATAGGTTTAAGGATAAGAAATATTATAAACCAACAAATTATGGTTATGAGAAGGAAATAAAGGAAAGAATGATAAAAATTAATGAATCGGATTATAACTGAGTTTTTATAAATATTATTGATAGGTGATAATATGTTTGAACAATTTGATTCAAAAAATGTAGTTATCATTAATAATAAAGGTGAGATTACTTATTTTACATCAAATAATTTATCAATATATGATTTAAATTTGGATAATATCATCGGTAGGAATGTTACATCCCTTTACAAGAATTTAGATAGAAATAATAGTACTATGATTTCAGCTATTAAGACGGGGAAATCATTTTTAAACCTTAAGCAAGGGTTACAAACTCAAAGTGATAAGTTTGTATATCAAATTGGATCCACGTATCCACTTATTGAGGATGGTAAGATCATTGGTGCTATAGAGTTTGCAGATATAATAAAGGGAAATAATACAATCACTGGCAAAAAGGTTTATTTTAATGATATGACCCACCAGAAAAATGGAACTTATTATATGATTAACGATATAATAACCAGAAATTCTAAGATGATTGAAATCAAAGAAAGAATTAGGAGAGTCTCGAGAACCGATTCTACAGTTTTGATATATGGCAGTACAGGAGCAGGAAAGGAATTAGTTGCACATTCAATCCATAATTGTAGTGAAAGAAGAGAAGGTCCATTTATTTCACAAAATTGTGGAGCCATACCAGAAAACTTACTAGAAAGCATATTGTTTGGAACAACAAAAGGTAGCTATACATCTGCTGAAGAAAAAATAGGGCTTTTTGAAATGGCTAAAGGTGGAACGTTGTTCTTAGATGAGATTAACTCTTTAAGTCCTATGTCCCAGGTAAAACTTCTAAAAGCAATAGAAGAAAAGAGAATAAGGAGACTTGGGGGAACTAAAGAGATACCATTAGACATTAGAATAGTTGTAGCATTAAATGAAAGGCCGGAAGAATTAATGAATGAGGGAAAGATGAGGTCTGACCTATATTATAGACTGGCAGCAGTTCAAATTTCATTACCAGATTTAGTTGAGCGAATAGATGACATTGAGCTATTATCTAATTGTTTTATAGAGAGATTTAATAAACAATTAAATTATAAAATTAAACCAATCTCAGGAGAATTACTTGATGCCTTTGAAAGATATCATTGGCCAGGTAATATTAGAGAACTTAAGAATACAATAGAGGGGTGTTTTAATACAGTAATAGGTAATGAGATTACCATTGCAGACATACCAAAACGAATTATAGAAAGCCAAAATATTACTCTAATGAAGAAGCTGCAAAAATCAGGGAATGACTTAAAGTCATATTTAGCAAATCATGAAAAAAATATAGTACTAGAAGCGTACAAAATTCACCAGAATAACTTAACATTAACAGCTAAGTCACTTAATATCTCAAAACAGTTGTTAAGATACAAACTAGATAAATATAATAAATAACTAAAAGTAAAAAATCTTTTATTGTAAAAAAATTTTTTTTACAACAGAAGATTTTTTATATAATAAGGGCTGAATACGGTGTATTAACTTATTAAAATCTTGGCATGTATATTGCAGTAATATAATGTGAATTAAGTTTTATATCAAAAGGAGGAAAACGTTATGTCGAATGAAATTAATAAAAATCTTTCCAATGTGGTAGAAAAATCTGAAGGGCTTCAAAGGTCCATGAAAACACATCAAATAATGATGCTTGGTATCGGCGGAACAATTGGTACTGGGTTATTTTTAGGATCGGGTTATGTATTACAACAGGCTGGGCCAGGGGGGACTTTACTGGCCTATTTATTTGGTGCACTTATTATGTATTTAATGATGTTATGTCTTGGGGAGTTATTAATTGAAATGCCAGTTGCAGGAACTGTACAAGCTTATGCAACAGAGTTTATCAGTCCTAGTATGGGATTTACCGTAGGATGGGTAAAATGGTTATCTTATGCTATAACAATCCCAGCACAGTTGGTAGCATCATCCATAATAATGAAAAATATAATTCCAAGTGTCAATTCAATAATTTGGATAGTATTGTTCACAGTTTTATTATTCTTTATGAATGCAGTACCAAGTGATAAGTATGGAAAATCCTCTTTTATATTCAGTAGTATTAAATTTATTTTGATTGTAGTTTTCTTTATTCTTGGAGTAGGTATGATAACAGGGTTAATTGGAAAAGAGCCAGTTGGTTTTGCAAACTTTACAAATGATGGCGGACTCTTTCCTAATGGAGCAAAAGCTGTAATAATGACTATGATGACAGCGGCATTTGCATATGGTGGAGCAGATATTTTTGCAGCAGCAGCAAGTGAAAGTGAAAATCCAGAAGAGGATTTACCACGTGCAATACACGCTACAATTTGGGGCCTTATTATAGCATACATGGCAACTTTAATTGTATTAACTGCAGTATTACCTTGGAGAAGTGCGGATTTAGCAGGGAGTCCTTTTGCATATGTATTTAAATTAGCGGGATTACAATCAGCTGAATTACTTGTAAATGTGGTAGTATTAACATCAGCATTATCTTCTGCAAATGCATTTGTTTATTCAAGCACAAGAGCTTTATGGTCAATGGGTAATTACAACCAAGCGCCTAAATTTGTATCAAAAGTAAATGATAAAAAAGTTCCAATGAATGCACTAATCGTTACAATGTTATTCGCAGCAGCAGCTGTTGTATCAAGTATAGTAGCACCGGGGACAGTATATTTATTCTTAACATCAATGACTGGTACAAGTAATATATTCATTTATATATTGTATGCTGTTTGTTTACTAATATTTAGAAAACAATATAAGGCTAAAGGTGGTAGAATAGAAGACATAAAATTCAAAACGCCATTATATCCTTTTACACCATTGTTATTATTAACCTTATGTACAATTTTATTTATAGGAATGTTCTTTGATCCAACACAGAAACTTGCTTTAGTCTTTGGAATACCCACCTATGCAGCATTTTATATAGGCTCATCGTTATATAATAAGGCTAAAAGTTAAGAGTTAAAAGGTTTTAATTTTAATAGTTATTTAATTTGTTAAAAAATATAGGAGGCTGATTATGATTAAGAATTTAGCAGAGCGAATTGAGAAGATTGCTTTAGAACTAACAAATGTTCTTAGTGTTGTAGATACAGCAGGAGAAGTAGATGCATCACAAAAAGTTTATGATATTTTTTCAAAAATGGATTATTATAAAGAACATCCTAATCATTTAAGATTTATAGATGTTCCTAATGACACATTAGGAAGAAAGTCTGTTTTAGCAATAATAAAAGGTAAAAAAGGGAATAGCAATAAGACGGTATTGATGATAGGTCATACGGATACGGTTGGAGTTTCTGATTATGGGATTCTGAAGGAATACGCAAATAAACCATATGAATTAACTGAAAAGCTTCATGAAATAAGGTCAACTTTACCAGAAGAAGTAAGACGAGATTTGGAATCGGGGGAATATTTATTTGGACGTGGTTTATTTGATATGAAAACCGGTGATGCAATTATAATGGCCTTAATGGAGGAAATCTCCGAAGACATAGATAATTTTGAAGGCAACCTAATTTTTGGTGCTGTATGTGATGAAGAAGGTAATTCAAGTGGCATGTTATCACTGATCCCAGAATTAGTTAAATTGCAGGAAGAGGAAGGATTAGATTATTTAGCACTATTAGATACGGATTATATGACATCTGAATTTGAAGGTGATGAAAACAAATATGTGTACGTAGGAACTGTAGGAAAGCTGATGCCTTCGTTCTATGTAGTTGGAAAAGAAACCCATGTTGGTGAAGCCTTCAAGGGGATAGATCCAAACCAAATATCATCATCAATACTAAATAGAATAAATTTAAATGCAGATTTCTGTGATGTGGCAGAAGGCGAAGTAGCACTTCCGCCAATATCATTAAAGCAAAGGGATTTAAAACCTGAATATTCAGTTCAAATAGCAAAGACATCTACATTGTTCTTTAATTATTCCACACATATAAGTACACCAGATGAAGTTTTAGAGAAAATGAAAAAGGCTGCATTAGAGGCATTCCAATCAACAATCGATAGTTTAGATGAACAATATAAAAGATTTTGTAGCTTAGCAGATAGAGAATACACAAGGCTACCTTGGCAAGCCAGAACTATGTCATATGATGAGCTTTATGAAGCAGTTAAAGGTGAGATGGGTGATGAGTTAGACGAAAAAATTGATACCATAACAAAGGAAATGCTAAAAGATGAATCACTAGATTTGAGAGATTTTGCATTAAAGATGGTAGAAGAAGTTCATAGTCTATGGTCTGATAGAGAGCCAGTGGTTATAGTTTACTTTACGCCACCTTATTATCCTCATATATATATCGAAGGTAATACACCAAAAGAAAAAGCATTACTTGATGCAGTAGCAGATGCTGTAAATACAACAGAAACAGACTATAAACTAGTTTATAAAAAGTTCTTCCCATATATCTCAGACTTAAGTTATGGTGCAGCACCAAAAGATCCCAAAATAATAGCGGCATTGAAAGATAATATGCCTGGATATGGATCTAAATATGAATTACCTATAGAAGACATGCAGAAACTAGATTTGCCAGTATTGGATATTGGTGCTTTTGGAAAAGATGCACATAAATTCACTGAAAGAATTGAAAAGAAATATTCCTTCCAAGTTGCACCAAAGTTAGTGTACAAAACAATAATGAATTTATTGAAATAGGATTAAATAATTTAATAAATGATAACAATAGAGGATACATTTATTGTATTCTCTATTGTCTATAAAAAGTAAAATCAGCTCTCTTTATTGACAATAAGTTCTAAAAAACCTATAATAAATACATGATTTATGGGAGGGATAAAATGAAATTATCAGTTAAAGAGATTTATTTAAACACGGAAAAATACATTAATGAAGAAATCGTTATAGAGGGATGGATAAGAAATATCCGTGCATCAAAAGCCTTTGGCTTTATTGAATTAAATGATGGAACTTTTTTTAATAGTATACAAGTAGTGTTTGGCTCAGAAATGTCTAATTTTAAAGAGATTGAAAAACTACACCTGAGCTCAGCTATAAAAGTGAAAGGTACATTAATCTCTACACCAGATGCAAAACAACCATTTGAGATTCAAGCAAAAGAAATAGAGGTTGAAGGAGAATCTACAGCGGATTATCCATTACAAAAGTAACGTCATACATTTGAGTACCTGAGGTCTATTGCTCATTTAAGGCCTAGAAGTAATACTTTTAATGCAGTTTTTAGAGTAAGATCTGTTTTGGCATATGCCATACATAAATTTTTCCAAGAAAGAGGATTTGTTTATGTTCATACACCAATAATTACATCTAGTGATGCTGAAGGCGCAGGGGAAATGTTTAGAGTTACAACATTAGACTTTGATAATCCACCAAAAACAAAGGAGGGGGAAGTTGATTTCCACGAAGATTTCTTTAGAAAATCAACCAATTTAACTGTGAGTGGACAACTGGAAGCTGAATCTTTTGCCCTATCTTTTAGAGATGTATATACATTTGGACCAACTTTTAGAGCTGAAAATTCAAATACAGCCAGACATGCAGCTGAGTTTTGGATGATAGAGCCTGAAATTGCCTTTGCTGACTTAAATAACAATATGGAATTAGCTGAAGATATGATGAAATATATAATTTCTTATGTAATGGAGAATGCTAAGGAAGAGATGGAATTCTTCAACAAGTTTATTGACAAGGGACTCATTGAAAGATTAGAAAACATAGTTAAATCTGATTTTGAAAAGATTACCTATACAAAAGCTATAGAATTATTGCAAGAGTCAAAGAAAGAATTCCAATATCCTGTAGAATGGGGTATAGATTTACAAACAGAGCATGAAAGATATATAACTGAAGAGATCTTTAAAAAACCTGTATTTGTAACTGATTACCCTAAAGAAATTAAAGCTTTCTATATGAGAATAAACGATGATAATAAAACAGTTGCAGCTATGGATTTACTTGTGCCAGGAGTGGGAGAGATCATTGGCGGAAGTCAAAGGGAAGAAAGGCTTGATATACTAGAACAAAGAATAATTGAAAACGGTATGGAGCTAGATGAATACTGGTGGTATTTAGAACTACGAAAATATGGTGGAACTAAACATGCAGGTTTCGGTCTAGGGTTTGAAAGAGCTATAATGTATTTAACAGGTATGTCAAATATAAGAGATGTTATACCATTCCCAAGAACGGTAAACTCAGCGGAATTCTAAAGAAACTGTATTGATTAATATTTTAAACTTTGCTATAATTATTTTAATCAGTAAAAACGAAGATGGGAAGTAGTAAATGTATGATTGATTTAAGAGAGCTGTTGGCTGGTGAAAAACAGTATTAATCAGAATTGAACTTGTCCTGGAGTTTCCATGAGATAATAATCGTGGACGGTAGATGCCGTTATATCTTTGAGTGGATAGAAATATCAATTAGAGTGGTACCGCGAAATAGCCTTTCGTCTCTTATATAGAGATGGAAGGTTAATTTTTTATAGGAGGATTGTAAAAATGAGAGAATATAGTCCAAATGAAATAGAAAAAAAATGGCAGAACATTTGGGATGAGAAAGAAATTTATAAAACAGAGATAGACAAAAGTAAACCAAAGTATTATGCATTGGTTGAATTCCCATATCCATCAGCAAATGGGCTACATGTTGGGCACCCAAGACCTTATACTGCAATGGATATCGTAGCAAGAAAGAGAAGATATGAAGGCTATAATGTATTGTTTCCAATGGGATGGGATGCTTTTGGATTGCCTACTGAAAACTTTGCCATAAAAAACAAGATTCATCCCGCAATAGTAACTGAGAAAAATATTGAAAGATTTAAGTCGCAACTTAAATCCATAGGTTTTTCCTTTGATTGGTCAAAAGAAATTAGTACTACTGACCCTAAGTATGTTAAGTGGACTCAATGGTTATTCCTAAAATTCCATGAGCATGGTTTAGCATATAAACATGAAATGCCAATTAACTGGTGTACTTCTTGTAAAATTGGACTGGCAAATGAAGAAGTAGTGAACAATGCTTGCGAAAGATGTGGTGGAGAAGTAGTACAAAAAATTAAGAATCAATGGATGCTAAAAATAACAGAATATGCAGATAGATTAATCGATGATTTAGATGATGTAGATTTTATTGAAAGAGTCAAGTTGCAGCAGAAAAATTGGATAGGTAGATCCATTGGTATGGAAATTGATTTTAAAGTTACTAATAAGGAAGAAAAGTTAAGAGTATTTACAACTAGACCTGATACCATATTTGGTTCAACGTACATGGTTATAGCTGCAGAGCATCCTCTTATAGAGAAGTATAAAGATGAAATTGGAAACTATGACGAATTAATGAATTATAAGGAGACGGTTGCTAAAAAATCCGATTTTGAAAGAACAGAGCTTTCAAAAGAAAAAACTGGGGTTGAAATTAAGGGATTAACTGCTACTAATCCTGCAACGGGTAAAGAGATACCAATTTGGATATCGGATTATGTATTGATGAGCTATGGAACTGGAGCCATAATGGCGGTGCCAGGTCATGATGAACGGGATTGGGAATTTGCAAATAAGTTTGGTTTACCAATTGTAGAAGTTATTAGTGGGGGAGATATAAAAAAAGAAGCCTACACAGATAGCGAAAATGGAATCGTAGTGAATTCTGATTTCTTAAATGGGCTAGAAGTCGAGGAAGCAAAAGAAGTAATTTCTAAATGGCTTGAAGAAAGAAACTTAGGTGAAAAGAAGACTAATTACAAATTGAGAGACTGGGTATTCTCAAGACAAAGATATTGGGGAGAGCCAATTCCACTAATTCACTGTGATGATTGTGGTTGGGTACCAGTACCAGAAGCAGATCTACCAGTAATGTTACCAGATGTGGAAAATTATGAACCAACAGAAAATGGGGAATCTCCACTTGCAAATATTGATGAATGGGTTAATACAACGTGTCCATCATGTGGTAAAGCAGCCAAAAGAGAAACTGACACGATGCCAAACTGGGCAGGTTCATCTTGGTATTTCCTAAGATATATAGACCCTGATAATGACAAGGAATTTGCATCAAAAGAAGCTATTGATTACTGGATGAATGTGGATTGGTATAATGGTGGTATGGAACATACTACTTTACACTTATTATATTCAAGATTTTGGCACAAGTTTTTCTATGATATTGGCTTAGTTTCCACAAAAGAACCTTATCAAAAGAGAACTTCCCATGGTATGATACTAGGGGATAATAATGAAAAGATGTCTAAATCAAGAGGTAATGTAGTTAATCCTGATGATATTGTTAGAGATTTTGGTGCTGATACTTTAAGAACCTATGAGATGTTTATAGGAGATTTTGAAAAGTCCGCTCCTTGGTCAGAAAATGGTGTTATGGGTTGTAGAAGATTTTTAGAAAGAGTATGGAAATTACAGGAGATATTAGTTGAGGGTGATAACTATACTAAGGATTTGGAGTCAAGTATTCATAAGGCAATAAAAAAGGTAACTGAGGACTTTGAGACCTTAAAATTCAATACTGCAATAGCCACATTAATGTCACTATCAAATGAATTCAACGATTGTGGTAGTGTGACTAAAAAGGATTTAGCGACGTTCTTGATTCTTTTAAACCCAGTAGCACCTCACATTACAGAAGAAATTTGGCAAGAAATAGGTCTAGAAGGATTTTTACATGATACAACATGGCCAAAATATGATGAAGCTAAGACTAAAGATCAAGTTATCCAAATGCCAATTCAAGTAAATGGAAAGGTTAGAGGAACTATTGAGATCAATGTAGATGATACACAAGATAAGATAAAAGAAAAAGCATTGCAAGATGAAAATATAATGAGGTTTATTGAAGAAAAAAGTATTATCAAAGAAATATTTGTGCCTGGAAAGATATATAATATAGTTGTCAGGTAATTAAATGTATGTAATAATACTCTTGTGATGAAAGGGTGGTAGCAGTACCACCCTTTCAAAATAAAAATAAGGAGGACTTATATGGGAAAAATAAAGATAATAACAGATAGTACCAGCTATATTGAAAAATCATACATTATCAAAGAGAATGTTTCAGTGGTTCCTTTAAACTATGTTTTTGATGGGGAATCTTTTTTGGAAGGGTTTAAAGGTGAGTATGATGAATTTTTTAATAAATTAGCTAGCACAAGTTTGTTTCCAAGTACTTCCCAACCAGCAGCGGGTGATTTTTTCAATGTTTATAAAGAGGCATTTGAGGAAGGGTATGACGAAATAATAGCAATACTTTTATCTTCTAAAATCAGCGGAACTTATAATAGTGCTGTTTTAGCAAAGAATATGTTGGATGATGAAAGGATTACTATTATAGATTCAGAAAGTGCAGCCTCCAACCTAAGATTCCTAGTTGAAGATGCGGTTAATACGGCGAAGGAAGGAAAAACTAGCAAAGAAATAGAAGACTTCATTGATAAAAAGAAGAAAACTATGAATGTATTTTTAACTACCGGCACTTTGGAATATTTGGCTAGAGGTGGCAGGTTATCGTCTATACAATCTACTTTAGGAAATTTATTAAGTATTAAGCCAATAATACAGCTTAAAGATGGTGAGTTAGAATTACTAGAGAAAGTTAGAGGTAAAAATAATGCACTATCAAAGATTTTATCCTATGTAAATGATGATGTACAAAAAATTGGAGTATGTCATATATTAAATATCGATGAAGCTATGAAATTTAAGGAGATACTAGAAGAGAAGTATCCAAATGCAATTATAACATTAGATGATCTTGGCCCAGTCGTAGGTGCTCATTTAGGACCTAAGACATTAGGAATTTGTTTTTATTAATATGTAACAATTTATCCCTCCCAATAATATTTTATTATGGGAGGGATTTTTATGATTGAAAACAAGCATTATCTATGTGTATTTAAATCAAGAAGTCATACGGTCTTAATTTTTTCATTATTTGAAGAGGAAGGCAAAGAATATTTTCAACTTATATCAACTCCATGTAGTTTGCAAACTGGATGTGGTTATGCAATTCGATATTTTCATAAAAGCTATAAGGATGTCATCCTAAAGAAAGTTCACGAATACAATCTTCCAATACCAAGGTTTTACTTAGGAGAAAGAATCCAAGGAAACATCCAGTATAAAGAGTTAAAAGACTAATCTCATTTAAATAATTTATTAATTAGTGAAGGTTTATACTCGGCTATTACAGCTTTTAATTCATTGATTTCATTTAGTGTAGCTTGTTGCTTTCCTAGTATTTCATCAAGAATTAATTGCTGGTTCTCCAATATTTCATTTATCAAAGCTTTGTCATCTTTGATGGTCTTATGAATTATTAACTGAAGTTCATCTTTATCGATTAAAAATTTGTCTAATTCATGGACCTTATTAGCTTGATCGACTTCCTTATTATCATCTGCATCATCAGCCAAGACAATATCGTCGACTTCTTTAATTGCCAAATCTCCAGGAGTATTGTCAGAAAGATTGGATGAATGATTAAGATTATTCACTATATTAGAAACTCTTTGATCATCTTTAATAGAAAAGTCAATATATAAATCATATAAATCATTAACCTTACTATTTTGAGCTAATACATCCTTTATTTGAAATTTAGGATGTAAATTATTTGGTACAGTTGTTCTTATAAAACTAGTCATATTTGAAATTTGTTTATCACCCTTATTAGCCCATGTATTTCCATAATCATTTGAAATAATAGTGGAGATAGAATTTGAATCATAGGAAAGTATCTTCAGAATACTTTCCTCCTCACATATTAAAGGTGTAAATTTGTTGTTGAAGCTAATAGGAATATTTATATTTTGCCAAATATATTTATCCTTACCATTCACAGGCATCTTAGCGTATCTTAACCTGTATTTACTATTATTTAGTTCCAACCAAGCAGTATTTACATTGGATTTAGAATCTACAAATAAGTAAGGTCTAGAGTTTTCTTTTCCTCTAGTTGATAATTCCTTTGGATTGCTACTCCATGAACCTCTATAAGGCGAATAGAAACTATGGTATATATAGGATTCAAAGTTTGTTGTTGTATTGTAGATTAAGTGAATCGTACCCATTTCGTCAAAGTCCACAGAAAACTCATTATAACCTTTTTTTAAAATGTATTTTATAACATTATTCTGTTCTTCAATTTTTTTATCTAATACTAAATGATGTATGCTAATGATTTCGGAATTAATAAAATTTGAATATGAGTAGATAAGATTAATTTTATTATTAGCAAAAATCAATTCAAATTGGTGATATAAATTTGACATAGTATCCATTGTCCCTATTTGTGTTTCTGTCCAGTTTAATCCATCATTAATACATAAATAGAGCTGACCCGACTTTAATAGATAGATTAGGATAATTTTATTATTATCTAAAGTAACACTGAAATTTATTACATGATTGTTAGTGATCGTGTATTTATTCATCAGTTCCATGTCATTACTAAAGATTTTGTAGATTAAATTTCCTGTTGATTCCAGTTCAAAGAAGTAAAAATGCTCATTTAAGTAATATACAAGATGGTATTTATCATTTAAATTATTCAAAAAAATTCCCCCTTTAATTCATCACATTATATTCATTAGTACATATTATGTAAGTAGGTAAGATAATATTAAAACAAGGAGTGAATATATATGGTGGATAACAAAAAAATAGATGCAAAAGCTTTAGAATCACTAGGGATTATTGATATCGATTGTGTTATCGTGGATAAAGTATTTGCTAGCTGTCAGCAAAGAGAATGTTTCCCAGAAGTAGAAGTAGAATTAGATGATTGTACCTTTGGACGTATTAGATTTAGGCCTGGATTTATAGTTCCTAATACCTTAGTAGTAACGGACATAGAAGGTCAACCAGATTTTAGAAGAGCAAGATTTACTGTTAGAATACCATTTAATGTACTTGATCCAAATGGTAATGTAGTCGCTGAGGACTTTTTACCTGACATATTTAAAGACATAATACTATATATCCCTGATGCAAGAGATGAATTCGACTTTAGAATTGTAATAGAAACACAATCAGTAGTATTGGCGCCTCCAGTACAAACAGGGGATACAGTTACTTTCCCAGTAGGAACATTTGTAATAGTTAAGGTAGTAGGCACAGTTCAATTGTTGATTCCAGCTTTTGGATATTGCCCAGAACCGCCAGAGTGTACAGAATTCTCACCAACAGACGTATGTGATGCATTTGAATTTGCTGATTTCCCAGATTTCTTCCCGCCACAACTGCCAACAATGCCGTGTAATTAAATAAACATGTAATATTAATGCGATAAGAGAATAAAATTCTTTTGTCGCATTTTTATTTGAAAAAAAGAATGTTGACAAGTTTACTAGGGTATATTATACTATGTAATAGAAAACCTAGTATCTTACTAGGTATTTAAATGAGGTGAAAAAATTGAAATTATCCACTAAAGGAAGATATGGTTTAATGGCAATGTTTCAATTAGCACTAGAATTTGGCAAAGGACCAATACCGCTAAATAATATAGCTGAAGAACAGGGACTTTCTGAATCCTACTTAGAGCAACTTTTTTCAACACTTAGAAAAGATGGTTTAATAAACAGCGTCAGAGGGGCCCAAGGTGGCTATATGCTAGCATATGAACCTTCTAACATAACTGTAGGGCAAGTCCTGAGATCTTTAGAAGGAGATATGGCTGTAGCAGATTGTGTTGGGGATGATCCTAGTGTTGATTGTTCTAAAGAATATGGCTGTGCTACTAAATCAGTCTTAATTAAAATAAAAAACAGTATTGATAATGTAATTGATTCAATTTCTCTGAAAGATATGATAGATGAAGTTGATTGTCAAGAGATACTAAATTAGGAGGATTAAAATGTCAAAATATATTTACATGGACAATGCAGCAACTACACCACTTAAGAAAGAAGTTTTAGATGAAATGTTACCATTTTTTACAGAACACTATGGTAATCCTTCATCAGTTTATTCTTTAGGCTCTGCCTCAAAAGTTTCAGTTGAAAAAGCAAGAGAGCAAGTTGCCAATGCATTGGGAGCAGATAAAAAGGAAATATTCTTTACAGCTGGAGGATCAGAATCAGATAACTGGGCTATAAAGGGTATTGCATATAATAGAAGAAAAAAGGGTAATCATATAATAACAAGTAAAATAGAACATCACGCTGTACTTCATACATGTGAGTATTTAGAGAAACAAGGCTTCGAAGTTACATATTTAGATGTAGACAGTGAAGGCCAAGTAAAATTAGATGATTTAAAAAGTGCAATTAGGGATACAACTATATTAATAACTATTATGTATGCCAATAATGAAATAGGAACTATTCAGCCAATTAAAGAAATAGGTGAAATTGCAAAAGAACATGATATAGTTTTCCATACAGATGCTGTTCAAGCAGTTGGTAGTATAGAAATAGATGTTGATGATTTAAATGTTGATTTATTATCAATTTCAGCTCATAAATTCTTTGGACCAAAGGGAATTGGTGCATTATATATAAGAAAAGGTATTCGACTTGACAATCTAATTTCAGGTGGAGGGCAAGAAAGAGGAAAAAGAGCTGGTACAGAAAATGTAGCTGCTATTGTAGGAATGGGTAAAGC
>JAAYGX010000004.1 GCA_012735585.1 Tissierella sp.
CTGCTATGAAAACTTGTATTATATTTAGTAATATATTTGTAGAACCATCTGACATTTTAGGCATTGTAGGAAATAATATGTAATATCCTGTAACATATATGTAGACTAACATTAACAATTTATAAAATGATAAAAAAAGAATGGTCAATAGTATATAATCTTTAACCCTAAAGCGATATCTTTTAACTTTTTTTGTAAACATAATATTAAAGTCTACTTTTAGTAGAATTAATGAAAGTATTAATCGTGATAAAAATAATGCAAAGTTTTCTAAAAATATAAATTCAAAGTTCAAAAATCTCTCAATAAATTTTAGCATAACAAATATTAATATAAAGTTCAAAAACAAAACCCAACCCATTTTATTGGCTGTTTCTGACAATGATGGTTGATTTTTTAATTCCATTTAATCCACTCCTTTTCTTAAATAGATAGGTAATCAAAAAGTCGTAAGGGCAGTTTGACTTATGTTATTTAATAGATAAGTTTATCTAATTATTAATTTAACATCTAACCCCTATCCCTGGATCTACATTACGACAAAGTTGCGCATCGCAAAGGGAACAGTCAGTTGATGATAGCCACAAGCAATTTTTGATAAATTTAAGCAAGTTCTTTTGTGAGCACTTGAGGCCCTACTCCATTGTTAGTTTTTATTTGCTTTAAATCTAAATCAAAATCTTTAAAATTACCCATAATATCTCTCCTCACTAATCTAATCAAAGATGTATTTAGTTTCCATCAATCTTCCCTTATGACCATCTTCATCAACCACCAAAACAAACAATCTACAATAAAAGCCATTTTCTCTTTTGCATACTCCCACTTTCTTATCAAACCATATAGTAGACAAATATTTATTTTTATATCCTATAATCCCAGTCATGCGATTACAATACATATGATCTAGCAGGAATACTATCTCATTTTTATTATTCGTTATATCTTTATCCTTATTTAAATCAAGCCTTCGTATAAAAATACATATTCATCAATCGTATATCAAGACAATCATAAAATCCTTGAAACATCATACTAGTTTTATGTAAATTAATATTTAAGCCTACTATAATAGTATACTCCTTTACATTTTCATTAAGACGGTCCTTAAAATTATAGGATATCAAAGTAATTTATATTTACCTTGATATCTGAAAAACTTATATTTTTTATTTTTTGTTAGTGACTAAATATACTAAAACATATATTGTAAGAACATATACCCAAGATCCTTCACTCTCTTTCTGGATGATCGATAAGGACTTTTACTAGTGTTTTGGATCCGTCCTCTTTGTCGCACTCCCCAAAACCAACCTCTATCTATTTTAATTCATACAATATTTTATATATTTCATCCTTATCCATCAGTTCATCATGTGACCCCTGTTCAATAATTTTTCCCTCTTCAAGAACAATAATTTCATCTACTATCTTTATAATATTGCTAAACTTATGGGCAATAATTATTCCCATCTTGTCCTTTAATATCTCTTGATACAGTTGTGAAATTTCATATTCAGTAATAGAGTCCATAGCAGCATTCGGCTCATCTAAAATATATAGGTCTGATTCCTTTGCAAAAGCTCTTGATAGAGCTACTTTCTGCCACTGTCCCATCGAAAGGTTAATCCCATCATCAAACCACGTTCCTAACTGGGTGTCTAGCTTTCTTTCATTTTTTAATATGATATCTGTAAGATTAAACTTATTAGAGATATCATATAATTTTTTGTCGCTATCTATAATATTAAAGTTACTATATCCCATATTTTCTCTAAAAGTAGCTTCGTATTTAACAAAGTCTTGAAATAATGTGGATACCCCTTTTAATAAATCTTCTTTATCAATGTCTTTTAAATCAATTCCATTTATAAGTATCTCACCATAATAATCACTATAAAATCCCATAATTATCTTAATCAATGTAGTTTTACCACTTCCATTGACTCCTAAAAGTGCTATCTTTTTGTCTTTATTTATTTCCAAATTAATATTCTTTAAAACATAATCTTTACTATTAGGATACTTATAAGATACATTTTTAAGCCTTATATTATCAATACTATTTATTTTAATTTTCCCCTCATTATCTTCCTCTTCTAAATTAAAATATTCAAAAAGTTGATCAATGAATAGACTCTCATTAATGGTACTTGAGATATTAAGTAGAATTGAAGTTATACTGGACTTTGAACTAATAATAGTTCTAGTATAGGTTATTATATTTCCAATTAGAATTATTCCACTTACCCCTAAAAGAACCGTATAAGCAAATAAAAGTCCATTCACTATGGTTTCTACTAGACTTAATATGCTAAAGATCATAGTTTGAGCCTTAGTTATCTCTAAGTCCTCATTATTAAATCTTTTAATATAAGACTTGTACTGATCTATAAAATAATCGAATAGATTAAAAGTTTTAAGTTCTTTATAGAAGTTTCCATAGGTGAGAAGATAGCTAATATACCAGCTCTTTCTAGAGTCGTTTGTTCTCTCTCTAACGATTTTAAATCTCCTTAGGTTAAACTTATTACTAATAAAATATCTAATTATTGGCATGATAAGAACTACAGCTACAATCCAGACCCTAAAGCTTAAAAGAATTATTAAGTAAGACACAAGAGTTATACTCTGAGTTATAATACTCATGAAATTAGTGTAATACCAAATCAGCTTCCCTCCACCTTCATATTGTGCACGATTTATTAAATCATAAGTAACTGAATTTTCATAGTCACTTAAAGATAATCTTGAAGCCTTTCTAAAAATATCTTCAGAAAACCCAAGTCCAAACCTCATTAAAAATCTAGAGTTGTAATAGCCTATTATACTATTGTAAATAGTCTGGACCAAATCAATTCCAACATATACTGTTATATATATAAATATAATATTGGAAACTTCTCCTAGTTGAATACTATTGATAATCTTTTGCATCACAACAAGGGTTATAGGTGGTGCAATAC
>JAAYGX010000054.1 GCA_012735585.1 Tissierella sp.
TCCATTACAAAGTCTTTATATCTTTTCTTATCCACATTAACTTTGGAATTTGAATTATTGTATCCACATTTCCTGCAACTATCATCAACATTAATCACACTAAGCTTACAATTTTCATCACCTCCTTGGCAGTTAATGACTATAGCACTTCTTCTTGGCTGAAAATTTGGAACCATAACCATTAGCTGCTCTATTCCCTCCAATGATGTACCATACATAAATAATTTTGACATTGTTCTCAATCCTTTCTTTTCTGTTTTTAGGCATAAAAAATGGCGAAGTTCTTTGGTCACTTAGTTGACCTAAAACTTCGCCATCTTACAATCTGTATTTAGTTTTGAATTATATAAAAATAGATGTATTAGAATCTTTTATATTCTAATACATCTATAATTTCCATTTTAAATTTGTCTAAGTATTTTTCTTATTAGTTGCACATAATAATAAAATTGTTCATCAAATCTACTCGATAAACTGGAATTTATAATGCTATCTTTCAATAGCTTTCTGTAAATATACTAAAACTATATTCATCGCAGTTATAAGTTTTGAAAAACGTGTATATGTTGAACTACCTTCTTTAGCATTGTTAAGCCCTGTTATACTTTTATTTTTGATTGAAGTAATTTGTACAACCGCTTTTTCTAATTCCTCTTTTGAATATTGATTTTCTTGATTCATCAATAAGGCTTTAGAAATATATAAAGCTTTAATTCTATTTTTAGATAGTGATAACGAAGGTGAACCTTCATTTAATTTAGGTCGTACCTTTTCGCAATTAACTATTGTTGATTCAATTTTTTTTAAGGTGTCTTTAATCTGTTGTTCTGTAAATGAATGCATGACATTGACCTCCTAAATTCTTATTTATCTATATTATATCAAAAGTGTCATTACTTCGCATAATTCTACTAATCTTCATCTTCAGTATATCATTAACCTACCATAGTATCAATCAAATTTAACCATTTACTCTTCCTATATCCCCACTTATCCAATGGCATCTGTCAAATGCCCTATTTTTAAGGGTCAAAAAAGGGTGATTTTTCACCGATTTTTGACCCAAATTTCGCCCTCAAACCACTACATGTTGTGGCCAAACCTTCTTATTTGCCCTCTGAACCACAATACGTCATCAGAATTGCTGCCTCAACGTGTGGTTTCACTAATATGGGAACATGATTTGTCTAAGTGGTTATTAGTATAGGAAGACAATTCAGCAAAGTCTTTCCCTATAGTTTTTTTCTTTGCATTTTTCCTAGGAGACCTAAAGTCTTCTCCATTTAATCCATCTTTAAAGCCAGTCTTATATACAAAAGTAAGCTTATATGGGTCTACCTTGCCATCCTCATCTATCTCTCCAACAATTACCTTCTCTACAATACTTTCAAATACATACCTATCAAACTCTTTTAAAATTTCCTTTCTTTCCAGCATGGTTTTAAAAGTCTTCATCCTATTCTTTATTTCATTATTATTTTCTAGGCTATATTCTAAGGCTTCTTTCTCCTTATTCTTTTCTGAATACTCCTTCTGTAGAGATAAGTATTTTTCTTCATATAGGTCTCCATCTATTTTTTCTTCTAGTCTTAAATCTACTAA
>JAAYGX010000224.1 GCA_012735585.1 Tissierella sp.
AATTTATATTCCCCATTAATAATTCGTAACAATGTATACACGTATGATCGAGTAGTGAGAAGAAGAACGCATAAAAAATAATTTGAAATACATTGCAGAATAAATATGTATACTTTGTATATATGTATAAGTAGCAAGTTTAACTAACTTATTCAAATAAAAATATAATGTTAAGGAGTGTTGGATAATGAAGGTTTTGTTGGATAAACGTAAAAAACTGTACTTAGAAAGTGATGCTCATAGCTATATGATTAATAAATATAGCGGTAAGAAAGACAAGAATGGTAATGAAATTTATCAAACTTTGTGCTACGCCGGAAAGATTGAACATATCATTAAATATCTATACGAGCTTAAACTTAGAGAATCAACCGCAACATCAATGAAAGAGCTAATCGAGGATCACAAACAAATCATTAAGGAAATTAGAGAATTATTTGATGCGGAGGGGTTAGTTAATGACTGACAAAATTGTAGATTTCGGTTTTGAAGATGTATCTGAAATTGAAGAGTGGAAAATTGACCGTATGTTAGAGGAAGTTAAAGAAAATAATGCCGAACTTGAACGATTAAAAGAAATTAGAGATAAGCGAATTGAAGAAATTAATGAAAGATATAGGCTGCAAGAAGAAAAAATCTTAAAGAAAAATCATTATATCTTATCAACATTAAAGCAATATGCGTTTATGAGGAAAGACATTTTAAAAGAAACAAAAACACAATTTAAACTTCCAATGTTATCTGGAAATGTTATTATCAAAAAACCTATTCCTAAAGTTGCAAAACCTTCAAGTGATAAGATTGAAAAAATTGAAAAGCTATTTCCAGAATATGTTGAAAAGGTTGAAGAGAAAAAAGTTAATTGGAAGGAACTTAAAAAACAATTAATTATTGATGGAAATCGTATTATTGACGCCAATACCGGTGAAGATGTTACAGATATTTTTGAGATTGAAGAAGGCAAAGAAGAAGTTATTGTTAAGTAAGGAGATGATAGTTTGGCGATTGTTGATGAAATTTTTAAAGAAAATCTAAAAGAAATCTTAAAGCAAGAATGGGAAATTGATAATCGAGCAAAATGGAAAGATGGTACGCCTGTAAAAACAAAACGTATTTTTGGAGTAGTAAACAAATACGACTTATCTAAAGAATTTCCAATTTTAACTTTACGTAAACACAACATCAAGTCATTATTTAAAGAAATCAGTTGGATTTATCAAAAAAATCAAACAATGTAAATGATTTGGGTTTAAATATTTGGGACTCATGGACAAATGAAGACGGATCAATCGGAAAGGGATATGGGTATCAAATAAATAAACCTACATTTGCATATGAGTCTCAAATTGACTTTATTTTGAATGAAATCAAAAGAAATCCAACGTCAAGACGTTTAGTGATTGAAATGTGGAATGTAGATGACTTAAACGAAATGAACCTAACGCCATGCGTACATCACGTTCAGTTTGGTGTAAAAAATGGGAAATTAAATGCAATTGTTAAGCAGCGTTCAAATGATTTTCTTGTTGCAAACAATTGGAACGTTGCTTCATATGCTCTTTTTATTCATATGGTAGCAAGGCATACAGGATTAGAAGTGGGCGAAATGATTCATGTAATTGGCGATATGCATATCAATAACAAACATGAAGAGCAAGCGTATGAATTGTTGAATAGAGAACCTTTACCC
>JAAYGX010000055.1 GCA_012735585.1 Tissierella sp.
AGTAATTTCATTTTGATAATAATTTTTTATTAAATCCAATAATATCATAAAATCCAACTTATAAAAAGCTTTTTATCAATTTAGAAATATAAGGAATTATTTAGATCACTGAAAAGCCCTATTTTGTCATCCTTTCTCTAGCTAATATTTTGCTTATTGTCCTATTATCCAGCTATCATTGGTCCTATAAATGCCCATATTATTACCCAAGTAAATAATGCTGCTGCTCCTATCCAGCTTGCTTTTAATACTTCTTTCATATTCGTACATCTTGCAATACCCAACTGTCCTGCTAGATTTGCTGTTGGGTAAAGACAACCTGTTATTCTTGTAGCTGCTAATATAGCTGTTGCCCATAT
Organism: Tissierella sp.; assembly: GCA_012735585.1. Lineage (GTDB taxonomy): Bacteria > Bacillota > Clostridia > Tissierellales > Tissierellaceae > JAAYTL01. The sequence goes on from JAAYGX010000055.1 coordinate 360, forward strand.
ACTCATAGGTAGACCAACACCATGAACTAAATCTATAAACATCTCATGAACTATGGTTATCTCAGCTACTGCTGCGGCTTCAATACCAAATCCACCTACTAAGGATGCCAGTATCACTACTATTGCTTTACCACCACCTGATACCAAACCTGTTAACAGCTCTCCCAATGCATCGAAGCCTCCACCTATTCCCATAAGCACAAACATTACTTCAAAGAATATGAATACTAAAAACATATTGGTCATTTTAGAAGCACCTTCTACGAATACATCTATAGCTGCATCAATTTTTATCCTACTGCTAATTATTATAATTGCTGATAGTACAAGCATTACAATAATGGCATAATTTGTTCCAAGCTTTGCAATAACCCCAAAAGCTACTAACAATATAAATCCTATAAGGAACAAAATTGTGGTTCGCTTTTCTTCTTTAGTAATTTCCATAGTATTTATATCTATCATATCTTCCGTTATTTCATATACCTCCACGCCTTTTAATCTCTTTTGAATTCTCTTTACAGCAAATATCGTAGATCCTAACCATACAATACTAAATGGAATTACTGCCCATATCATAAGTTGACCATAGGATAATCCTGTAACTGCCATGGTAGTTAAAGTTACTCCTGTCAGAGGTCCAACTATTAATCCAACTTCTCCTGCTACTTTTAACAAAGCTGTTACTGCAGATGGTGTCAATCCCACTGCTGCCACTACAGGTATAAGTACCGGTGCTATAATAGCATTACCACCAGCTAGTGTACCTAATAAGCCACAAACAACTATAGAAGTAACTATTGTAGCAAGCATTCCTTTCATTTCTGTATTTACCCCAATACCTTTAACTATCCAATATACCATTGAATGGGTGACCTTTGTCTTGTTCATCAAGTATCCTAATCCGCTACCAAACATGATGATAATACCTATGATGGCTAAAAATGACCCCAATGATGATGCAAATATTCCAGCTAAACTTTTCAGTCCTTGCCCTGTTAAAATTGCCCCGGCAATAACTCCAACGATTAGTCCCGCTAAGTTGGATTTGTTTCTAAAAACCATAATCAAATAAACTAGTAAAGGTAGTAATGCTAATAATGACGGTGTTGATTTAATAATTGCCCAGCTTCCTAATTCCATATTAATACCTCCTTCTATTTATTAGGTTTCAGTAATACCCTTCCTGCCCTATTATCAGTCTGAAGACCATTTAAAATTGATGGAATCCCAGCTACAAATACATGATAAATCCCCTTTGGTTTTACAAGTGGATTTGTAAATGTGGCTAAATCTTCTATTTCATCATAGTCAAAGACTGTAATATCTGCAATATTTCCTGTTTTCAGTGTACCTCTATCTGTTAAATAGATTATACAGGCTGGTAAAGCTGTCATCTTATATATGGCATCTTCTAAAGACATTAACTTGTTTTCACGAACAGTTTGCAGGAATCTTGGAAATGTCCCAAAACTCCTAGGATGTGGATTAAATTCTAAATCATAAGAAAAGTCGCACCCATCACTACCTACAGAAATGTTCATATCCTTCATAATATTTAATACATCATCTTCATTCAAAGAATAGTATATTGCCAGTGTTCCACCTTCACAATCAATAAGAACTTTAGCTACAGTTTCTTCTGGTGTTAGATTGAACTTTTTGGCTATTTCATCGATATTCATGCCATCTAATTCTGGCATATGCCCAAGGGTAGAAGATATACCTACAC
>JAAYGX010000056.1 GCA_012735585.1 Tissierella sp.
ACATATTACAGTCATTGATAAAAAATTAGTATTTATCTTATTATTTATTTGTCTTAGCACAAATATATTTAAATCTTTAAAATATACTTTTCTATTCCTTTGTACAATATTGATAAAGAAATTAGACAGACTAAAAAAGAATAACAAAGTTCCTATAATTCCCATCATGATAGAAACTAGAAATAAAATACTTTCAGTTTTTAATCCAACTTTCAATATTAGTATATATGCCATTACCAAGGTTGCTACTGATATAAGAAATACAACTATTGAGAGAAATGGATTGTTTATTCTAATTTTTTCATTTTTCTTTGATGCATTTAACATATCAATCAACTTGTATTTAGAAATAGTTCTCTGATTGAGGATCATTACTAGAATAAATATAATACCAAAATATACAGCAGATTTAATCACTGCATTTACTGAAATGATAAATTTATATTTAATTATATTAACAGCTAAAAGTTTCGCTGTTATTATAGATAGACCTTGTGATACAATAATTCCAAGTATAATTCCAACAACTAGAGATATCAGACCTATTAAGATAGTTTCAATAATTAATATTTTTGAAATTTTACCTTTTGACATGCCCAATGTCATGTATATCCCTAACTCTCTTTTTCTCTTTTTTATTAAAAAATTATTGGCATAGGCTATAAGTCCGCCAAGAATAAAGGCTACAAATACAGATGCTCCAGCTATGAGCGCATTTAATGTTGACATAAACTCAGCAGTACTTTAACCCATTTCAAGCATTGAATTTTGAGCTTCAATGGTGTTAAAACTATAAAATATACATACTGCAAAAGTTAAGGTAAGAAAGTATATAAAATAATCTTTAAAACTTCTTTTTACATTATTAATTGCTATTTTAAAAAACATCTCCACTATCACCTCCTAACAAGGTTACAACTTCAATTATCTTATTGAAAAATTCTTTTCTCGTATCATTTCCACGTATCAATTCATTAAAAATCCTGCCATCTTTTATAAACAAAATTCTATGGGCATAACTAGCCGTAAAGGCATCATGGGTAACCATCAGTATTGTAGATTGAAATTCTTTATTCAACTTATTAAATGAATCCAATAGCAATCGTGATGATTTAGAGTCTAAAGCCCCAGTAGGTTCATCAGCTAGTATTAATGAGGGTTCAGTAACCAAGGCTCTGGCAGAAGCTACTCTTTGTTTTTGCCCACCTGACATTTGAAAAGGATACTTTTTTAGAACATCAGTAATCTCAAGCTTCTCTGCAACCTTTTTAATAAGTTTATCTATTTCAGTAATTTTCTTTTTTTGTATTGTTAGGGCTAGTGCTATATTTTCATAGGCAGTCAGGGTATCTAGAAGGTTAAAATCCTGAAATATAAAACCCAATTCATCACGTCTGAATTCTTCAATGTTCTTTGCCTTTAGTCTTGTAATATCATGACCATTTATTACAATATGTCCAGTTGTAACACTATCAATAGTTGAAATACAATTCAAAAGGGTAGTCTTGCCACTACCTGACGGCCCCATTATTCCTACAAACTCTCCCTTATCTACCTTAAAGCTTATGTTGTCAATTGCCTTTGTTATATTCCCCTTATTTCCATAGTATTTTTCAATTTTTTCAACGCTTAATATATTGTTCATTACTTTTCCTCCCTAAATTCATATATTTTTATCTTTTCACATAAAATTCAGTGCGAGTTTCTATAATATCTTTACCGGCCACGTATATACTAACACTGTAATATCCTTCTTCAAGACCTTCTGGAACTGATAACTTTGTAGAGAAGTATCCCCCTTTACTTATAGCTATATCATCTTCAACTAAAAACCTGTTTTCTGTTTTAAATTCGTCTTTATACCATACAACTTGTGCTTTTTTAATCCAGAATCTATTACCTTTTGCAGAAAAATAAACTGTATCTTCTGGTGAAAACTCAGTGGTTATACCTATAGCCTTTCCATTGTCATCAATATTTTTTGATACAATACCTTCTATAATTTTTGGACCATTGTAGTACATATAGCCAAAGTAAAAACTAATTAATATTAGCATGACTGCTATTGTTGAGAGTAATGTTTTTTTCAATTTTAATTCCCCCTAAATTTATTTTATTTACACTTTTTATCTTATCAGGGGTAGCTATGAATACATATTGCTTTATATTTTATTAAAGTTACATTTTTGAAAGGTTAGAGGTATAGTGAAATCTTTAAAAATAAAAATAACGAGTTTATACCTACTACAGACTGTAGTGGCTATAAACTCGTTATAAAGTTAATCAACTCATTAAGTTAACTTTGCCTAAAGGAAAGATGATATTAACCTTTGTTCCTTCTCCAATTTTCGAAGTTAAGTTTAGTCCTAAACCAAGCTGATCAGAAAGTTTTTTGCACAAGTAAAGTCCTATCCCAGTAGACCTGCCAAACTTTCTTCCGTTCTCTCCAGTAAAGCCTTTTTCGAAGATTCTATTTATATCTTTGTCTATAATACCTATGCCATTATCTTCTACTGTAAGAACAATATTGTTTTCATTTTTAACAGTGTATACTCTTACTTTTCCTTCATTTTCTCTGATATATTTAATAGCATTTCCTATTACTTGATTTAAAATGAATTCTAACCATTTAACATCACCATATACCGTGCCTTCCACAGCTTCCAAATCGATAGAGATCTTTTTACTTATAAAGTCTCTAGAATTTCTCTTTACGACGTTTCTTACTAGGGTAGTTAAAGAAAGTTCTTTAATAACGTAATCCTTGCTTACATTATTACTTCTTGAGTAATATAATACCTGTTCAATATATTCTTCAACTTTCCTTATTTCATAATTAATGTTTTTGGTAACTTCATTTTGATTGTTTTCTATAATTAATCTTGCTGAGGCAATGGGGGTCTTTATCTCATGTACCCAAGTCTCTATATATTCTCTATATTCACTTCCCATATCTTTATACTTCTTTACATGTTCATGCATATCCTTATTGGCCACTTTTAACAAATTATATAAAAGCTTACCTTCTATAAATTCCGGTTCCTTTATAATCTCAGTTAACAGATATTTTTTATCTAGATCATCCATTATATTGGTTACTTCAACATAAATTTTTTTTTGCTTAATATACTCTGCAATTATAAGAGAGAAGATGGGAAGGAACCATATGCAAAAAATTAGAATAATTATATTAGCACTGATTTCAATTAGTAGCATAATGCCCCATATTATAGTAAATAACATAAAATTGATCAATAAAAATAATGTTCTATCTTTTAAATAATCTTTTATATTCATGGCAGTATATATCCTAGTCCACGTCTTGTCTCTATGTTTTCTTTCATTCCCACTTCTTCAAGTTTTTTTCTTAATCTTGTAACATTCACGGATAAATTATTATCATCTACAAAACTATCTGAACTCCACATAAAGTCCATTAGATCATCCCTTGATACTATTTTTCCTTTGTTTTTAATCAAGCAGGAAAGTATTTTAATTTCATTTTTTGTCAGTTCAGCTGAAATGCCTTTATATATAATAGATCCATTAGACAAATTAAATTTTAGATCATTATAAGTGATTACATCTTGAGTGTTAACTCCTTCAACCCTTCTTAATATGGCTGTAATTCTTGCCAAAAGAACTTGAGTGTTATATGGTTTTGTAATGAAGTCATCTGCGCCTAAATTCATACTCATAAGTTCATCCACCTCATTATCTCTGCTTGTAACTACTATTATGGGTACATCTGAGTTTTTCCTTATTTCTCTACATATATAGTATCCATCAAATACAGGTAGGTTTATGTCTAGAAGTATTAAATCAGGTTCTTCCCCTAGAGTATATTTAATAATGTTTTCAAAGTTTGTTGGAGCAAGTACCGTATATCCATATTTAGTTAGAAAAGTTGTAAGTTCTTCTCTTATTGTTTTAGTATCTTCAATAATAATTATTTTTGACATAATCACCTCTCCTAAAAAGTTCAAGTTTTTATGTTTATAGATTTGTGTAAAATGAGCTGCAGCAATTCCCATATCTATTTTTAAGGTTTTCTATTTTACCCTTGACGTTATCTATAAGTTCAATAACATTGGGCATATTATAACTTCCAGGTAGAGTAATAACAATATAAACAAAATTATTATCATTATATATTACCTTCCAATATTTCTCAATATAAAATTATGTTATTAGCTAAATATTTTGAAATATTATGTTTATTTATATTTGTTCAATCTACCAACAATAAAATCCCCAGTCTTCCTGAAAATTTTAGCTTTAGCATATTGTAATTGCTTTAAGAGCAGTAACCTAACTTTTATCTTAGTTACCGACCCTACTATTCCTACTGATAGTAATCTACCCGCTGTTCCATGATAATACCCGATTCAAACTGTATCTCTAACCGCTCCACCTTATTCACTTTGATGGTCTTTATTAAATGAATAAGGTGGGGTATGATTTTAATGTTCCTTATCGTCTTGAAGGTGATTTCTTAAAGACGATAAATTTATAATGCTCTGTAAAAAGAGGTGAAACCTATCGATCATAAGTTGACCGAAGACTTCGTCTCTTTTATTTTTATATTTAGTTTTGAGTTATATAAAAATGCATCAAGATTTTTACATTTTTTACTGATTTTCGACCCATAACCTGCTCCAAAACCACCACATGTTGTGGTCTACCCCTTGTTTATCTCCTCTGAACCACAATACGTCATCAGAATTATACTCTCAACGTGCACACTATGCGGAAATAAATCCACTGGCTGCACCTCTACTACATTATACCCATTCTCCACCAAATATTTAACATCCCTTGACATAGTAGATGGATTGCATGATACATAGACCACTCTTTCTGGATTTAGCTTTACTATAGCCTCTAGTGTTTTCTCTTCGCAGCCTTTTCTTGGTGGGTCTAGGACTACTTTGTTTGCTTTGATCCCCTCTTTTGTCATCTTTGGAAATACTTCCTCCGTCTTACCAACTATAAACTCTGCATTATCTATATTATTTAACTTAGCATTTGACTTAGCATCTTCTATAGCTTCTTTAACAATTTCTATTCCATATACTTTCTTTGCCTTATGGGCCACAAATAGTGATATGGTGCCTATACCACAGTATAGATCGTATACTATATCCTCTTTATTTAAATCTAGGTATTCTATTGCCTTATTATATAATATCTCTGTTTGAATTCTGTTTACTTGAAAAAAAGAATTCGGAGATATATTGAACTTATAATCTGAAATATAATCTAGTAGTGAATCTTCACCATATAGTTTTTTATATTGTCTACCATAGGTCACTGAAGAGTTTAGCTTGTTTATGTTTTGATATATACTGATTACATTTTCATCTATTAACATCTGGATCAATTCTTTAATCTTAGGTAAATGATCATTTCCCGTAACTAAAATAACCATAGCTTGATTATCTTTATTCGTTCTAATACCTATATGTCGAAGTACCCCTCTCTTGGTTTTTCTATTATATGGATCAATATCATATCTTTCTGCCCAATGTCGAATCATCTTTAATATTTTATTTCCTAATTCAGTTTGGAGTATGGTCTCCTTCATATCAAAGATTTCATTACTATTGGCTTCATAAAATCCAATGACCCTTTTACCATTCTTATAACCTACTGGTATCTGTACGTGATTTCTATATCCATAGGGATGATCCATACCTATCGTATCTTTTATAATCACATTATATATATCTGCCATTTTTTCTAAGTCCTTCTGAACCTTATCTTTCTTCCATTGAAGTTGTTTATCATAGCTATATTCAATTAGAGGAATTCCACCTTTACTTTCGTTTAAATTAAATTTAAGCTCTACTCTATCCTTTGATGGTTCTACAATCTCTACCACTGAGCCCATTGCATAGTTTTTCTTTATCTCATCTATTTTAACTCTTACTCTATCTCCTATTAATCCACCAGATGCAAATATGGTGAAGTAATCAATTTTAAGTACTCCATTTCCCTCATGGGTAAAATCTATTATTTTACCTTCTAAAATTTCTCCTATGTTAAAATCCATAATTCCCTCCTAAAAATTCTATATGTATTAATGTATTAGTTCTTTTCTTTACTCTATATTATCACATCTTTAGAAATAATTAACCTTAAATACCTCTAAATTCAGAACAGAAATCTGGCTAATGAATATAATATTCTAAGTAAGATATTTTCTGAAAAGGAGGATTAATATGGTAAATACTCAACAACATTGCGGAGCTGGTACTACCCCTTATGTTATCAGATCTGGGGATACCTTCTTTAGTCTAGCAAATAGATTTAATACTACTGTGGACGCTATCCAAAGGGCTAATCCTGGTGTAGATCCAAATAGATTATTTATTGGCCAAGTCATTTGTATACCAACATCAGCACCACCAACTACTTGCCCTACAGGATCACAACCTTATACAATTAGATCAGGTGATACAATTTATAATCTAGCAAATAGATTTAACACTACTGTAGATGCAATCTTAAGAATTAACCCTGGCTTAAATCCAAATAACTTACAGGTTGGTCAAGTAATTTGTATACCAACATCAGCACCACCCCCACCACCATCACAAAACTGCCCAACTCTAAGCATGGGAAGCAGAGGTGCATCTGTAACTGAGTTACAACGTCTTTTATTGGCACATGGATTTAATCCAGGTCCTGTAGATGGAATCTTTGGTAGCCAAACTCAAGCGGCTGTAATAGCATTCCAAAGAAGCAGAAACTTGGTAGCTGATGGTATCGTTGGAGTTCAAACTTGGACTGCTTTAGGTGTTAATTGTGGTACTACACCACCACCGACAACCTGTCCTGCAGGCACTCAACCTTATACGATTAGGTCTGGTGACACTATTTATAATCTAGCAAATAGATTTAACACAACTGTAGATGCCATCTTAAGAGCAAATCCAGGTATCAATCCAAACAACTTGCAAATTGGGCAAGTGATTTGTATCCCTAGATAAGAAAAAAATCCTCTCTACTTACAGAGAGGATTTTTATTTAAGTTAAATCTTTTATCCATTTTTTTGATAATACTCTAGGAAGGGATACAACTAC
>JAAYGX010000057.1 GCA_012735585.1 Tissierella sp.
ATTGATGGCTTAGATGAATTATTAGATAGAGATTCTTTAGTTTTTAATTTTTTGGATATAGAAAATTTAGGTATGGAAGATACTCTATACATAAAATTAAATGCAAGAGGTAGACACTTATCTGATTTTGAAAACTTCAAAGCACAATTAATAGCTAGGCTAAAGAAACTAGAGCTCAGTATAGAAAGAGAATTTGAACACTGTCTAGATGGCAAATGGACAGATTTATTTTGGAATAAGTATGAATTGAAATTTGATGAGCCCTACCTAAATTTCTTCGGTGTCTTATTTATGAATAAGGGGATTCTAAGAAATGATAATAATTGGTCTAATACAATGAATTGGGAAAAGATTGATAAAGATTTATTTGAGATTATATATTATACATTAAATTTTATTGAAGAGAATCCTAATAGGGACGACATAAGAGAGATATTCTTCAATGCTTTAAGTGAAAAAAGAACTTATGAAGACAGAGTTTTATTTCATAGTTTGGTTACTTATATATCTAAATCTAAAGGAGTAGATTTAACTGGCTTAGATCAGTGGATAAGAATTATAAAAAACCTTACTTTGAATACAAGAATAGATGAAATAGACTTGTATCGTAGAGCAATTGAATCAATTAATAATATGTCTGCGAATTATAAAAATATACTTGAGTATTTTTCACAGGGTCCTAAGATATCATTTTTTTCTAGTGAACAAGTTGAGGAAGAGAAGAAAAAAGCTAAAATAATTCTTGAAGATGAAGACTTTGCTGAGCTTATATATTCTGCAGAAGAACATAAATATTTTAGTGGCCAAGTAAGGGCAGCACTTTATTATTCCCAAGAGAAGGAAGATGTTTATTCAAAAGAAACATTTATTTATTATTGGGATAAAATTGCTCTTCTATTTGATGAAACAAAACCAATTTATGGTAATCTTTTAAGGAGGGCCTTACTAACCCTAGGAGATTATACTTTGCCTGTAAGTAGCTATAAAACTCTTTGTGTAGATGACCCAAATGAGGGAGCCAGGACCCCTAGTATGAAAAGTTTATTTTCAAATTGTGGACAAATAGTAAAGGAGCTTTTGGATAATCTTGAGGTGAAAGAGAATATTGAGGGACAACTTAAAAAAATGATAGAAAATGCTGAAATTCCACAAACAGACTGGAGATATTGTTTTATTAATCATCCTAAATTATTTAATGTAATGAGTGGTTCACATTTAAGACTGCGGAACACTATAAACAGTATGTTAATAATTCCAAATAAGTCATCTGTAGGATATAACTATGGAGTTTATTTATTAACTCTAAAATTTATTTTAGATACTAATGGTATAGAATCAGAAATAATAAGGGAGTTAGGAGCCTGGTCAGATCAATATATAGAATTGGATGATTTATTTATTAGATTTGATAAAGGGAAATATATAATAAAGGACAATAAAGGAATAGTTGTATATGAAACAGTAAGTAATAAACCTATCTCAGAAATAGAAGAATATATAATTAAATCCTCCTATATCTCCAGATTGGAAGATTAATAATTCCCAAGATCATATATTTTTAAAAAGGACTAAGCATATGGTTCTGGAATAAAATAATATCTCCATTGATAAGTATAAAACTAAATGGATAAGAAACCCAAAGGGGCAAAGTCTTCTTAACTTTTGACTATGAACTTACTGTGCTTGCTCATTAATTTTATTTTAAAATATCAATATTAAACAGGCGATTGACTTAAGAATAATTTTTCTTAAGTTAGTCGCTTTTTCTGTGTCCATTTTCCATCTAATCTTTTCAAAAATCTTTTTAAAATAGCGAATCAAGATGGTCATATTTTCACTGTTATATATAGGGGACTTAAGCAGTCCTATGA
>JAAYGX010000058.1 GCA_012735585.1 Tissierella sp.
GTTAATTGCCAAATGGCAGGCTGTAGGCTTTATTCATGGAGTAATGAATACTGACAATATGACCATTAGTGGAGAGACAATTGATTATGGACCTTGTGCATTTATGGATACTTATGATCCTGATACAGTGTTTAGCTCCATAGATACCTATGGTCGGTACGCTTACGATAATCAACCTACGATTGGAGTGTGGAATTTGTCTAGGTTTGCAGAATCACTATTGCCGCTTATTCATGATAATGAAGAAAAAGCATTGGAAATAGCAAATAAGGCAATTGCCGATTATTCTCAAATATATAATCAGCTTTGGAAAAATAATATGAGACGAAAACTAGGTATGTTTAAGGAAGAATCAGAGGATGAATCAATTGTTATTGAACTACTAGGCATCATGAAAAAATATAAAGCTGATTTTACTAATACATTTAGAGCATTGACCATAAATGAATTATGTGGGATGGAGATCTTTGATAGCGATGAATTTAAAAAATGGAATGGAAAATGGGAATCTAGATTAAACAAAGAAGAAGGTTCCAAGGAAGAAAGGATGCAATTAATGAAAGCAAATAATCCTGCAATAATTCCAAGGAATCACAAAGTGGAAGAGGCTTTAAAAGCAGCGGTAGAACAAGGGGATTATAGTATAATGGAGAAGCTTCTTGGTGTTCTATCAAACCCCTATGAATATTCTATTGAACAAGATGAATATTCTAAACTGCCGCCGAATTCAAAGATTCCATATAAAACGTTTTGTGGCACATAGGAATAGTTTGTTTATGCCAAACCCAGTAGTCTAGCTCCTTGAGCCACAATAAAGCACAAAATAATACCCGTCAACGTAGGAACAATAAATGAAATCCAAGTCCATTTCCAGCTTTGGGTTTCTTTTTTTATAGTCAATAATGTAGTACCACATGGCCAGTGGTTCAATGAAAAAATCATCATACAAACAGCAGTAAGCCAAGTCCAACCATTTTCTACGAATAACTGTCCCATTTCAGTTAAACTTGATAGTTCAAGAATGGCCCCCTTAGATGTATAACTCATAATCAAAATAGGAATTACTATTTCATTAGCAGGTAAACCCAATATAAATGCCATCATTATATAGCCATCTAAACCTAAGAGTCTAGAGAAAGGGTCTAGGAAAAGGGCACAATGGGTTAACAAGCTAAAATTACCTACAGTAATATTAGCCATAAGCCATATTACCAAACCTGCAGGTGCAGCAACCATAACTGCCCTACCTAGAACAAATAAGGTACGATCAAATATTGAATGAATTATTATTTTACCAACTTGTGGTTTTCTATAAGGTGGTAATTCCAAAATAAAGGAGGAAGGTAATCCTTTTAATATGGTTTTTGATAGTATTTTTGAAATAAATAAGGTGATGATTACACTCATTACAATTGCCAGTAATATAAATAAAGTAGCTGCAATTGAGCTGGAAGTACTAGCTGCACCTGCAATAAAAATACTTGATAATACAATTAATGTCGGAAATCTTCCGTTACACGGAACAAAGTTGTTGGTAATAATTGCAATTAACTGCTCCCTAGGAGAGTCAATAATTCTGCATGCTATCACTCCTGCTGCATTACAACCAAATCCCATACACATGGTTAAAGCCTGTTTTCCATGTGCACAAGCCTTTTTAAAATAATAATCTAAGTTAAATGCAATACGAGGTAGGTAACCCAAATCCTCCAGTAAAGTAAATAATGGAAAGAAAATGGCCATAGGAGGGAGCATTACTGATATTACCCAAGCTAAAGTTCTATAGATACCTAATATAAGGATATCATGAACCCAAATAGGGGTGCCAAGCCAAGTAAAGAAAGAAGTCAGATGATCCTGTATGTAAAATAAACCATCTGCTAACATCATAGATGGATAATTGGCTCCTTCAATTGTAAGCCAAAAGACCAAGCCTAAAAGTGCAATCATAATAGGAATACCAAATATTCTTGAGGTCAATATACGATCAATTTTATAATCAACTTTATTATATGATTCATCATATAGGGCCAGGACTTGATTATTTATATATTCTGCTGTTTTAAAAATACTTGAAACTACTTGATCACGTAAATCATATAATTGATAGCCTTCAGACTCTAATTTAGCCCTAACATCATCCAATTTGGTTTGTAATAGTTTATCATCAGAGAAATTATAGTTAATATGATTATTCATAGAATTTATCAGTGATTGATCATTGTCAATTAAACGAAGGGATACCCATTTACTATTTAGATTATCCGCTATAGTTTCAACATAAGGTTGAACTTGCTTAATAGCTGTTTCAAGAATTTCATCATAACTAATTTGTTTGGGAGTTGGGATTATTTCTCCATTAGCCACCTTTTCAACCATATTTTTTAGATCATCTAATCCATCACCACTCCTAGCAGTAGTAGCCACTACAGGGACTCCTAATAAATTAGATAGTTTTTCAATATCAATACTCATATTCTTTCTTTTAGCTTCGTCCATGAGATTGACACAAATAATGACATTATTTGTAATCTCCATAATTTGTAGAGCTAAGTTTAGATTTCTTTCTAAACAAGTAGCATCAGTAACTACTATAGTTACATTAGGGTTACCAAAGCAAATAAAATCCCTAGCTATTTCTTCTTCAACTGAACTAGATAATAGGGAATATGTACCAGGTAAATCTACTAATATGTATTTCTTATCTTTATGTGTAAATTTTCCTTGAGCATTACTTACGGTTTTGCCAGGCCAGTTACCAGTGTGTTGATTAAGTCCTGTAAGACTATTAAATACAGTACTTTTGCCAGTGTTGGGATTACCTGCCAATGCTATTACAATATCATCTGGTGACTCTAGTTTGACTTCATACATCTTCATACCTCCTTAAGTCAAAAATTAAATTTGCATTACTAGAACCTTTGATGCTTCTTCTGATCTTAGAGCTATTTTAGTCCCTCTGATCTCATAGGCAATTGGGTCACCAGATGGACTTTTCATCAATGATTTAATAAGTGTTCCATTAATCAATCCTAAATCCATCATCCTCCTACGGATAATCCCCTCTGCCAATAGTTTTTCAACAATACATTGTGAACCTATAGGTAGTTTATCTAAAGGAATCAAATTACCTTTCATAGAATACCACTCCTTCATTGCACGACTAAATTTTAAAATGGTTTAACTAGTATCTAGCTTATGATTCAGATAATTTAGTTGTGACAATAAAAAAATACCTCCAAGTCGATAATCTAATTTTAATTAATTAGACTGTCTGTTTTGGAAGTATCATATCAGCTACTACGTTTTAAATTATATTCCTATTTAGTTTCAAAAGCTATACCTAAAGTATTTGGCCCACAATGACTGGATATTGTACAACTGGCTGTTGTGATAAAGATTTCTTTGAAATCCAGCATTTCAGATATCGTATTCTTAGCAATATTTATATAGGAATTATCTATTCCGGAATGCACAATGAAGATTCTATCAGTGTTTATATTGTCATAACTAGATATTTTATCCCTTATATATTTCACAATGGACTTTTCCAAAGATCCTCTATATTTATTACCTAAGGACATAGCACCAGATGAGTTATCTACATTTATTACTGGTTTTATCTTCAAAACATTCGCACCTAGTGATGAAACTTTTGAGCATCGTCCTCCTGCATGGAGGAATTCTAAAGTATTTAAAATAAAACTCATATGTATTTTATCCCTATGTTTTTTTAATTCCTTTACAACTTCCTTCGCGGTTAATCCTTCTTTTATTAGTTCTGCTGCTTTTAACACCAACAATCCTGTACCTACTGATAGATTTTGTGAATCTAAAGTATATACTCCATCTAATTCATTGCTAGCTAAGGTACAGTTATTATAACTGCTGGTTAAAACACTACCAAGGGTAATATGTATTACCTCGTATCCTTCATCTACCCATGGTTTAAAATAATTATAGTATTCATTAACATTAATAGATGTAGTCTTTGGCAATATCTTACTTTGTGAATAAAATTTATATATATCAGGTGGTGTTATATCAATATTATCCTTATACATTACTTTATCTATAACTATAGTATAAGGAGTCGTTTTAACTTTATAATTATCAGTTAATTCTTGGTTTAGATCGCAGATGCTATCAGCACTTAAAATTATTTTATTCATTTTAGTTATCCTTCCTCATTTATTAACTCAAAATTCAATCGTCATATATGTAATAGTGTTTTAAATGATTTCATAAAGGTAATAATATCTAAAATAAGCTAATTTGTCAATTGAAAAGGGCATTTAGTGGGTATAGGTATATTGACAACTACTTAACGACAATATAATAATATAACAGGGAGGTATTGTTTATGAAAAAGATTCTAGTACCAATTGATGGCTCCGAATATTCAAAGAAAGCAATGGAAAAAGCTAAGGAAATTGGTAGTACAATGAACAGTGAGATTACAATTCTTAATGTAATTAAACCTATGCTGGATTACAAGTATGTCCATAACAAAGACTTTCATAGAGAAGAAGAAAGATTGCTAGTTAGTGAAAGTAATATACTTTTAGTAGAATCGGAAAAAACTTTTGAAGATTATACTGGTGAAGTTAAGTCCCTATATAAAAGGGGAGACCCTGTAGATGAAATAGTAAAGCTGGCAGAAGAAGGTAATTTTGATCTAGTAATAATGGGCAGTAGAGGATTGGGGGCCTTTTCTAGAACCCTTCTAGGTAGTATATCAGATAAAGTAATACATCACGTTAAAACCTCGGTTTTAATTGTTAAATAAGTGATTTAAGGCAAGGTGCTATCAGATGGTAGCACCTTTAAATATATGTCAATTAATGCTATAATGAATAGATATTTATAAATGGAAAATATAAAGAAAACATGTCAAATACTAGTTTGGAAATAAAGATATAATTTTTACAAAGAAATATTCTTAGGAGGAAAACATGGACGATTTAAAAATTTGTAGAGATAAAATAGATGAGATTGATGCACAATTAGTAGCTCTTTTTGAAGAACGAATGGAGTTAGCCTTAAAAATTGCAGATTATAAAAAGACCAATAATATTCCTATATTAAATGAGGGAAGAGAAAAAGAGGTTATTGAAAAGAATGCCAATAGATTAAAAAATAAGAACTTTAAAGAATCCTTAGTGAAGTTTTTTGAACATATGATGAATCTAAGTAAAGAAGAACAAGAGAAAAAATTTAAGAAATTATTGAGATAAGTTCAATGAAAAAACTCTGGTTTTTTCATTGTCGTCCTGAGAGCATCGAAGAATCTTTTACACCACATACCCTAGATCCTTTGCTATCATAGGATGACAAAACTTGACTTTCTAACTTGTATTTACATATAATAGGGGTATTATAATTTATCACTTTATCTGATTTAAGTGATTTTTGGAGGACATAAGATGAATAAAGAATTACGATCAAGTTTACTATTATTACTTACAGCAATGATATGGTGATTTGCCTTTGTAGCCCAAAGAGCTGGCATGGAGCATCTCGGGGCATTTACTTATAATGGCATAAGATTTGCCTTAGGGAGTTTGTCCCTTATACCAGTTATTAAAATATTTGCCAAACCTGATAATGCTGGCACAGATGATTTGGTTGAAAAAAACAACAAGTTAGTAATTAAATATGGAGTGTTAGCTGGTAGTATTTTGTTTATAGCTGCAACTTTGCAGCAAGTAGGTCTTTTATATACTACTGCAGCTAAAGCTGGATTTATCACTACTTTATATATTGTTATAGTACCGATATTGGGATTATTTATTAAACAAAAAACTTCACTAAATATATGGATAGGGGCAATAGTTGCTACAGTTGGACTGTATTTTTTAAGTATTAATGAAAACTTAAACATAGGATTTGGAGATTTACTTCAACTGATAGGTGCAGTATTTTGGGCAATTCATATTATAGTAATAGGATCCTTCACAAAGAAGGTAAATTCACTAAAACTATCATCAATTCAGTTTGTTACATGCTCTGTACTAAGCTTTGCTGTAGCATTTATTTTTGAAGATATTCAAATATCAAATATTATAAAATCAATGGCACCAATATTATACGGGGGATTTATGTCCGTAGGAGTAGCATATACACTACAAGTCGTAGCTCAAAGACACGCAAAAGCTTCACACGCTGCTATAGCCATGAGTATGGAGTCCGTATTTGCTGCAATAGGTGGAATACTACTACTAGGTGAAAAAATGCCTGTACGAGGACTTATGGGATGTGTCCTTATGCTAATGGGGATGCTTATTTCTCAATCAAGCAATTTTAATATAAAAGCATTGAATCATATAGTTTCAAAGCCTGCAAAATAAAGATACTTACTTGTTGTGAGTATCTTTTTTTGATAAACTGGGATTAGTTGGAATCATTTTATAAATTTTAATCTATTATATAAGAAGTGAGGTGGCATATAATGAAGATTAAATTAAAAGTAAAAACAATTATAGCGATTATTTTTTCTATGGTTTTTATATTTGTTATTGCAGCACCATTTATCATCTATGAAATCGGATATATTTTAAGCAGCAGGGAGTCAGCAAAAGCAGGAGCCTTTTATGATGCATATTTTTCATATCCTGTTAAGTTTAATGAAGATAAAGCCCTATATCAAATGGCAAATCACGTAACCGATGGTCTCTATAGGTATCAGCTATTTATTCAGATGCATGGGTCTTCAACTGATACAAGTCCAGAGGATATGATTAAAGGTAAAGAGGCATTGGAAAGAATATTATATGAGTTTGAAGATAGTGATTACTATTTGTCAGCCTATTCTAAAATAATGGATTTAAACGTAGCCACTCAAGATGTGGATGAACTTCTTCAATGGATAGAGTGGGGCAAGGCACAGGATAATCAAGAGCTTGTATATACTAGCGATTTATATAGGGCATACTATCTATTTGCCAATAGAGATTATACTGGTGCAAGTCAAATACTGGAAGTCTATGATGGTGAGAAAATCGATTCTAGATATGATTATTTAATGGGGAATATATTAGCTTTTACTGGTAATGAAGAATTAGCTAGAGAACACTTTGATAAAGCCATAGGAAAAAAAGATTATAATTATACCTTATTTGGCAGTCCCATCCCCAATGAAAGAAATCTATGGTACAGTGAATATATATCAGGCCTAAAAGGCAAGCATAAAATTAGAGGCAAGGTAAGTTTTGATGGAGAACCTATGCCTTTTGTAGAAATTTATGTCCAAAAAGAAAGTTCTGGTTATAATGTTGGATATACTGATTTAATAGCTATAACGGATATCAATGGAGAGTTTGAGACTTTAGGTTTAAGATCTGGTAGATATGATATTGGAATAGGTATCAACCCTTCCATAGCATATGATAAAGTTTACTTGAAAGAAAATATTTGGGTACTAGAATTAAATGATGATAAAGAGTTTGACTTTGAACTTGCATCCCCAATGGAGATATTATCCCCTGAAACTGGAACGGTTGTGGAAGATGGTAAATTTACAGTATCATGGGAGCCAGTAGATGGTGCAGACTATAACCAAATCGAAACAGTTAATTTTTCTAACCCAAGAAATAATGGCATATTTAGAACAGCCTTACGTGATATTAAAGGAAATACCAATATAAGGGAGACCAGTATCGAAATCGATATTCAAAAATTAAGTAAATTTGTAGGTGTTATTGGCTATGACGGTGAAGAGGATAACCTTAAAGTATTACCTATTACAATACTAGGTCCCTTTTTCCAAGGAAGTGAATATTCCATTATGGTAAATGCGTTTGATAATAGTGGAAATATGATTGGAAGTAGTGTGCCTTTGATTAAATTCTATGATGAATTATCTACTGTTAAAGTCAAAGGGGAAATTTCCATAGGGGAGAATTATATACAAAAGTGGGAATATGAAAAGGCTATTGAATACTATGAAGAAATTTTAGAAACAGATCCAAATAACGAAGAAGCTCTGATATATCTATCCAAAATCTATGGTTTTGGATGGGAAAACCGGCAAGCAGCATATTCAAGCAAAGCTATTGAATATGCTAAACGATATATGGATATTTATGATGACGGGACCCTACTATTAGTTATCATTGGAAATATTAATATAGATGCTAAATTAGAGTATAGTGACTTAATTTATAAAGTACTGGATGAAATTTCAATAGATGATAGAGGAAGCATGTATTATCATGAATTAGGTAGGTTTAAATCTATTTTAGGTGACTATGAGGAAGCAAGTGAAGCATACGAACTTGCAGAAAATTATATCCCTATGGATATATTTTATATGGATTTATATCTTGGGGATTTAGATAAAGCATTGGAAAGATTAGAAGATTTTAGACTCACATTTATTAGAATGAGCAAGGAGAAGCTGAGGAGTAATATTAGGGAGATAGATGAAGAAGTTTTAAAGTCCCATGATTATACGATCTTTAAAGATTTTTTATATAATATTATTTCAGGGAACATGAACAGAGAAGAAAGTCGAGAGTTATTATCTAATACAATAAGGTCCATTGATAATAATAACATCAAGCAAATATTGCACCAGATTAGGCTGGAGGATTATCTGGATAAAGATTATTAGTAAATAAGATGTGTGTATATAAAATATAGAGGAAAGATGATATAATAAGCCTGTATGTTAATAGATTTTAGGAGGAAATAACTTAAATGGAATACAGAAGATTTAATGACAAATATGTAGTTCGATTACAAAAAGGTGAGGAATTAATCGAATCAATATTAAAACTGGCAAGAGAGGAAAATATAAGCCTAGGCAGAGTATCAGGATTAGCCGCAGTTGATAAGGTTCAGATTAGCTTATATGCTGCTGATACAAAAGAGTATCTTATAAAAGAATTGACTGGTGATATGGAGATCGTAAGCTTAGAAGGCAATATAGCTGAAAAAGATGGAGAAGCATATTTACATCTTCATGGATCAGTAGCTCATGAAGAAAACAGGGTATATGGAGGACATATGCACTATGCAAGGGTAAGTGTTACAGCTGAATTAATTGTAGATGTGATTGATGGGAAAGTAGATAGACAATTTGATGAAGCAACTGGTGCAAATCTTTGGAAGTTCAATTAAATATAATATACAAAAAAACTTGACAGATTACGATCAAGTTTTTTGTTATTTTATATACCATTATAGTAAAATAAGATTAATGAAATATTTTCGGACATCTTATTCCCTAATTTTTCATATATTTAAAATGCATTGCTTATTACGAGCCCGCTGAAAAGGTATCCTTTTCAATTATGCTATTCCCAGGCTAGACCGAAGAATCCTTTGTTTTTAGTAGGAACAAGATTTTTCGCTAACGCTTAGGATGACAAAATTAGACTTTCGGTGGCTATCTTATAACGTAGGATTATCTAATATAATGTATTTAGGGAGGTATGATTATGGATTTAGCTATAAAAGTCAAAGCCTTGGAAAAGAAGTATGGGAAAACGGTTGTGTTAAAAGGTATATCCTTTGATGTGAAAAAAGGAGAGATTTTTGCATTGCTTGGAGCAAATGGAGCGGGAAAAACAACAACACTTGAATGCATTGAGGGAATACGTAAATATGAAAATGGACATATATCCATTGAAGGAGATTTCGGTGTACAGCTTCAATCTACTTCACTTCCGGAGAATATTAAAGTAATAGAGGCATTAACTCTATTTTCAAAATGGAATTCTACTGAAATAGATAAGGATTTAATGGAAAGATTAGGTTTAGATACTATTAAAAATAAACAGTACTTAGAGATGTCAACGGGTCAAAAACGTAGATTGCATTTGGCACTTGCTTTAGTAGGTAATCCGGATATACTATTTCTTGATGAACCAACTGCTGGATTAGATGTAGAGGGAAGAGTAGCTTTACACGATGAAATTAGAATGCTGAAACAGCAAGGAAAGACTATTATAATGGCAAGTCATGATATGGCAGAAGTAGAATCATTATGTGATAGAATAGCTATTTTGAAAGATGGAGAGATTGCCTTCATTGGAGATCCAGAGGAATTGATGATACGGACCAATTCGGTTTATAGAATTCACTTAAAATTTTCTGAAAACATTACATTTGATACTCTATCTAAGTCATCTTATAAAGGAATAATTCAAGGATATGGTATCTTTGAGGCAAGCAATGTTGAAGATAGCCTTTTAGAGTTATTAACCTTAACAAAAAATGCAGATGTTCAAGTTTATGATCTAAAAATTGAACATGCAAGTTTGGAACAACGGTTTATGGAAATAGCAAAGGAGGCAAAATGATGAATGCATTTATATATGGAGTTTTCCTTCAATGGAAGTTAGATATTCGAGATAAGGGAATTATTTTAACTTATTATGTGGTTCCCCTTGTATTTTTTGGTTTTATGGGAGGAATATTTACTTCAATTGATTCTGATGCAAAACTAAGTTTAATTCAATCTATGACAGTCTTTGGAGTGACCATGGGCGCTTTTTTAGGTTCACCTACTCCTTTAGTAGAATTATATAGAAGCGAGATTAAAAAGGCATATAAAGTTGGAGGCATACCACTTGGTATAGCTGTGGTTAATAACTTGATCTCTGGATTTATCCATCTATTTATGATGAGTTTAGCTATTTTTTTCATAGCGCCACTTGCATTTGATGCATCTATTCCAGATAATCTGACCTTGTATTTCCTAGTTCTGGCAATTTTTATTGTTATCTGTTTGCTAATTGGGACAGTTTTGGGATTGTATGTAAAGGATACCAATAGATTGACTATGATCTCTCAATTTTTGTTTTTGCCATCTATAATGTTATCTGGGATTATGTTTCCATCTAGTATGTTACCAAAGGTATTTGGCTATATAAGTAAGATATTTCCAGCCACATGGGGCTATATTAATATGCGTAAAGATAACTTTTCCGAATTAAATATGATACCATTAGCCCTTATTATGATAGGTGCTTTAGTAGTTATTGTACTTAAGATTAGAGATTTGGAAGGGGATTAACAAAGAGGTGAAAGAATTGAAGAAGATTCTATTGATTGAAGATGATGAAAATATATCCTTTGGTATAAGGACCTATTTAGAAAAAAAGGACTTCAAGGTGGAAATAGGAAGCAGCATATCTAAGGGAAAAGAAAGATTGAATACAAATTATGATTTAATCCTATTGGATATGAATTTACCTGATGGAACCGGATATGATTTCTTTGAATTTGTAAGATTAAAGTCTAATACACCTATTATATTTCTTACGGTAATAGATGAGGATGAAGAAATAGTCAAGGGGCTTAATTTAGGTGCAGATGACTATATTACTAAGCCTTTTAAACTATCCATATTGGAATCAAGGATCAATACTGTATTAAGGCGTATCAAGAGGGATCCATCTTTAGATGATATGATTTTTTCAAATGATTTGAGACTGATTAAATCGCAAACTAAGGTATTTAAAGGGGATATGGAAATATCGTTAACTGGAAGAGAATATCGATTGCTTGAAATGTTTATGGAGAATAAAAATCAAACTCTGACCCGGGGTTTGATTTTGGAAAAGCTTTGGGATATGGATGGTGATTTTGTTAATGATAATACCCTCACGGTCACAATCAAAAGGCTTCGAGAGAAGATAGAGGACAATCCAAATAATCCAAAGATATTAAAGACAGTCAGAGGTATAGGATATAGAATGGGGAATGATAATGGATAGTTTAAATAAACCTTTATTATATAAAATAATATCGTTAATCGCGGTCTTATTATTATCAATCCTATTTTCTATGACAATATATCATTACCATGAGAATCTATTATTTGATAAATTAGCCACTGTAGTTGGGGTAATAACGGAAGACTCCAAAGATTTAGAGATACTTGCTATGAATCAGCTAAAATCTGATTCAAGTCAATATACAGCCGTAGGTAAAGATACTTTAGAAAGTTATGGATATAATGATGATAAATTGATCTTTCTTAAGGATAGAAAGGGAGTAATTTATTCAAGTATTCTATTTTCTCTATTTCTCACGTCATTATACTTGATCGGTATGGCAATTTTTAATAGAAATAAAAGAAAAAATATAAATACGCTGAAGGAATATCTGGAGAATATAAATAAAGGTGAGTATGTATTAAATATAGATGTAGATGAGGACTTTGCCATTGTATCTGATGAACTGTATAAGACCGTTGTATCACTTAGAGAATTAAAGGAAAAGGCTGATAAGGACAAGTCCATTTTAAAAAATAATATCGCAGATATATCCCATCAGTTAAAGACACCTATTACGTCAATTAATATTATGTCTCAATTAATGGAAGATAGTAATTCTAAAGATGAAAACAAGGAATATATTCATAGATTAAATAAGCAGATTGAAAGATTGGAAGAATTGACAAACTCATTGTTAACCATATCAAAACTAGATGCGGATGCAATACAGTTCAAAGAAGAAATAATAGATTTCATAGAAATAATAGAACTAGCTACAGAACCTATATTGCTTTTAATAGAGAAAAAGAATATCCAGTTAAGTATCATAGGGGATAATTCAAGTATCCAAGGGGATAGCCATTGGTTGAGTGAGGCTTTTTTAAACATTATAAAAAATTCTGTGGAGCATATAGACAACAATGGAAAGATTGATATCATCATCAACTCCAATCCCATATTTAAAGAGATTATCATTGAAGATAATGGAATAGGTTTTCTAAAAGAGGATATGCCTTATATATTCAATAGATTTTATAAAGGTAAAAATGCCAATAAGGATAGTATTGGCATAGGTCTTTCTATGGCAAAGTTGATTATAGAGAAGCACAATGGAGAAATCCGTGTAGAAAACAGAAGCCATGGAGGAGCCAGATTTAGAATCAAGTTTTATCCATAAAATGTCACTGAAATGTCACTTTCGTTCTATAGACTGATAACCATAGGAGGGGTTTAAATGGAAATATTAAGAACAGAAAATCTAAAAAAATCCTATGGTAAAGGTGAGTCAAAGGTTGTAGCTCTTGATGGAGTGAATCTGACCGTAGAAAAAGGACAGTTCCTATCCATCGTTGGTTCCAGTGGATCAGGGAAATCTACCCTATTACATATATTAGGTGGGGTTGATAAACCAACAGAAGGGAAAGTACATATAGAGGATAGGGAAATATCTACTTTGAAAGAAAATGAACTAGCACTATTTAGAAGAAGAAAAGTAGGATTAATCTATCAGTTTTACAATCTGAATCCGACAATAGATATTAAAAAGAATATGCTGCTTCCAGTTCTTTTAGACGGAAGAGAGCCAGATATGAAATATTTTGAGGAAATTGTCCATATTCTTGGTTTAGACAATAGATTGAATCATTATCCGGGGCAACTCTCTGGTGGACAGCAGCAAAGAGTGGCAATCGGTAGAGCTTTAATCTATAGACCGGCAATCGTATTAGCAGATGAGCCTACAGGTAATTTGGATCGAAATAATTCAAATGAGATCATAGAATTATTAAAGCTATCTAATCGAAAATATAAACAAACAATATTACTGATCACCCATGATGAGAGAATGGCACTTCAAACCGATCGAATTATCACACTGGAAGATGGCAATATCATTTCAGATGAGGTGATAGAATGAAAATCCTCACTGAATATACATTGAATTATTTGAAAAAGAATAAGAAAAACACCATATCCATCATTATTATCATATCCATAGCAGTAATCCTATTGGCCATCATGGTACTATTTACATATATGAACTGGAATCATGACCTTAAAGATGCTTTGGAGCGGAACGGTAATTTCCATGGAAGTTTTAAATCCTATATCAATCAATCACAACTTCCATATCTAAAGGAGAATCAGAAGATAGACAAAATCTATCTAAGAACAGAATATCTAACAGGTAAAATAAATGCAGAAAAACCATATATCAATATCTCATATTTGGATGAAGGGTATTGGGATAATATGGGTGAAAAGAATTTAATATTAGAAGGAAGAATTCCTAAAAATGCGAATGAAATCATCATCATGGGGAGTCTAATTAAAGAGAATCCATCCTATGAAGTAGGGAGTAAAATTAGTATCAATCTAGGGCATAGAGAGAAAGATGGGGAAAAAGTAGATGTATTTGATTTTTTATATCCTGATGAAAAGTTTATTAGTAAGGATACGGAGGAATATACCGTCGTTGGCATTATTTCAGCCGATAGTCTATCCTATGAACCTTATTATAAGGCTTTAGGTTTTTTAGATGGGAGTTATTTAGATGAAGATATAAAATTAAATGTATTTTTAAGAATGGAAAATCCCAGAAAGATTTATAGTGATTTACCGGAGATTGGTAAGACGCTGGGGTTTGAACTGGGAGAAGAAGAATTAGTCGAATATAATTACAGTGCAAGATATAATCATTATTATTTAAGATTACAGGGGATATTTATTCCTTCCATCAGCATTCGGGAAC
>JAAYGX010000059.1 GCA_012735585.1 Tissierella sp.
AAAGGATCAAATTATTCTACCTAAAAACACAATCCTAGGTTTTTCTAATACCGAAATATTAGACGGTAGCAATGCAAAACCTTTGGATCTATTTGAAAAAAAGATTAATACTAATATAAAATCTGATATAGAAATTGAGCTTGGTAGTGAAACTATTATTATTAATTATAAAAATGAGGGCTTACAATTTAACAGTTTGCCAAAGAGTTCATCATTAAACAATCCATATGTATACATGGGACTTCAGAAGGCCTTATATAGATTTATAATAAATAATAGTGAAGACAATTATGAAGTGGATTTAGATGATATAGATCCTCCTACAAATGGTCTTGACCTAAAATTATATAATCTAATGAAGATAAAGATGGTATCGGAGGTATCTCTAGAAAATATTGATGAAGTTATCTATACTATTTCAGATAGGATATTGGAGAGATTTTCTATTGTTGTAAGGGAGATGGGCTCTAATGGAAATTAAATTATTGAAACAAGGATATAAGGACAATGAACAATTTTATAAGGACTTCTTAGATGATCAAATAAAGAATAAAGAGGAGTATTTTACCGATGAGGTAATTTATATAGCAGAAGAGCCTGATTTTCCTATATACATGGCCAAAGGTAGTGAGAAAGAGAAGAAAGAGCTATTTCTAAAAGCTTTTGATGTAATTTCAAGCCATTATCTTGATACAGACAGGGATACTCACTTTGATGAATTGTTTTGGCATTCCCTACTTACTGTTTATAAGAGAGAGTATTTACTTGAAGAATATCCGGAAATTAAGGACAGTATAAGTAAATTCAAGAATATCGTTATTAAAAATTTTGACTGGGAGAATTATATTTACAAATGTGTAATTGGTACACAGTATATTAATGACAATGTAATAGATCCTGAAGAGAGAAAAAAATATTATGAACTTATAATAGATAACATGGATATATATAATTATATTATTAAGTCTGAAATCTTTAGAAACGATAACTTTTTAATTAATATACTGGACATTATCAATGACTGGGGACTATCTAAAATATTAAAAGCAAAGATAAAAGATAGGGATGACCTAGGAAAAGATGAACGTATAGGTAGGAGGGTTATCTTTGAATTTAATAAAAGTTATCCCATAATTTTATCGCCTATGTTAGAAAAAGAAGAACTAGAAGAATTGTTTATTGAGTATCTGGGGTATTATTATGATGGACTTAAACTAGAGTCTGAGATTTAAATGTTTGAAACTAAACTAATTAGTCTATAAATATAAAATTAAATAACTTAGTATTGCAGGATATATGCAGTTTCCTGTTGAATATATAAATAGTAGGTCTATTCTTTATAATAAGTTACTTAATAAAAGGGGGATGATCAGTTGCATAGGATTAACAAAATCGATTATTTTATAGGGGTATTTCTAACTACCATACTCAACTCATCTAAAGGAGTGCCAGCTCTATTTGATGAGACCAAGGATAGTAAGCGTGTTGAATTTTCAACGGATGTTGATGATTTTAATGTATACATCAAATATACTACTAAGATTGGGCATTCTAAGCTTATTGTAAATGGAAGAAGAAAGAAGAAGATTTTATGCAATATATCTTTTTCTGAAAAAGACTATGATATATTAAGAAATTCATTTTTTATTGAAGGCAAGCAAAATTTCATATGTCTAGTATGTACTAATGATAAATTAAATGAAAGTTATATTGCTATGTTAAGGTACGAGGATGCTATGAAATGCTTAGCTCAGAGGACAAATAGTGGGAGCAGAAGAATAACTATAACTAGAATTGGCGCTGAATATGACTTTAGTTGTTATGGAGTAGGAATGGAAGAAAAAGATTATATTAAATGCCCGGTTGACTGTACAAAGTATCTGGTATTAGAAGAAGCTTATTAGTTATAGATTATACTAGGATGGATTACTCCATCCTTTTTATATACATATATTGAGAGTCTCTCACAGGTAACCCAATCAAAAACACTAGAAAAGAGGTGCATCAAATGCCAACTATAAAACGCATAATTGAAGAATTCGTAGAAAATAACAGATATAGTTATAGCCATGGCCTCAAGAATATTGATCAAATCGTGAATGGTAGTAAGGAGTTTTCTCTGCTTAGACAAGATGAAATATTAAAATTTTTAGATAGAAATATTATTAAAACAACTAACAAAGCTGTAAGAGAAGAAATGGGGCTTTGTATTGAAGAGGCAATAGAAAGTTCATTTGAAAAGATGAAAAAACTCAATGATAAAGCTCAAGGTAAAGAGATATATAGCAACTTAGTTGAGTACCTAAATACTAATTATCAATTTAATATTAATATTGATGAGCTACATGATGAAGTGATAGGTAGTCCAGAAGAAAGATGTGTATACATATTAAGAGAAACCGAAAGGGCGAATGATTCTGGAGAAAAAAGGAGCCTAACTGAAATAGCGTCTAAGCTGGGATGTACTACACGTACTTTGCAACAGGATGTTAAAATGATGACTGAACAAGGATTTAGACTACTTGGTAGAAATATAAAGCTAGTAGATGATTGGGATGAAGTATTGGACATGAAGTCAACCCCTCATCCAATAGTTATGATCCAAAACATATCCCAGATTATGGTTATGTTAGAAGGTCTAAGGAATATGGAGAGTATTAGTGCATATAGAAACTATGCCAGAAGTACAGCTGTAAATATCTGGAATCAATTAACGGAATACACACAAGATAGGATTCTAGATGCTATAGAGTTACTAAACAGAGATAGTGGAGATATTATAAAATGGTATCTTAACCTTAAGAGGGAAGGCCAAGAGCATAGATCTTTCCAATCTGAGATGAGTAACAGTGAAGAGAATATAATTAATGCCAAAGATTGTATGATAGAAGGTTTTGATGTAGGTAATGATTTGGTGAAATTAAGATTTCTAGATTCTGTGTTTGAGCTTAGAGAAGAAGATATTATAGAGATTGATATCCTATAAAAATTGGATGCGAATTTTTTATTCGCGTCCAATTTTTTATATATGTTATTATTTGATTATGATAAATGTTAATAATCTTAGGGGGTATAGGAAATGTTAAAAGAATTTAAGAAATTTGATGAAATCAATAGTACAAAGGAAATGGATGCTTTTATTAATGACTTGAAGGATTCTTTGGTTAAGTTAAGCACTGGTAATTTCAGTTTAGAAGAAGTAAATGTACTAATAGAGTCATTAATAAATGAACAAGATGATAATGGCTTTTGGGGTATTATACCTAGTCCAAAAGTAGGTGGTGATATTAGGGTCGCATACTGGTATATTCCTACTTATATTTCAACATCTATTTTGATGAGATATTGGATGTTATCAATAGATGATTCAATGAAGATTGATACTGAGGAAACATTAAGGAAAGGATTACTTGCATCCACTGGTAGAGCCTTTAATGTCCATGGATATGACGATATTGTGGGAAGATTAGATGCCATAGAGATATTTAATAAAGGGGAAGTTGCAACTTTTTTAAATCAATACCCAGATATATGCCCAGAATTTACAGATAATTTTAGAGACTTAATAAAGTGGCTTAAAAATGCAGTTGAAACAGGAAAGACAAAAGGTTCATGGGGAGAGGATTATAAAGATAACATGGAAGAGGTCCTAAATAATTTTAATAAGGACAGTGATATTAATAATCAATCCTGGCATAGGAATTCGTCAAATAGAAATAAAGAATATATTTGGTATGCATGCTATGGTTCAAATATAAATGAAGAGCGTTTTATGAGATATATTAAGGACTGTAGTGATAAAACTCCGCCAATTGATAAGAGAGCATTTGATATTAATTACTCTATATACTTTGCAAATAATAGTAAAAGATGGGGTAATAAAGGAGTTGCTTTTCTTGACATAAGTAAGACAGGATTTTCTTATGGAAAGGCTTACCTAATCAGTAAAGAGCAATTTGATGAAATAAGAGACCAAGAAGGCTCTAATTGGTACAATAAAATAATTGATTTAGGTTTATTAGATGGGATTCCAGTAAAGACATTTACCCATTATCCCAAATATGAGAAGAGCAATTTACCATCTATAGAGTATTTAGATATTATTAAGAGTGGTATTAAAGAGACTTATAGTGAAATGGCTGAAAGTGACATTGATGCATATATTATGGCTAGCTATTTGGGTGATGATGAAATAGAAGTATTAAAATTTCTAAGGAGCCAGCCCCATGGAGTTTCAATTGAAAAAATCTGTAATGAATTAGATAAGATTGCAGAAGAGATTATAAAAACAGTAAATAATCTGAATGAACTGCAATTGATTAGACAAGATCGTAGAAGTATAGGAAATGGCATATCATGGGATTCAGTTGATGCAATTTATTATACTATCAAGCATAGAAGAGTAGCTATAGATAAAGTATTTGAATCTACTAGTTTAGAAGTTACTGAAATTATTGAAAAAAATATAAAAGACTTAAACAAAGAAGATTTATTAAAAATAATAAATGAATTGCCTAGATTACCTCAACAACGAAGAAGTTCTACAACTAATTATACTAGAAGTGAATATATTAAAGAATATTCAAAACACAGAGCAAATGGAGTCTGTGAGCTATGCAATAAGCCAGCTCCATTCATAAATAGTAACGGCGAACCTTATCTAGAAGTACACCACATAAAATGGCTATCTGAAGGTGGGGAAGACTCTATAGACAACACAGCTGCTATCTGTCCTAATTGTCATAGAAAGATGCATAACTTAAATGATAGTGAGGACGTCAGAAAACTTCAAAGGATAGATAAGTTTGGTCAGAATAATAATTGAGAAATATATACAAGTAATCCCAAAGCAGCCGATTTAATAGGCTGCTTTAATAATATTTACTTCAAAAAAAAGACTTTGAATTTATTTAACTTTATTCTAGATAATAAGCACTTAGTAATCTATAAAGGCTTATGTTAAGATCTTATGCAACTTTGCATATTCAGATGATAATAAGATTAGCCCAGAGGAATATGCTGCTATTATTTCTTTGATTGTTAGGGTTGAACTTAGTTCAGATGATAGAATCGAGATTAGAGGATATATGCTAAATCAGGAATCAATAATTAGTAGCGAATCTTTGATAGATGGGTTAAAAACGAATCTAAGATTAGAACAGTTTGAATTAGTAAAGAAATCTTTAATCAAGGATGTAATACATTTAAATAGGACGACTAATAAAGATAAACAGTGGCAGGACCATCCATATATTTTAATATTGCAGAATCTATTAGAAATTGATGATCAACAAATGGAAACCATTAATGAAGCTATAATTAACGATGAAGAGATTCTAAAGATGCGTAAAAACGACTCAGAAATTGAAAAGGCTATGAAGGACATAGCTTCAAAGGCTGCTGCTGTTGGTGTTCCATTGGCTGCAATTTATCTATCTGGTTCTGTTGTGGGTGTCAGTGCAGCAGGGATAACTTCAGGATTAGCAGCGCTGGGAATGAAGGGTCTCCTTGGATTTTCAAGTATGTTTACAGGTATTGG
>JAAYGX010000060.1 GCA_012735585.1 Tissierella sp.
ACATTACCCTCAACAATAGCATCAAAAGCTTTTTCTAATTCTCTATTACCAAGAAACCAGTCTATTATATCGTTGAAGAAGTCTATTATTCTCTGTACAAAAGTTCTAGGTCATGCCAATTCTATGGAAATGACAGAATATGAGGCATATTATTTGTCAATAGTTTAAAATCAGATGTAATAAAATATAATTTTACTAGTCTTCAAATATCTTTCTTATTTTTTCAATATCTTTAGTATAGCCTAGACTAAGCATAAGTTTGATTCTAGCTTTCTGTCCCGGTAAATTTCCTCCAAAGATAACCCCCAAATCCTTTAAGTGTTTTCCACCACCTTCGTATCCATAGGTATAAAGAACTCGACCTGTATAGCATCTAGACACCATAACTACAGGAATATTATTCATTATAGCTCTTTTAACACCTGGGACTAGTTGTGGAGGTATATTACCTCTGCCCAGTGCTTCAATAACTATCCCCTTATAGCCGCTGTCTATATAAAAATCTAGTACATCTAATCCAATTCCCGTAGCTGTCTTTATTAAAGCTACTTTTTCTTCAATAGTATTAGTGTCAATTATCCTATTAGCGGCAATATCCCTATAGAAAATAACCTCATCATTATCCACTATACCTAAAGGACCAAATTCTGGAGACTTAAAAGTATCAAGGGAAAGTGTATTGGTTTTAGTTACTTCTGATGCAGCATTTACTTCATTGTTCATAACTACTAGAACTCCTTTATTTTTAGCCTTTGGTGATATAGCAGTACAAATAGCCGCGGAAAGGTTACTTGATCCGTCATAGCCCAATTCTGAACTATTCCTCATTGCTCCAACAACTACAATTGGTTTTTCGCTTTGAATAAGTAAATCTAAAAGATAAGCAGTTTCTTCTAAAGTATCTGTTCCATGGGTAATCACTATACCTGTAACATCTTCCTTGAGAATGTTTTCCCTTACTGTATCAGCAATTGACATCATATGTTGAGTAGTTAAATGTGGGCTTGGAATATTTGCAAAGTTGATAGACTCAATTTCCGCCACATTTTCAATATTTGACACCATGGCTATAATCTCATCTGAATTTAATGCAGGTATTGCAGCATGAATTTCTGGGTCAATTTTCATTGAAATAGTACCACCGGTAAAAATTACAACTACTTTTTTCTTCATCTTAATCCTCCTAGAGTAGCTCTTTATATAGCTATAATAACACAAAAAATGGATAAAAAAAAGACTCCTCGCGGGAGTCTTCATCCAATTAAGGATGGAACAAAATCGTTCAAAAGGGGTATTGGGAATAGAGATCTTTCTTTAAGGGTATCAGGGGGATAACCTTATTTAAATTATAGCAAATCTCGACATTCTTTGCAAGAGTTAATTTATTAATTCTTTATTTAGTTAAAAGATAGGTAAATAGATTAAAACCTTTGTAAAATCTATGAATTCCTATATAATAGTTATAGTGATAAAGATATGCTCATTTCATAAGATAAATTGGGGATATTAATAGTTGAGGTGAAATAATGATTTATTTAGATAATTGTGCTACTACTAAAATAAGAAAAGAAGTATTGGAAAAGATGTATGATAGTTATAATGATGATTTTGGTAATCCATCATCTTTGCATAGATTAGGTCTAAAGTCAGAAAAGAAGATTAAGAAATCAAGAGAAATAATCGCTGATTATTTGAAGGTAGATAGTAAAGAAATATTCTTTACATCAGGTGGCACAGAAAGCAACAATATAGCCATACAAAGTATAATAAATAGTAACTTAAGAAAAGGAAATCATATTATAACAACCAAGATAGAACACCCATCCGTATTAAACGTTATGAAAAGTTATGAAGAAAAAGGATTAAAGGTAACTTATATCGACGTTGACCAGTATGGAATATTAGATATGGAACAACTAGAAAACAGCATCAATGAGGAAACCATATTGATATCCATAATCCATGTAAATAATGAGATTGGGACAATACAAGATATAAGAAGGATAAAGGAATTAATTAAGAAAAAGAAATCCAAGGCTCACTTGCATTTAGACGGAGTACAATCCTTTGGAAAAATAGATTTTAACTTAAAAGTATTAGGCGTTGATACTTTCTCATTTAGCGGGCATAAAGTACATGGTCCAAAGGGGATAGGTGGGCTATATATACGTAAGGGATTAGGTTTAAACCCAATCGTATATGGAGGAAATCAAGAACAGGGCTTAAGATCAGGTACTGAAAATGTTCAAGGTATCATTGGTTTAGGAGAAGCAGTTAGGATCCTAGCTACTAATGACAAAGAAGAATCACAACATGTACTTGGATTAAGGGAATATATGGTTAACAAATTAAAGGAAAAAATAGACCATATAAAGATAAATACACCTTTAGATGATAATAGTTCTTCATATATATTAAATGTATCCTTTTTATATACTAGGGGAGAAGTTTTATTACATTATTTAGAGGAAAAGGAGATATACGTATCTACTGGATCTGCCTGCTCTTCAAAGGGGACTGACAAAAGTCATGTATTAGTGGCTACTGGATTATCAGAAAGGGAGATAGAAGGAGCGATCAGAATGTGTTTCTCATATGAGACAACCAGAGAAGATATTGACTATGTAATAGAATCTACTAAAGATGCTGTTGAAGAAATAAGAAAGATTATGATGAGGTGATTAATTGAAAAGGGTAATTAGTGTTAGTATGGGAGAAATAGCTTTAAAAGGTTTGAATAGAGGCTATTTTGAAGATAGATTGATTAAACAG
Organism: Tissierella sp.; assembly: GCA_012735585.1. Lineage (GTDB taxonomy): Bacteria > Bacillota > Clostridia > Tissierellales > Tissierellaceae > JAAYTL01. Next base: position 2,773 of record JAAYGX010000060.1, read on the forward strand.
ATTATAAAAAATATCAAAGAGATAGGATATGAAAAGATATATAAAGAGACAGGCAAGATTTATATAGAAGGAAATCCAGATGATTATCCTGTTATAATAAATAGACTTAAAAAAGTATTTGGTCTAGTATATATATCACCTTGTATAAGGGTTGATAAAGATACAGAAGTTATCAATAATGCTGCAAAACTAGCAATGAAAGAAGCTACTGAAAATTCTAGTATACAAACCTTTAAAGTAGATACCAATAGATCAGATAAGAACTATCCATTAAAATCTCCAGAAATATCAAGAAACATAGGTGGAGTAATATTAGATGAATTCGAAAAATTAAAGGTAGATGTGCATAATCCTGATATATACCTATATATCGATATCAAAGAACATGTATATATTTATACTGAAAGAATCAAAGCCTATGGAGGAATGCCTGTTGGAACTAGTGGTAAAGGATTATTGTTGCTATCTGGTGGTATAGATAGCCCTGTTGCAGGATTTACTATGGCTAAAAGAGGATTGGCAATTAATTGTATCCATTTTCATTCCTATCCATTTACATCTGAAAGATCTGAGGAAAAAGTGAAGGACTTAGCTGAAATATTAGCTAGATATACAGGAAAGTTCAAGTTTTTTAGTATCAATCTTTTAGAAATTCAAAAAGAGATTAATAAAAATTGCCCAGAAAAGGAAATGACCATAATCTCTAGAAGATTTATGATGAGAATTGCTGAAAAGATTGCCAATCATAATGGATATGACGCTTTAATTACTGGAGAGAGTCTAGGACAGGTAGCTAGTCAAACAATACAAGGGATAGCTGTTACAAACAATTCAGTTGATATTCCAGTTTTAAGGCCTTTAATTGGTATGGATAAAGTGGATATCATTCGAATCGCAGATGATATAGAAACATATGAAACATCTATATTGCCATTTGAGGATTGCTGTACAGTATTTCTACCAAAACATCCAGTCACAAAACCTAAAGTAGAAGATATAAAGAAGTCTGAAGAAGCTTTAGATATTGATGAGTTAGTTAACAATGCTATCAAGAATATGAAAGTATATACAATCGAATAAGATATAAAAAGTATAAAGCTCATATAAGTTGTCATTCTGAGTGCAAGGTGGAATCTCTTACATAAGATTCTTCGTCTTGGCCAGGATGACAATTTTTTTATGATTATACTGAAATTTTTAAGATCATATAAATTGTTAGAAAATATTTAATATTACTAAACTTTTTGTTTAATAATTTTATGTAAATGTAGTTAACATAAAGGTAAATAAAGAAAAATATTTTTCAAAAATATATTGACATAGTAGGCTAATTTAAATATAATAATCTAGTCGATAAGAAAGTTTAGTAAATATAAACTATTTGTTAACTATAACTTAACAAATAGGGAGGGAAAAAGTGTGAATATAGGAGAAAAAATTAAAAGATTAAGAATAAAAAACTCTTTAACCCAGGAGGAGTTAGCAGATAGATGTGAACTGACCAAAGGGTTTATTTCACAGCTTGAAAGGGATTTGACCTCTCCGTCTATTGCAACCCTTGTGGATATATTAGAAAGTCTTGGAACTAATCTTCAAGAATTTTTCAATGAAAGATTAGACGAGAAAGTTGTTTTTACAAAAGAAGATGTATTTGAAAGTGAAAATGAAGACTTAAACTATATACTAAAGTGGATAATACCTAATGCTCAAAAAAATGATATGGAACCTATATTGATGGAAATAGGACCAGAAGGAAGAACAAAGGAAGATTCTCCACATGAAGGAGAAGAGTTTGGGTATGTTATCAATGGGAGTATATTTTTATACATTGGTAAGGATAAATACAGAGTTAAAAAAGGAGAAAGTTTTTATTATAAAGCAAACTCGAATCATTACATTGAAAATGCAGGAAAAACTGTAGCAAAAATAATTTGGGTGAGTACACCACCAAGTTTTTAGTAATTTGAGGGGGGATTTAAAATGAACATAGTAGATTTAAAAAATGTATCAATGGAATATGACGGTACTAAGGTATTAGACAATATTAATTTATTTATTCGTAAAAATGAGTTCTTGACTCTACTTGGACCTAGTGGTTGTGGGAAGACTACTACATTAAGAATAATTGGCGGATTTGAAGAGCCAACAGAAGGCAGGGTTATATTTGAAGATAAAGATATAACAAAAGTCCCCCCTTACCAAAGGAAGATTAATACTGTATTTCAAAAGTATGCACTATTTCCTCATTTGGATGTCTATGACAATATTGCATTCGGACTAAAGATTAAAAAGATACCAAAAATTGAAATAGACAGAAGAGTAAAAGAAATGCTAAAATTAGTAGATCTTCAAGGATTTGAAAATAGAGGGATAGATTCTTTAAGTGGTGGACAACAACAAAGAATTGCCATTGCAAGAGCTCTCGTCAATGAACCTGAAGTCCTATTATTAGATGAGCCTTTAGGTGCATTGGACTTGAAGCTTCGAAAAGAAATGCAAATTGAATTAAAAAATATGCAAAAAAGAGTAGGCATCACATTTATATACGTAACCCATGATCAAGAAGAAGCATTGACTATGTCAGATACAATTGCTGTTATGAATCATGGCAAGATTCAACAAATTGGCACTCCAATAGATATATACAACGAACCTAAAAATGCCTTCGTAGCTAAATTTATAGGTGAAAGTAATATTATTGATGGGGTTATGCATGAAGACTTGGTAGTAGAGTTTTCAAATGTAGTCTTTGATTGTGTAGATAAAGGATTTAGCAAGGATGAAAAGATAGATGTTGTAATTAGGCCAGAGGATTTAGTCTTGGTTGCATCAAATGAAGGAAAGCTTAAAGGCAAGGTGGATTCAGTAACTTTTAAGGGTGTACATTATGAAATGATAGTAAAAGTAGATGAATTTGATTGGAAGATTCATTCAACTATAATGAAGGAAGTAGGTACTGAGGTAGGCTTAGATGTACTACCAGAGAATATTCATATCATGAAGAAGGTGATAGACTGATGATGAAAAGAACATCCTATCCTTATTTAGCTTGGATATTAATATTTACAATTGTACCATTGTTTTTAGTGCTGTATTTTGCATTTACTACAGGAGATAGCCAAAACTTCTCTACATTCATCTTTAGTCTAGATAACTTTAAAAAGTTTTTTACGCCTATTTATATAAATGTACTGATTAAGTCCATAAACTTGGCCCTTGTATCCACGATTTTATGTTTGATCATAGGATATCCAATAGCCTATATAATATCTAGGGAAAAACCTAAGAAAAGAAATGCTATGATACTAATGTTTGTAATACCGATGTGGATGAACTTTTTACTAAGAACCTATGCATGGGTAACACTACTTGGAAGAAATGGACTGATAAATACTTTTGTTACGAAACTAGGTTTTCCAGCCTTAGATCTTATGTTTAATGAAAAAGCTGTACTATTAGGTATGGTATATAATTTTTTACCATTTATGGTATTGCCCATATATTCGGTATTAACAAAGATTGATAAGAGTTTATTAGAGGCTTCTGAGGATTTAGGAGCAAATCTAATGACAACTTTTAGAAGGGTTATATTTCCATTAAGTTTACCAGGTGTTATAACAGGAATTACTATGGTTTTTATACCAGCAATGAGTACTTTTGTAATATCTAGTTTATTAGGTGGAAATAAATCCAATTTAATAGGTAATTTAATTGAACAACAATTTAGATGGACGGGAGATTGGCATTTTGGGTCTTCAATGTCGATTATATTAATGATATTTATACTCATTACTATGGCTCTTACATCTAGATTTGATAAAGAAAAGGAAGGGAGAGGACGAGGATTATGGTAAGTAAAAGTCTTAAAAAACTCTATACTTTTTTAATATTTCTATTTCTATATGCACCAATTATCATTTTAATTGTCTTCTCCTTTAATGATTCAAAATCAAGGGGTGTATGGTCTGGATTTACTTTAAGATGGTATGTTGAATTATTTAAAGACCCTGCCATACTCAAGGCTCTTTATTATACAATATTGATTGCTGTTTTATCATCAGTCATATCAACTGTCATAGGGACATTTGCAGCGTTAGGGATACACAATATGCCTGGACTAAGTAAAAAGATAGTATTAAATCTAAATTATTTGCCTGTATTGAATCCAGATATTGTAACTGCAGTATCACTTATGGCTTTATATAGATTTTTCAAATTAGAATTTGGGTTTACAACCATGCTATTATCCCATATAACATTTTGTATTCCTTATGTAATACTATCAGTACTGCCTAAGCTAAAACAGATGAATAAGCATTTAGCAGAGGCAGCTATGGATTTAGGAGCTACACCTTTTTATGCTTTGCGTAAGGTGATAATTCCTGAAATCATGCCTGGTATTATAACTGGTGGTTTGATGGCATTTACATTATCTATAGATGATTTTGTTATAAGCTTTTTCAACACTGGTAATGGTGTTTCAAACTTAAGTATTGAGATATTTGCAATGTCTAGAAGAGGAATTAACCCTACTATCAATGCTTTATCAACACTTATGTTTGTTAGCCTATTGGTTCTTTTGTTAATTATAAATAAAAGAACAGAAAAAAATTAATTTTAATGAGGTGTAAAATGAAAAATACTAAAGTTATTGTGTTAATCCTATTAATTTCTATGTTAGCTGTATTTGCAATGGGTTGTGGTGATGATAGGCCAGTTATCAATGTCTATAACTGGGGAGATTATATCGATTCTGATGTAATAAAAGAGTTTGAAGATGAATTTGGAATTAAAGTTAATTATTCTATGTATGAAACAAATGAAGATATGTATATTAAATTGAAACAAGGTGGAAGTAGTTATGATGTTGTCATTCCATCGGATTATATGATTGAAAGAATGATCAATGAAGATATGTTATTAAAATTAGATATGAACAATATTCCTAATATGGAAAAGGTGGATGAAGATTTATTATATGCGGATTATGATCCAACTAATGAATATTCTGTACCCTACATGTGGGGAACGGTAGGTATACTTTATAATACGACTATGGTGGATGAAACTGTCGATAGCTGGGATATATTGTGGGACGAAAAATATGCTGATCAAATCATCATGCTAAACAGTCAAAGAGATTCCTTAGCAGTAGCATTAAAAAGATTAGGCTATTCAATGAATACCAGAGATGTGGCTCAGCTAGAAGAGGCAAGAGATATACTAATAGACCAAAAACCATTAGTATATGCATATTTAGGTGACCAAGTAAAGGATACTATGATTGCAGGAGAAGCTGCTTTAGCAGTAGTTTATTCTGGTGATGCTGTATACATGATAAGAGAAAATCCAGATTTAGCATATGCATTACCTAAGGAAGGGTTTAATCTATGGTATGATAGTATGGTAATCCCGAGTTCTGCTAAAAACAAAGAAGGGGCAGAAGCCTTTATAAACTTTATGACAAGACCAGATATAGCAGCAAAAAATACAGATTATATAGGATATTCATCTCCTATACCTGAAGCAATAGAGATGCTACCAGATGATTTGAAAAATTCAGATGTTGCATATCCTGATTCTGACTTAATTCAAAATACAGAAGTATTTAAAGATCCAGCTGATATTGTTGATGTTTATGATAGAATATGGACTGAGCTTAATTCACACTAATAAAAAAATGCACTGAAACTTTTTCTAGGTTTCAGTGCATTTTTTATTATTTATAAATCCTGTTGTTCATTCTTGTTCGTGTCGAGGGCTGTTATTTACCATATTTATTGCCTTTGCAAGGGCAGTTACTACATCTGTGTTAAATTGTTGATTCATAATAGCTATTCTACTATATAAAAGGCCTTTTTCTGTTACGATATATTTGGGAGAAAGAGAATTTAATGCAACAGCCATAATATCTAATTTGCATTGATCACACTGACATTTTATATCATTATCAGTTGTTAAAATATGATTTAAAGTATACCTTACTTCATGCTCCATTAAGTTATGCAGCTCCATATTATCCCTCCAAGTTTAATTTTTATCAATCTAATGTTTGCTTTATTGTAACATAATATTTAATAAATTGGAAATTTTTTCAAAATATATGAATCTATATAAGCAAAAGCAGCTTTTAGAAAGTTTCATAATTTTTTACCAATCTTACTTATAGAAACAGAATATGAAATATTGTTTCGCGTTATTTAGAATTTATTGACACTAAAGTTCAACATGATAAAATAAAATTAAAAATACACATATGAAGTTTCATAAATTTCTGATAAATCTCCTATATGAACCATATTTTGAAACTTTATTTCATTATAGCTGGAGTTTATTGACACTAAGGTTCACCATGATAAAATAAAATTAAGGAGTGAAATAATTGAAAAGCGTATTGGTCATGTTAAAAGAATATCAAAAGCAGGCAAGTCCTACTGAAAAAAGCATTATTGAGTATATTCTTAAACATCCTAAGAAAACTACGGAAAAGACAGTTCATGAACTCTCTGAGGGAACGTTTTCATCTCCTGCATCAATTATTAGAATGTGTAAGAAAATTGGGTTTACTGGATTTAAAGATTTTACTAAAGCGCTTATTTACGAACTGGCTGTAAGAGAGCATACTAAAACTGAAAGAAAAAATGGGATTATAAAATTAAATAGTACAGATGGAATTGTTGAAGAAGTTACATATAACAATATAATTTCATTAGAGGATACTAAAAATATTATAGATATTGAAATTATAGATCAATGTATTGAATTATTAACTAAATGTGAAAATATCAGCATCTTTGGGATTGGATCATCTCTTATTGTTGCTAAGGATGCTCAACAAAAGTTTATGCGTTTGAATCGAAGGTGTTCAGTTAGTGAAGACTGGCATTTACAATTACTAACTGCTAGAAATATGTCCTCTAGGGATATTGGCATTATCATATCCTATTCAGGGCAAACAATCGAAATGATTGAATGTGCCAAGGCAATGAAGGAGAATGATACAACCATAATTTCTATAACTAAATATGGAACTTCTCCCATTGTGGAACTATCCGATTACAATATTTTTGTTGCAGCCAATGAATCCACATTTAGAAGCGGGGCTATGTCTTCAAGAATTTCTCAATTGAATGTAATTGATATTTTATATAGTGTATATGCCAGTACTCAATATGAAAAATCCTTAGAACAAATATCTAAAACCCATATTAGAAAGGAGCCAAATCAGTGATTGATTTAAATAAAATGTCAACAGAACAACGGAATGAAAATACTCGGGATTTAGATGTCCTATCCATTTATGATGCATTACAAATAATGAATGAAGAAGATCAAAAAGTTTCCCAGGCTGTTAAAAAAGTAATTCCCCAAATTGAAAAGGCTGTGAAAGTAGTAATAGAAAGTTTTGATAGTGGAGGAAGACTTATTTATGTAGGAGCGGGTACCAGCGGACGATTAGGGGTATTAGATGCGGTAGAATGTCCACCTACCTTTGGAACGCCTCCTGAAATGGTTATAGGTTTAATAGCCGGAGGAGATGGGGCCTTTATAAAGGCTGTAGAAGGTGCAGAAGATAGTACAGTGATGGGAATAAATGATTTAAAAAACATAGGACTTAAACCTAAAGATGTGGTTATAGGTATTGCTGCCAGTGGTAGAACCCCATATGTAATAGCAGCCCTAAACTTTTCCAAGGAAATAGGTTCTAAAACCATAGGCATATCCTGTAATGAAAATTCGGAAGTTGGTGCTGCCTCAGATATACCTATAGAAATAATAGTAGGACCTGAGGTATTAACAGGATCAACAAGATTAAAGGCAGGGACTGCACAAAAGATGGTACTCAATATGATTTCCACTATTTCCATGGTGGGGATTGGTAAGGTTTATAAAAACCTTATGGTAGATGTTCAGCCTACAAATAAGAAATTAGAAATAAGATCAGAAAATATCATCATGGCTGCTACCGATGTAAATAGAGAGACAGCAAGAAAGGCTCTTGAAGAATCAGGGAAAAATGTCAAATTAGCGATTACAATGATTTTACTAAATTGTGATATTGAAGAGGCAAAAGAGAGATTGGCCTTAGCCAATGGACATATTAGAAGGGTTTTGGTATAAAGGAAATTTTAAAATATTAAGGTTTCCTTAAAATAAAGAAAGGGGTGTAATAAATGGCAATGGCAACGAATAAAGGGTTAGCAGATAAGATTCTTGAACTAGTGGGTGGTGGAGAAAACATAGTAACTGTCACCAATTGTATGACTAGACTACGTATTAAAGTTAGAGATTCGTCTAAGGTGAAGATGGATGAATTAAAAAATACGGAAGGTGTTTTAGGTGTAGTAGGAACAGATTCTTTACAAGTAGTAGTAGGTCCTGGAAAGGCTAAAAAATTAGCTGATATATTTGTGGATGATTTTGGATTTACTGGTAATTCAGTGGGGACTGAAGATTGGCAAGATACCAAGGCAGATATTAAGGCTAAGCAGAAGAAGGGTCCTTTGAAGGCTGGTTTAGAAACTATAGCAGGTATCTTTATTCCACTTATTCCTGCAATTATTGCAGCAGGTATATTTAATGGATTCGCTTCATTAATCGGTACCTTACAAGGTAATGGTAATTTACCCACTTCTAATACTTGGAATTTTATTCAATTGATGTTCTCCTTAATAGGAGCGTCCTTCTTAGGTTATTTTGCAATATATACAGGAGTTAATGCGGCTAAGAGATTTGGAGCAACAGAAGCATTAGGTGGAATGATGGGTGCTATGACGATTGGAGCACAAATCAATAGTATTTCAGGTTTATTTGGATTATTTAATGCAGAAGTTCCTTTGAATTCTATTCTTACAACGGGAAAAGGTGGTATTATTGGTGTAATTATAGGGGTATACCTTTTATCCAAGATAGAGAAACGAGTTAGAAAAATCGTCCCAGATGTTTTAGATCTAATTGTTACACCATTAGTATCATTGCTAATTACAGGTTTGGCTTTAGTATTGATTATTATGCCTGTTTCAGGATTTATTTCTGACGGCTTAGTTGGTGTTTTAAGTATCATTATCGACTCAGACAGTACCGTAGTAAGTATCATATCCGGATATATTTTGTCGGCACTGTTCTTACCAATGGTATTATTAGGATTGCATCATGGGCTGATCCCTATTTATGCGATTCAACTTGAATCTATGGGTGGCGTATCACTATTCCCAGTACTAGCAATGGCTGGTGCCGGTCAAGTAGGAGCAGCAATCGCTATCTACTTTAAAGCAAAAAAAGTCAACAATCAAAGAATGCAATCCGTTATTGCAGGTGGACTGCCAGCTGGATTTTTAGGAATTGGAGAACCTTTAATCTATGGAGTTACTCTTCCATTAGGTAAACCATTTATAACGGCAGGTCTGGGAGCAGGCTTTGGTGGCGCTTATGTAATGGCAACCAAAGTATTAGCCACTGCTTGGGGACCATCAGGTTTAGTAGCTTTGCCTTTAATGCAGCCGGATTCTATATTAAACTATTTCATAGGTATTGTCATTTCCTATATCGGTGGATTTATTATAACTAATTTATTCATAAAGAGTTCAGAGATTGAAAATGCTTAATCAACTAGGTCTATCTGTCTATATATCCACTTTTGATAGGCAAAAGGAAATGCTAGAAAGATTTCAAGGAAGAGGATATTATGTATTCTCTTCCTTCCATTGGCAGGAAGAGTTTAATGATATGGATAATTATTGCATAAAGGCAAAGGAAATATGTAAGTGGCTAAAGGATAGGAAATTTAAAATCATAGGTGATGTATCCTTAAAGACATTGGAATTTTTTAAATATAGTTCTATCATAGAATTTGCTAAAGATATGGGGATAGATGTATTGCGCTTGGACTATGGTTTTAGTAGGGAAGAAATCTTAGCCATTTCAAAAGAATATCCAATATCCTTTAATCCATCCACAGAAGATGAAAACATAGCTAAAAAGATATTGGAAGCTGGTGCTGAAATTTATGCTTTACACAATTTCTATCCACGTCCTGAAACAGGTTTAGATCCAGAGGGATTTATGGATATCAATCATAAGCTTAAGGCCTTAGGCATAAAGACCCTTGCTTTCATTGTAGGAGATGAAATGAAACGTGGACCTATATATGAAGGCCTACCAACTTTAGAAAAACATAGATATATCCCTCCTTATGTAGCTTTTATAGATCTTGCGACGAACTATGAAGTAGATGGTATATTTTTAGGAGATGTAAAGATATCTGAAATTCAAGGGGATTTGATTTCAGACTATATCAGAGAAAGGATTATAAATATTCCTGTAGATTTTCTATCCAATTATCAGTATCTATATGATCAAGTATTTACCATACGACCAGATTCTCCAAGGACTACGATGCGTCTACAAGAATCTAGAGAGTATTCTTGTGACGGGGAAAAACAACAACCTTTTAATTCTATAGTAAGAGAAAAGGGAGCAATCACTATGGATAATATAGGTTATAAAAGGTATTCTGGAGAAATTCAAATACTAAGGAGACGTTTCCCTCAAGATGACAGAGTTAATGTAATAGGGAAATTAAATAGTAACTATTTAAGCCTTATGGACTGTGCAAAAAATGGAGGTCAGATTAGATTCAAAAGGCTATGATTAAGTTGTAGAGTAATGTCCCAAGGCACTGAAATGTTATAATTTCAGTGCCTTTTTAGGTGGTAAAAACCAATTTGGCA
>JAAYGX010000061.1 GCA_012735585.1 Tissierella sp.
CGAGCGATAGCGAGTTCATTTACCCTTGACTGGACCAAATAAATAATCTTATAATTGCAAACAAATTCATGGGGATTTATATAAATTGTTCGGTAAAAATATGTCCAAAAAAGTGTTGACATATCACATTAGAAAAAGATATGAATAATAGTGGATATAACAATCTCGCAATTAGTATAGCAATTAAAAAATTAGAAGCAAAGCAATTAATCGAAGTAGGTTCAGAGCAGGATATTAATGGAAATCTAGCATCTTATTTTAGGATAACGAAGGCTGGGGAAAAATGGGTTATTAATAATGAAGATAATCTTTCATTAGAGTTAGGAAAGATTGAGGAATATATAAATGATGATATTCCATTTTAGAATGGATTGTATTTTGGGATGGAGGTTAGGATATGGGCTCTCATATGGTTTTGGTTGGTGTACTAGGAATAATTGTTTTAGTAATATTGTTACTGACAAATAAAATCAGAAGAAGTTCTAGAAGCACACCTTTAAGGTGGACACTATTATGTGTTGCATTATTTATTATAGTATTTTTTATATCATCATGTTCAAGTGATGAATCTATAAATATAGATTCTGATGTACTAGAAATCACCCTTGAAAAAGTAACAGGCAGTAATGATTTTTTAAAAGATAATGTTATTCTACTTAAGGAGGTTCCAATTGATTTTGAATCATATAATTTGAGTATAGTTGGAGCTAGATATGATATCTCTTCTGGTGATGCGACGGAAGATACCTTTGTAGGAGATGGATTAGTTAACGAGACCTTTGAAGATAGTGTGGGAAGAGGTTTTCAGATAGGATTCGAAAATTCTAAAGCAGAAGTTAAGAATAGAGATGGATATCTATCCCTTTATTTAAAATTTGGTTTTGAAGATGAAGATATGAGTCAAAGAGACTCAATTATTCCTAGGTTTAATATAGAAGTAAGAGATGATAAGGATGATGATTGTGTATTGGTTTATAATTCTCAAAAAGATAAATATATTAATTTAAATTCACCTTATGCGGTTTTGATATTTAAAACATTTTCAGACGCAGAACAATTTAAGATAACGATAGATAATTTTATTTTTATATTAGATAAAATAGAATTAGACTAAGGGTATAATAAAGATTTAGATAATATTCTTATCAGTAATATTATATTAAATGCTATTTTCTATAGGAGTTTGCTTAAAAAAATAAGCGATGTTGCCTATAGGAGATAGTATTTTTTGTTTTACCTAAAAGGAGGATATAAAATGGCTTGGACTAAAGCAAAATTAGATAGGTATATAAAAGAATGCAGAGGTCAGGGAGAGGGGGCAAACTATATACCTTGGGTTAAAATTAATGAGTTCTCTTCTAAGGGAAGAGCAACTAGAATACATGGCATAAAAACCAACAGGATTCATCATTTACACAGTGATAATCAATTAAGGGCTTTTTTGTTGTTTGAGTGGAGTGACAAGATAATAGATATCAGGGAAAGTTATCCACTATTAGATTTGAGGGAGGTAGTGGATAAAAATGAAGATTTAAAATTAGATAAATATATGGATAGGCTATACTAAATAGGACAATTAAATTCCGAACAATGGTATATGCTTTTGTCAATAGGAATGTGTACCACCCTACTAATCAAATTGTGTACCACTTTTTGTAAAAAATAATAAGAGATCAAATCTCTATACTTCTATATTTTTTTGTTGTCGACTTAACAAACGATAAC
>JAAYGX010000062.1 GCA_012735585.1 Tissierella sp.
CCTTTTTGTTCAATCAACTCTTTATGGTTTCCTGATTCCATGATTTTACCATCATTGATTACCAGTATTTTATCTGCATTTCTAATTGTTGATAATCTATGGGCGATTACAAAGCTGGTTCTTCCTTCTAATACATTTTGAATTGCGTCTTGGATGACTTTTTCAGTTTCTGTATCTATTGAAGAAGTGGCCTCATCTAATACAAATAGTCTGGGATTTCTAACGATTGCCCTTGCAAAGGATAGGAGTTGTTTTTGTCCAGTGGATAATAGATTACCACCTTCACCAACTTCCGTATCATAGCCTTTTTCCATACTCATAATAAAGTCATGAGCATCTACCAATTTACAGGCATTGATGATATCTTCATCATCAGCATCTAAATCTCCGTATCTGATATTGTCCTTAATAGTGCCACTAAATAGATGGGGAGATTGTAATACATAGCCTAGGTTTTCATGGATCCAATTTTGAGGCATCTCCTTGTAATTGATACCATCGATTAGGATTTCACCGCCAGTTGGCTCATAAAACCTACAGAATAGATTGACTATGGTAGATTTACCTGCACCTGTTTCACCTACTAAGGCTATGGTTTCTCCTGGTTTTACAAGTAAATTGAAGTCCTTTAAAATATCTTCTCCATCCTTATATGCAAATGAAACATTATTAAACTCTACGTTTCCCCTTATTTCAGGCCAATTATCTTTTTTAGGATTAAATAGATCTCCGTATTTAGCTATGACTTCCTCGGTATCTATGATGTCAGGCTTTTCATTTAGTAGGGAAAATACCCTTTCAGCAGAGGCCTGTGCTGCTTGAACCTCGGCAAATATTACAGCCATTTGCCTAATTGGCTCAAACAATTGTGTTGTATAGGATATAAATGCTACCAATGTTCCGTAAGAAATTATATCTCTCATAACAAAGCTTCCACCAAAGTTAATAGCCAGTGCTGTACCTATACTTCCCAGTGTCAGCACAATAGGTAAATAGACTGAAGATAGTATGGTGGCTTTTATAGCGCTGTTTCTCATATTGGATGTTATTTCTGAGAACTCTTCAAGATTGATTTCTTCCCTTACTAAGGTTTTAGTAGTTTTTGCACCTTGAATATCTTCATTAAAAGCAGCAGTTATTTGAGAATTAATTTTTCTTACATGCCTTTGGGCATTTAGTATTCTCTTTTGAAAATAGGCACTTGTTAGAGCTACAAAAGGCACAACTATTAAGGCTATCAGTGCTAGTTTCCAGTTTAGAATAAGCATTGCCACTGTTACACCTGTCATCATGGTGATTCCCCATGAAAAGTCTACTAAGCTCCATGAAATAGTTTCGCTTAATCTTTGGATATCTGATGTCATTCGGGACATTAACCAGCCTACAGCTTTGTTATCATAGTACGATAAAGGAAGCATCTGTAGTTTTTCAAAGCCTAATTTTCTAATATCATAAGCCATTTGAGTCTCTAATTTACCCGCCATTGAGATAAACAGATATATGGTTATGGAGAAGAAAAAGGCTGCCAATACGAAGACTAGCCCAAAGAAAGGAAGCCCCTGGGTAGTACCTTTTTCTACAAAGTTGTCGATTGCATATTTAGATAAAAGGGGAAATATGGCATCCATTGCACCGACAAAAACCATCATAATTATTATTTTAAGAAATTGGGCCTTATAAGGCTTTAATAACTTAAAAAAGTCCTTCCATATGCTGAGATTTATTTTTTCATTGATTAGATGTTCGTTCTCCATATATTACCTCCAAATATTATTACATAGCATCCTCATAGGAGGATTGGATTGTGTATACCCTTTTATATAGACCTTCTTCCTCGATCAGGTCTTTATGTTTGCCACTTTGAATAATCCTACCTTTATCAAGGACATAGATCATATCTGCACCTGCTACAGTAGATATTCTATGGGATATGATAATCGTGGTAGATTTATTTTTTCTTGAGATTAATGCTTCACGTATTGAAATATCAGTTGATGTATCTACTGCAGATAAAGAATCATCAAAGACTACAATAGGACAATCGTTGATAATGGTCCTTGCTATGGCCATTCTCTGTTTTTGACCACCAGATAGAGATACGCCTCGTTCGCCTACCATGGTTTCATATTTATCTTCAAAGGAATTGATATCATCATGGATGGATGCAGTTTTTGCAGCATCAAACACCTTTTTATCTGTGTAGCTAGGATTTGCAAGTTTGATATTTTCTTTAATTGTCTTTGCATATAAGAAAGGCTCTTGCAATACTAGACCAACATTTTTTCTTATCCAATGTTTGTCTATTTTATTTAACTCAATGCCATCTAAAGTAATATTTCCATTTGAATATTCATAAAGCCTAGGTAGTAAATGTACCAGCGAGCTTTTACCTGAGCCTGTTGGTCCTATAAAAGCAATAGTTTCACCTTGATTAATCTTAAGAGTAAAATCCTTTAGTACAGGATTATTTTTTTCATATTCAAAATACACATTATTGAACTCAATATTTCCTGAAATAATTGGCTCTTGGCCATTTTCTACTAAAACTTCAATAGGCTCCATTAAGATTTCATCAATTCTTTTTAAAGAAACAAAGGCTTTACCCATATCAGTAAGGGTACGTCCCATCTGCCTAACTGGCCAAACTAACATACCTATATAACTAGTAAAGGCAACCAATGTACCTAAAGAAATATCTCCTTTAACAGCCAAATAGCTACCATATACCATTACCAAACCTATTTGAAAGAAACTTATAAAATCTGATATGGACCAGTAAGTTGCTAAATTCATAATTAGCTTAGTAGTTAAATCTCTATGATCTATATTCTTCTTATCAAAATTATCGATTTCATATTTTTCCCTAGCAAAGGCTTTTACAACCCTTATGCCAGTTAAGTTTTCTTGTAATGTAGTGGAAAGTCTAGCTTCAGCTTCATCAGATGCTGTAAAATCCTTCTTAACCTTTCTAAAGAAAATATAAGCAAACGAAAATGTAATAGGCAAAACAGATATGGAGATCATTGCCATCCTAGGGCTTAAGTTGAGCATTATGCTTACGGTGAATATTAGCATAAAAGTAGACCCAACAACTTCCATCAATTGTATGGCTAAAAATCGCCTTATGGTATCAACATCAGAAGTACATCTTTGAATGAGCTCTCCAGTTTCAGCTGAAACATGATACTCATAAGGTAGCTTTTGAATATGATCATAAAGTTGATTTTTGACATTCTCAGCAATGCTTTCTGCAGATTTACTTGACATCGTATTTTTAAGATAAAGAAATATCCCTCTTAAAATGGTAATAAATATAATTATTAATCCAACAATCCACAGATTTTCTCTTAAATTTGTTCGACCTCCCAATAGATTGAGAAAATACATTACATAATGGTTTTCAATGATTGAATCTCCAATAATGGAGTCAATCGTTGTTCTTATCACAAGGGGGTTTAGTAGTGTAATCCCTTGTGATAGTATTATGGAGACTATTCCTATGGAATACATCAATCCATAACCTTTGGTGAATTTTAATAGCTTTTTAAGATCCTTCAAATAATTCCCTCCCTTAGAAAAATAGAGCATAATAAAGACCATAGGAAAAATAATCCTATGGTCTAAAAATGCGCATAAAAACACACAAATATTTTTACATATAAAAAGCCATAGGCATAGACCTATGGCAAAAAAACAAATCTTTAAATACAAAATAATATCTAGATTTTATGCATAGGTCGTGCAATTAAATTTAATTTTGATAAATTACCACTAATTATTCTAACTCTTAACATCTTCACGACCTCCTTTCATTTATTCAACAATTACAATTATAATCTGAAACTTTTGAAAAATCAACACTTATTTTAATAAAAATGAAAAGTTTTTCTTAATTAGTTTTTATTAACATTTTTATTAACAAAAAATTTAAATAATTTTGATAATGTCCGATAACTATGTTAGGCAAATGTTTACGTTTGTGATGATTAAATGCCAGGGGATAGCAGATTTATAAAATAAAACATATTAGGGGGAAACTATATGCAAGCAACAAAGGTTAAAAAATTTGATTTTAGAAAATTTAATTTTAAAAACAACAATTTGAAAAGATTGAATTTTAAAGATGTTAACTTTAAAAGTATTGGAACAAAATTAATAGTTTATTTTTCTGTTTTATTATTATTATCTTCAATAGCAATAGGATTAATTTCTTTACAAAGGGCAAGTTCATCCCTTATAGTTGAAGCTGAGCAATCTCTAGAAACGATTTCTTATGAGGCATCCAAAACAACTTCTGCAAGATTGGAGGCCCAAGCAAATATCTTGGAAATGATAGCTAATCGTTATGAAATCAAAAGTATGGATTGGTCACTGCAACAACCAATACTTAGAGAAAAATTAAGCCAAACTGAATTTCAAGATATTGGTATCATTCATCTAGATGGGAATGTAAGATATGCTAGTGGAATAAATATAAGATTAGGTAATAATGACCCTAGCCTAGAAGTTCTTAATGGAACATCGGATATCATCAATTTTTCTGTTAGTCCCACAACACAGGAATTGGCTTTATCTTTTGCAACACCCTTGAGGCAAGATGGTCAGATTGTTGGGGGAATATTAGCTCGCACAAACGGAAGCTCCTTAAGTTATATAACTAATGATACCTCCTATGGAGAAAAGGGATATGGATATATCATTGATAATAAAGGAACTGTAATTGCACATCCTGATTTGTCAAAAGTACTAGAGGAATTTAATCCTATTGAAGCAGTTAAAGATGATAACAGCCATAAGTCTATTGCAAATCTATTTGAAAAAATTCTAGAAGAAAAATCAGGAGTCAGTAACTATCTAACAGATGGCGAAGAGTTTTATGCAGGATATTCACCTATAGAAAATACCTCTTGGACCATGGTAATAACAGCAAATGAGGACGAAGTACTAGCAACAATACCAACATTACAAATAGCTATTTTATTAGTATTAGTAGTTGTTTTAGTAATAGGAGTAATTATTACATATATATTAGGGTCATCTATAACCAAACCAATTGTATCTGCTGTTCATCACGCAAAGATAATTGCTGATCTAGATATAAGAAATGATATGTTGGAGTCAGACCTAAATAGAACAGATGAAACAGGAGAATTGGCTAGAGCGTTACAAAGTATAACAAATAATTTACGTCAGATTATTTATGATGTAAACCAGTCCTCTGAGCAACTAGCTAGATCTTCACAAGAGCTTAATGCAACTTCCAGTCAATCAGCTATGGCTGCCGAAGAGGTGACTAAGACTGTAGAAGAAATAGCAAAGGGAGCATCAGAGCAGGCACAAAGTACTGAAAATGGAGCAAATAAAGCTAATTTACTAGGAGAGTC
Organism: Tissierella sp.; assembly: GCA_012735585.1. GTDB lineage: Bacteria > Bacillota > Clostridia > Tissierellales > Tissierellaceae > JAAYTL01. Next base: position 5,385 of record JAAYGX010000062.1, read on the forward strand.
AATTCAAAAAAATAGAGTTCTCACTAAGGATTTATCAACTGCATCCAAAAATGTCACTTTTGTTGTCAATGATGGACTAGAAGAAATAGAGCACTTATTTAAGATAACAGAAGAAAACAATAATGCTGTAAAAGGAATAAATGAAGTTATCCTAGACACTCATAAAAGTTCTATCCAAATTGGTGAAGCCAGTAATGTAATTGCATCTATTGCAAATCAGACAAACTTACTAGCCCTTAATGCTGCTATTGAG
>JAAYGX010000212.1 GCA_012735585.1 Tissierella sp.
GCCTTGGGCCAGCCACAGCGCGCCGACGGCCAGCGGCACCGACGTCAAGTCCCGCATGGGCGCTGTGGCCGCGTACTCCATCGCGGCCGGCCGGCCGTCCTTTTCGCCCGCAACCCGGACCAGCACGCCGGAGACGGCCGGGCGCCTGGGCCCGATGCGGCTTAGAACCGGCAGCAGCGGCACCAGCACCCGGGCCAGCGCGGTGCGCAGCCCGTGGGTGCGGGCCAGGCCGAGACGACCCGTGATGACGCCGAGATGGTGCAGGAACGGCTCCACCAGTCCGCCTTTCAGTGCGACGGTGCGCACGCCCGGCAGCTGCTCCGGCAGCGTCAGGGGCTCGGGATGGCCCACGTGGCACACTTTCACCCGGCCCAGCGGCGGCGGAAACGCCACGTATTCGGAGCCCGCGCCGGCCCGCACCCGGGTCGGCCGCCCGTCGGCGAAGGTGGCCACGTGGCCGTCGAAAATGTGGAGGGTGTGCAGGGCGACGGCGTGGCCGCCGGACTCGGCGGCGCTGCCGGCCCAGGCGATGGTGACGTCGGTGGTCTTGTCCAGGCGGGCCGCCGCCTGCAGGGCCAGGACGTTGGTCAAGCCAGGGGTCCAGCCCAGCCCGGTGACGACGGTGACGCCCGCGGCTCGCGCCGCGTCGCCCTGCTGCAGCGCGGCGGCGAGGCCGTCCGCGTCGTCGCACAGGCTGACGTACGGCGTGCGGGCGGCGACGGCCGCCTTTACCATGAGCTCTTCAAAAATGTAAAACGGACCCAGCGCGCCCAGCGCCACGTCGTGCCGCCGCATGAGGCCGACGACGGCGTCATGGGCGTAGGCGTCGGCCGTTTCAACGGCGATGTCCGCGCGGGGGACGGAACCAGCACGGCGCCGGGCGCGCGCCTCCTCCTGGGCCGCCAGCGCCTGCTCTCGGGCCCGCTCCAGCGCGGCCCGCGTGCGCCCGACGATGGTGACCAGCTCCACGCCCGGCGTGACCGCCAGCTCCTCCACGGCCCGGCGGCCCATGTCGCCGCCGCCCCCGAAGACCACGAACCGCATCAGGACTCGTACACCCGCATAACGGCCGCCGTGGCCGGGTTGCTGCGCAGCCGCTCCAGCTCCTCGGACGACACCGGCTGCGGGTTGTCCCGGTCGCCGTCGACGATGCAGAGGAAGCCGTACGGCGCGTCGCCGTCGTTGACGAACTGGTGGGGCGTCATGGGCGGCACGTAAATGACGTCAAAAGGCCTGGTTTCGTACACGTCGTCGCCGACGATAACTTTGCCCTCGCCCCGAAGCGTCATGACGACGTGAATGTGCTGGTGCTTCTCCAGCGAGGAGTGCCCGCCCGGGCCTACTTCGAAGTAGCGCAGCCGGAACGAGCACGGCTCACCGAATCGCCCGGCGATGACCTGGCGCGTGATGTCCCGCCACGCTTCGCCCGGACGCTCGCCCCGGTGCTGCTTGTATTCTTCCAGCTCGACCCCGTCCCAGCGGTAGTTTTCGGGATCGAAGCGCCGGAATGTCACCACGTTGTCGTTGTCAGGCATGGTCGCCCGCCTCCCGTCGGTGCCAATGCAACATCGTCTACAAACGTCATTGTATAAAAACTCATCGCGGATGTCGCCATGGATTTCGGTGGTGCGCGTTTTTTGACGCTGACGTCGCGGTCCAGCGGCCGGACCAATTTGCCGCCGGGTGATAACCGGTCCAACCATCGGACCAGCACGACGCGCATAAGTTCATAACTCGTTCCTGAAACAGATCAGAAGGCCCCGAACCGGTCCAATGGCCGGACCAATGCGTGACATCCGGCAAACCGGTCCGGCCACCGGACCACTTGGCGGGCGCCTCGAGAATTGGTCCGGCCACTGGACCACTTTAGGGCGCCTCGGGAATTGGTCCAGCCACTGGACCACTGTGGGGTGCCTCGATAACTGGTCTGGCCGCTGGACCACGTGGGGGTGTCCCGAGAACAGGTCTAGCCACTAGACCCCTTTGAGGGTGCGCCGAGCGCTGGTACAGCCATTGGACCTGTAGGTCGCCCTTCGGAGGAGAAACTGTTACAGAATCGGATCTGTAGGGCCCGAGGGTGGTCTAGAAGTGCTGTGAGAAACCCTTAGCTAACTCGTCGACGCCAGAGCGGGGCACAAC
>JAAYGX010000063.1 GCA_012735585.1 Tissierella sp.
ATGTAAAATAGGGAAGAGAGCTTATATTCTTCCCTATTTCCATTATATACACAAGAAGGCTGTGATTTTCAATGTTAGGCTGCTTGTGTGTTTTTGTTTAGTAATAAATGTGGTATATAATTACATATCTATAATATCGTTGACATGGATTAATGAGATGTGTAATAATGTATTACACAATATATGGATGCTTTAAATATTCTGCTAGGCATGTTATATTAATGGCACAACTTACTATATAAAAAAGAATAACTAAAATATACTACCTCCTTACCATGATATAATATTAGGTAGTATATCATGAGGAGGAAGAAGATGAAGGTTAATGCAGTCAATAATTTGGAATATAGTGCAGGAGCTGTTAGTAAAGGCTTTTGGTTTCAAGAGTTTAAAAAATACAATCACTTGCTAAAAGAAGGCTTTAAAGACAGTGAAATAAAAAAGATGCAAAAAGAGCAAAACATATTCCTAGCTTCATCAGCAAATTATGGTAGAAGGATGATAAATGAGGTATCTAAGAGAGCTAGAGCATTACCAAAAGAAATAGCCCATATGTTTACCAGTCTACCAGTATCAGACCAGAAGATATTAAACTTATTAGCTATAATGATGACCGATAGACTGTTTTTCGAGTTCATGTATGAGGTATATAGGGAGAAGCTTATAACTGGTAATTTGCAATTTAATAATAGTGATATTAGAGCCTTCTTAGTAAACAAAGCCACTCAAAGTGAAAAAGTAGCCAACTTTACTCCTCAAACTAAGAAAAGATTAGCTGGTACCTATAAAACATATTTAAAGGAAGCAAATCTATTGGAGGAGAATGGGAAAACATATGTTGTTAAAAGGCCCATTTTAGATATAAATTTAGAGAAAAAAATGAGAAACAAAGCTTTATATCCTTATCTAATAATATTTTTGGGGGAATAAGTATGAAGAAAACACTAGATGAAAAATTAGGAGCTATTGAAAAAATTATAAGCCATGAAGAATTTAGGAGCAAAAAAGGTCTTGGGAATGAAGTTACTTATAATATATTTGATTATCCACCTGAAGAAGAGTTAAAAGTAAGAAGCTATCTAAAAAAATTAGAGAAAAAATTTAAAACATCACCACAAGGCTTTGAGTTGAAAATATACGATTTATACGATATTATGCTAGACTTAATAGAAGAAGAGGAATTATTAGAAGCTTGTATAGAGATGGAAGAAAATGATGGTATGGACTATCTAATTAGCTCTGTATATGATTTACTCAATATGGATAGTGATGATAACTATTTTAACACTTATATATTAGAGAATACTCCTGATAACTCTGTAGTATTTATCACAGGTGTAGGAAAAATCTATCCTTTTCTAAGAGCACATGGTATTTTGAATAAACTTATTATAGCCCTTGATGGAATTCCAATGGTACTCTTTTATCCAGGAAAATATGATGGCCAAAGCCTTACGTTGTTTTCCTTATTTGACGATGGAAACTATTATAGAGCACTTCCGCTCATAAGATAGGAGGGGACATAATGAAAATAAAAGATATGTTTGTTAAACCAATTGATAGGGATATACAAGGTGTAATTAAAGTAGGTCAAGATGATGAGGTCAATAAAAAACAAGAATTAGAAGAATATGTGGTAACTAGAGAATTGCAGAAGCATTTTAGAGATTTTTTCCATAACTATAGGAAAGGTATAGTAGGCAATACTGATAAAATAGGAGTTTGGATATCTGGCTTCTTCGGTAGCGGTAAATCCCATTTCCTAAAAATATTATCCTATCTATTAGAAAACAAAGAAATAGACGGTAAAACACCTTTAGAATATTTCATAGAAGATGAAAAAATAAAAGACCCAGCAGTTATTGCAGATATGCAACTTGCATGCAGTACTCCTACAGATACAATACTTTTTAATATAGATTCTAAAAGTAAATCTGCAGGTACTAAAGGAAAGGATTCTATTTTAAATGTATTTTTAAGAGCTTTTAATGAAAAGTTAGGCTTTAGTACGGACCCTCATCTAGCAGATTTAGAAAGACACTTAACAGAAGAGGGAAAATATGAAGAGTTTAAAACTAGATATGAAGAGATGCACAATCTAAACTGGGAAGCAAACCGCCATAAGTTTAAATTCCATAAGGACAAAGTAGTAAAAACTTTAGTAGATATTGGCTATATGACTGAAGAAACAGCTAGAGATTGGAGTAGAAGCACTACCAAACCTTATGAAATAAGCATAGAAGAATTTGTCCGAATGGTTAAAGAGTATTTAGATAGTAAAGGGGAAAATCACCACATAGTATTTTTAGTGGACGAGATGGGTCAGTACATAGGAGAAAATACTGACTTAATGCTCAATTTACAGACCATAACAGAAGACTTAGGAACTATTTGTCAAGGGAAAGCCTGGATAGTAGTAACCAGCCAACAGGATATAGATTCTATAACTAATGTTAAAGGAATGGACTTTTCAAAAATTCAAGGTAGATTCGATACTAGACTGAATCTTACATCGGCCAATGTAGATGAAGTGATTAAGCGCCGTATACTAGAAAAAACAGAAACAGCTAAGGATACTTTAGGTATTCTATACGAAAACAAAGAAACCATAATTAAGAATTTACTAGTATTCAACGACAGTGTAGAGAAAAAACTATATGAAAACAAGGAAGATTTCTACGAAGTATATCCTTTCATACCCTATCAATTCAACTTGCTTGGCAGTGTGCTAACATCTATCAGAACTCATGGTGCTAGTGGTAAGCATCTTTCTGAAGGAGAACGTTCCATGTTAGCCTTGTTTAAGGAAAGTGCAGAAAGGCTAATGGATGAAGAAGATGGAATATTAGTTCCTTTCCACATATTCTATAATGGCTTAGAGAAGTTTTTAGATCACAACCATGCTGGAGTTATTACTAGAGCATGGGAAAATAATTTTATAAATCCAACTAAAGAAGAGGACAACTTCAATGTAAATGTATTAAAAACTCTTTTCTTAATTAAATACTTGGATAAGGAAATAGAACCAACTTTAGAAAACATTACTACCCTTATGGTATCCCATATAAATGAGGATAGAATTGAACTTAAAGAAAAAGTACAAACTGCCTTAAACATATTAATACAACAAAATTTAGTAGAAAAAAATGGGGATTTTTATATCTTCTTAACTGATGAAGAGCAAGAAGTAAATAGAGATATAAAAGACCAGCATATTGAATCCCAAGCTATTACAAGGAAAATAGCAGAAATTATATATACTGATATCTTTTCAGAAGATAAAATATCCTCCAACAAGTTTGGCAACAGGTATAGTTTTGGCTTTAATAAATTTGTAGATGGAGAAGCCTATGGAGTCAGAGGCAATTTTGAAATTGGAATAGATATCATAACTCCAAGTTCAGAAAAAAATGGCTTAGAAAGCACCTTGAAAATGAATAGCCAAAGAGAAAATATAGTCTATGTAGATTTACCACCAGATAACTCTTTTATAGAGGAAATAAAAACATCAATGCAAATAGAGCAATATATACAAACTTCTTCAACTAGCAAAATTCCAAGTATAGAAAAAATAAAATTATTGAAGAAAGAAGAAATGCGGGAATACTACGATAGAGGAAAATTATACCTACAGGAAGCATTAAAAGAGGCAAAATTTTATGTAAATGGAGAGAAGTTAGATTTTAATAGTGGTAATAATTTCAGCTTAAATATCCAAGAAAGCTTAAGAAGGCTAATAGAAATTGTATACTATAAGCTGGACTATATAGATAAACCAGTAGATTATGTAGAAATTAGAAAGCTATTTAAAAATAGAGATAGTAGAGATATAAAATTAGGGGAGACAGAAACTCCTAATGCAAATGCTGTAAGAGAAGCATTAGATTATATAAGGTTAAGGACTAAGAACTATAATAAAATATCCTTAAAAGAAATAAAGGACAAATTTACAAGAGCCCCTTATGGCTTTATAGATGTAGATGTGGAATGGATTATAGCTAAACTATTTGTAGATGGAAATATAAGCTTTACTTTAAATGGTGAAACTGTTTCGCTAATAAATGAGGATGAGGAGCAAATCATAAACTATATTACCAAGAAGCAATACGCAGAAAAGCTTTTAATAGAGGAGAAGGAAGTAGTAGATGAAAAATATATTAGAAGTTTAAAGGATATATCTTCTTCATTATTTAATGTAAGAATAGCCACCCAAGATACTGATATGATGGTGAAGGAGTTCAATGAAAATGTTGGTTATTTAATAAGAGAATTAAATGAAATAAAAGCTAATTATGAAGATGAAGAAGTAAAATATCCAGGTAAAAGGGTAATAGAAGAAGGTATAAAATTAATCAATCAAACAAGAGGCATGTCAAAACCTATAGATGTATTTAAATACTTATACAAAAATGAAGATGCTTACTTGGACTTTATAGAAAAATATAGTCCTATTAAATCCTTCTTCAAAGGAAGTCAAAAAGAAATATGGAAGAAAACTCAGCACTATGTATCAGTATATGAAGAAAGCAAATCTTATATTTTAAACGAAGAAATAGAAAAAATAGTAGATGAGATGAGATATATATTATCCATGGCTAGCCCTTACAATCGAATAAAGGATTTACCACAATTAAATAATAAATTCCATGACTTATATAATGAAATTTTAGATAAAGAGTTGGAGCCAGTGATAAAGGAGATTGAGCAGGCTAAGGAAAGAGTTATGGAAGAATTAGAAAAGACAGGTTTAATGGATAAATTTGGAGGTAGATACAGCAATAGCTTCGATGACCTTATTGTAAGAGCAGAAGCTTGCAACAATGTAGCAAGGGTAAATGGCTTTAAAATCGAAGCAGAAACTCTGAAGAAAAGATATCTGAAAGAGATATCTAAGGAAATATCTAAAGTAATATCTAAAGTAATAAACACTCCCCCACAACCTGATGTTGTTAGTGATGGAGGAGAAGTGAAAACTCAACCAGAAGTTAAACCAGTTATAAAGCGTAAATATATTAGTATAAGAGAAATCAATCCATATAGTTCATGGCGTATAGAAAGTAAAGAGGATATAGACAGATATTTACAAGACTTAAAAGAAAGATTAGAGAAGGAGATGGAGGAAAACACCATCTTGAATATTGAGTTTTAGGAGGGGCGACAGATGGATAAAACAGCGCTTAAGAATTTTGCCATGTATGCTAGAGAAAAGCTTATAGAAGATATAAAAAGTAAAGCTAGGTTAATAGGAATAACGGAAGAGGGTATTAAAGACCCTCTTCTTCAATCTACTAAGGATTTGAAGATATTCGATATAGGTGATAAGGATACCTATAGGATAAGTGGTGAGGATGTAAAGAAGTATGAAAAACTAGTGGATGAGCTAAGAAAAAGAGAAAAGGAAGCCGATTACAAAACAGCCTATAAAACCTTAATAGAAGAAGTTGCCTATACCTGGTTTAATAGGATAATAGCCATAAGATTCATGGAAGTAAACAACTACATGCCTGATAGAATGAGGGTACTATCCTCAGGCAGGGAAGGGGTAAGGGAACCAGAATTTATAACCTATTACAGGGATACAGATATAGGAATAACAGAGGAAGAATTTAAAAAACTAGATGAACTCAAGTTAAACGGCAGCAAAGATGCCATGGATGAAATGTTCCAGTTTATGTTTATAAAACAATGTAATGCCTTAAACGATTACCTACCAGAGCTATTTGAAAAAACTGACGACTATGCAGAACTACTTCTAACCATATCCTACACCGACCCAGAAGGAGTAGTGTATAGGTTAATTGAAGACCTAGGAGAAGAGCCTTTTGATATAAATAAAACAGGGCAGATTGAGGTAATAGGATGGTTGTATCAGTATTATAATACTGTACCCAAAGAAGAAGTAGATGCAGCTGTAAAGAAGAATAAGAAGGTAGATAAAAATACTCTAC
>JAAYGX010000064.1 GCA_012735585.1 Tissierella sp.
ATATTAATAATAGCAATATTATTAATATAATATTATCGCCACCAAATATTCCATTATTGCATCTGTCGCATCCTCTGTCGCCACATCCACATCCTCCGCCGCCAAATCCACCAAACAAGAATAAAATTATTATAATTAGGAAAAGATTGTTGTCATCTCCGCCACCAAATAAATTACCAAACATATAAAAACCCCCTATCATTGAATTAATATATATTATTCAATAAGGGGGATATGTGTTACACCCGTTTTAATACTTTTCTTAGTTGAACTATGGACTTTGTTGAGATGTTTTCTTGTGGGATTTGGAGGCTCTTAGTGATTTCATTTAAATGTTTCATATCTTTAACCTCTATTTCCATATAAGGAAATGGATAGGTCTCCTTATCCCATTGATCAAAATCCAATCTTGCCTCCATGAACTCATAGGATTTTCTTTCTTTGAATCCTACTTCTATATTATCAAAACCTAAGTTTTTAAGTATTTCTAACAACATCTCTTTATCTTTTATCTCAGTTGTTAGCTCAATATTATCCCTTAGTCCATTATCATTATCTATGCTTTTCTTCAGGGTAAATTCCGTGCTTTTTTCATTATGTAATAGATCCTGAGTCTCTCTGATTCTTAAATAAGCATCTACATAGCTTTTGATAGGCTTTTCTCTTGAATCTATTAGGGTATTTATTTGCTTTTCCTTGCCTATGAGTCTTCCGCCTAGGGTGATTATCTTTTTCTCCATGTCATCTAAATCAATGCCTAGTATTTTAACTTCCAATTCTCTTTCCATGATAAATTTCCTCCGACAAATACCTTCTTTATATTTATATCTTCATCAAATATAATTAGGTCTGCTTTATTTCCTATTTCAATGCTGCCTATCTCTTTATCCATATGAATAGATCTTGCAGGGTTTAGACTAGCCATTTTGACTGCTTCTTTAAGTGGTACATCTAGATATTTTACCATATTGTAAACTGCTTTTCTTAAATCCAAGGTTGAGCCTGCTATACCTCCAGAGGCTAATCTTGGCTTTTGTGACTGAACGAATACTTTTTGACCGCCTAGTAGATATTCTCCATCTTCTAATCCTGCAGCCATCATTGCATCTGATACTAGAATGATTTTATCATATCCCTTCATTTTCAGTGCAATTTTCACTGCTACATCATGAAGATGAAATCTATCATATATTATCTCACAATATACTCTATCATCTGTAAGGGATGCACCAATAATTCCTGGTTCACGATGATTGAATTCACGCATACCATTATATAGATGAGTTGCAATGGTTATACCGTTTTCTATGCCCTTCTTGGTCTCTTCATATGTAGCATTGGAATGAGCCATGGATATTGCTATATTATTAGTCTTTAAAAATCTTATTAAATCTATGCTGCCTTCTAATTCTGGAGCCAATGATACCATCTTTAATTTGTTATTGGATATCTCAAGTATATTCTCTATATCTTTCATATTTGGTAGTTTAATATACTCTTCAGGTTGGGCTCCTTTTTTTACTTTATTAAAATATGGACCTTCTAAATGTATGCCTACTATATTTGATTTATGGTCTTTATTCTGATAATTAACTATGTTGTCTATTGCAGTTACCATATCTTCATATGATGAAGTAATTACGGTAGCTAAATAAGATGTAACTCCATTTGATATATGATATCCACCTATTGTATCTAAGGCTTCCTCAGTGCTATCCATTATATCAAATCCTGAATTCCCATGGTTATGTATGTCTACAAAACCTGGCGATAGATAGTTACCTTGCCCATCTATTATATTATCAAATTCATAGAGTTGAAATTCTTCTTCGTCTAATATATCTATTATTTTATCATTTTCTATAACTACTCCAAATCCATATAAAACATCATAAGGCGTAATAATTTTGATATTTTTTATTAGAGTTTTAATAGTATTCCTCTCCTTGCTATTTCTTATAAGCAGCCTCATCTACTATTATGGTAAAGTCTGGATGTAACAGCAATAATGATACAGGTAAATTGGTTGAAACAACATTTTTATCTAATAATTGTTGAATAACTTCAGCCTTGTTTTTACCATTTGCTAATAAGATAATTTTTTTGGCTTTTAATATACTTCCTATTCCCATACTAATAGCGGTAGTTGGTACTTCCTCAATAGAATTAAAAAATCTTGAATTGTCTTTGATAGTTGTTTCTTTAAGACTAGCTATAAAGGTGCCTATTGATAATGATTCAGATGGTTCATTAAAAGCTATATGCCCATTTGACCCTATTCCAAGAACTTGAACATCGATTCCTCCAGCTTCTTCAATACTTCTATCATATTCTTTACAATAATTTTCTAGATCACTAGCTTTGCCATCAGGAACATAGGTATTTTCCATTTTTATATTGATTTTACTGAATAAATTCTCATCCATAAAGTATCTATAACTACTTGGATGTTTTCCATCTAATCCAACATATTCATCTAGATTAAATGTTTTTATTTTTGAAAAGTCTAGTCCTTCCTCTTCATGGAATTTTATTAAATTTTTATATGTCCCAACAGGTGTACTTCCTGTTGCCAGTCCTAATACTATATTTGGTTTTTTAATTACTTCTTCTTTAATAATATCTGCAGCCGTTTTGCTTAATTCTTCATAATTCTTTGCAACTATTAATTTCATAGTATCACTCTCCTAGATAAAATGGATTACAAATTACATAAAGTACTTAAGTATAATGAAAATTATTCATCTACTTTTAATCAAATTAATTATATCACAAACATATTAGATTAATATATAAATAATTACTAAACCTACTTTATTTTATTGGTTTAAGAATTATTTTACTTATGTCTATAAAATCTTCCTATCTTTCTCAGAAATCCCGGAAAACAATTGATCCATGAAATCTACATATGTCATATCTATATTTTTTAATATTTATACTTCCTTACTAACTTTTCTTCTACAATTCTTTTGGACTAAAGTTAATATAATCGCTAGATACACATCGAAACTCAATACCTTCTATATTACCTTCTACTGCAAACTTGTGTCCATCTGAATGAAGATGGCCATATATACATATATCTACACCAAACTCTTTCATGATAAATACGAATTCATTGGGGCTAAAATCCATATTGAAAGGCGGGTAGTGTAACATCACAATTCTTTTCTTATCTTGATTTTCTATATGGGATAATGACATCCTTAGACGCATTAGTTCTCTTCTAAATACTTTTTCATCATCTTCAGTAAAGTTATCACTATCCTTTGAATACCATCCTCTAGTACCTGATATTATATAATCCTTGTACTGAAAAGCTGTATTTTGAATATATTCTATTGAATCAAGTTCCATTGCTTTCAATTTATTTAAACTTTGCCACCAATAATCATGATTACCTTTAATAAGTACTTTCTTTCCTGGTAATTCATGGATTCTCTTTAAGTCAAAATAGGCTTCATTATGTCTTAGTGCCCAAGAAATGTCTCCAGGAATCAATACCAAATCTTCATCGTTAACTTTATCTTTCCAGTTATTGATGATTTGTTCTTCATGATCTATCCAATTATCTCCAAATATATCCATGGGTTTATTCTTTGAAAAATCAAAATGTAAATCTCCAATTCCATAAATCATTGACCCACCGTTGCATAAAATCTATAATTCTCTATAAAAACTTTATAAAATCCTATAAATTTTAATTTTGATTACCGTTGCCAATAATCTTCCCTGTTCCCCCTGCTCTATTTCGATCAATAATCTACTATAGTTTTGTGTAGCAGTCCAAGGGCTTAAATTCCCACACAACGCGTGGTACATATTAGCATTATCTTTTATGTGAATCATGCTAATTTATAACTGCTAAGATTTATACTTGCATTTTTATCCCTATCTATTATAAGTCCACATTCACATTTATATATTCTATCTGATAATTTTTAGTCTTTCTTTATATTTCCGCAGCTACTACACATTTTAGAACTAGGGAAAAATCTGTCTACTTTTACAAACTCTATACCATTAAATTCACATTTATATTCTATTTGTCTTGTAAATTCAGATAGTTTTTGCTCAGCAATGGATTTTGATAGGTGTCTATTTTTCATCATGCCATCAATGTTTAAATCTTCCATTACCACTCTATATGGTTTTTGTTTAACTATAGAAATCGTTGCTTGATGTATGTGATTGGTTCTTATATTTGTAAGTTTTCTATGAATAAGCTTTATTTCTCTTTCTAGTTTAATTATATTATTTGTCTTTATAAACTGTTTTCCACTCTTATTCATTTGATATTTTCTTGAACATTTCTTTTGTAGTCTTTTTAATTTTTTCTCTAGCTCTTTTACTTTGGGACTTTTATTAATATTTTTAATGGGATTATCCATACTACTTATTACTGCAAGATTAGTTATTCCAAGGTCAATTCCTATACTTAAATCGTTATTCAGCTCAACTTGGTTTTCATTTCGCTCGTATCCAAAGGTAAGGTACCAATACTTACCATCGAAGTAGCACCTTGGATTTATATAGGTTTTTAGAATAGGTATATCATAATTTGTTGTAAATTTTACTCTACCGATTTTTTCTATATTTACAGTGTGATTTTTTATGTTCATACTATCATATCTTACATAAAAGGATTGTTTAGACTTTCTTTTAGTTTTAAACCTTGGATATTTAGCATTTCCATCAAAGAAGTTATCAAAAGCCTTTTGAAGGTCGTTAAATGCTTCAGATATTGCTTGTGATGATACTTCCCTCAACCAATTATATTCTTCATCTTTTTTAATGGTATTATTAAATATCTTTTTTATTTTCCTGCCGTTAGGTTTAAGATCTTCCCTATACATCCCTTTCCATTGTGAAAGTCCCCAGTTATAACTAAATCTTACTACCCCAACTGACTTATTCATTAGTATTTCTTGTTCCTCTGTAGGCTTAAGCCTTATTTTTACTGACTTTATCACAGTTTTTCACCTCCTTACATCTATTATACCATTACCTGGATATAAAGAGAACAAGTGTTTTTCGACATGATAAAGTTGTTTACTTATAGGTTTTTATAAAGTTTTCAAAGTTCAATTATTATTTTATGCTCATTCATATATATTCGCTAAATATATACAGTTCTCAAGGTAATTTCACCTATGAACTTCTTATGCTTTCGCATAAGCGTAGACTATATCATCACCTAATCAGGTGTCCTCCGCTTCCACTACCAATAGCTTGTAATGTACTCCCTTTATGGGATAGTCGTTGAACGTTCTCCATATCTTTAATTAGGAGCTTCGCTGCTGATTGTCGATTATTTCTGGACTTAGGGTTTAACCTTATCCTATCTATCTAATTTTTTCTGCTTTCGCCACTTTCGCACTTACCTTTTCAGGTTATGCTGTAGTTTAGATAGCTTTACGAGTTTCCAGCAATTCAAAGGATTTTGGATAGTTATAAACTATCTCTCCATGCTCTTTACAAACATGGGAGGCTATCAACATTTTTCTAATCTATAAATTTTTTATAGTATTTTACAAATATTTATAGATTATTGTAACTGTTAGTTACCTCAATTAAACTTATTTTTTTACATTAACTTAACAACACTGTATATTTGCACATTTACAACTTGAAGTTAAACTTTAACTACATGTTCAAATTTATCAGATTATATTTCACTTTCATCTCATCTAATATTTTATTCTCTCTGTTGTGACATGTAAACAAAATTATTTGTCTTTCTTTACTTTTTTTGTATAAAAAATTTAATATGTTTTTCAATCTATTATCATCATATTGTATAAAGCAATCATCTAGTATTAGTGGTAGTGCTTCACTATTTATTGAATCTACTATCCCAAATCTTAGTGCAAAGTATATTTGGTCTATGGTGCCACCACTGAGACTTTTTATGTCTACTATTTCTTTGGTGTCAGGATTAACTACACCTATTTCCAAAGAATTATCTATTTTTACACTAGAATACTTTCCGCCCGTAATGTCTTCTATAATACTCCCTACCTTTTTATTTATCATAGGTGCAAATTGGTGGTGTATATCCTTAGATATTTCTTCTATAGTAGATTTGGCCAATTCTAATGCTTCTATTTTATCATCTGAGTCCTTTAAAAATTCTTTTGTCCTATTTATTTCTTCATCAATCTCAACTAGCTTTGATATTTCATTGTTTAGATATTTGATTTGCTCTTCAAGTTTACTTATTTCTATTTTTATATTATTTATTTCATCTTTTTTGAAACTAATTTCTGCCTTTATCTCATCTATGGACATGGTCTCACCAGTATTTATCATGTCCTTTTCATATTTACTTAGTTCATTTTTAAGAGTATCTATATCCTTATTTCCTAGTACTCTATTTAGTATATCACTCTTTGTAGAAATTTCAGTCAATGTATCTTCATAAATATTTTTCTTCTCCAATCCTTCTTTAAAACCATCAAGATTAGTAGATGAATTGTTCCTTAGTATAGTTTCTAAATCTACTGTATTTTGTTGATTTCTTACCTTTAATTCTTCTATCTTTTGGATTATATTTTCTTTATTGACCCTATTATCTCTTAGGGCATCTATTATGGCTTCTTTATTGAGAATATGATACTGGGATTTATCATATAGCCTTTTTAGCTCTAGTTTGGACGCCACTTGATATTTATCTAAAATATATTTTTGGGAATCATCTATTAAATCTATGGCTTTTGATCTTAGGCTTTCCTTATTCTCTATTTCCTTTATTCGATTGTCTATTGTAGCCAATTGTCCCTTAACTTTTCTTAAATTTAGCATTGAATATATCAATATAAATATACCAACAATAGTTGCGGTAATTACTAAAAATATTGAAATACTACGAAAGACAATTGAAAGCAAGATTAAAACAATTCCCATATTAGATACAAAGTTTAGTTTCTTCTTTGTACTTTTATTTTCATTACGATCCCTTTCTAAAAACTGCATTTGGTTCTCATAATCTATAAGTCTTAAATTTCCCTTTTCTTCCTCTAATTCTTCATATTTATTATAATCTGATTCTATATCAATCATAGATTGATTTTCTTCAACTGTTTTGATTTCTAGTTCTTCTATTTTATTTTGAATATTAATTAAAGTATTTTCATATTCCCTTATTTTATCATCTATATTTTCTATCGTACTATTTAAGCTTATGGCTCTTGAATAGTCCTCCATTGATAGGTCTTTGTATTTTTCATAGGATTTAGCTTTTAATTCTAAATCTTTGATACTCTTCTTTAGGTTTTTTGCTTCTAGGTATAGTTTATTCTTAGATAATATATTGGCATCCTCTAGTCTTTTTTCTAGTCCTCTAAGCTTTTCTATATGGAAGCTTAAGCCTTTATCATGGTTTTCTTTATCTGATAATAATGATTGATAATTATCCTTAAGGCTTAATATGCCTTCTCTTTGGCTTTTAAGCTTATCTAATTTCTGAGACTTTATCCCATAAGGACTAGTAGTAGCTCTAACTGTACCTATATCCTTTATAGACTTATTTAAACTTTCTGTAGCTTTTTCTATGGATAGATTATCATCTAAAGTTGTAGATACATTCACAAGCCGATCCCTTACTTCATTGGCTAGAGAATCCTCTGTCTTATTTCCCAATTGTTTAATGGAAAGTGTATTGGAAAAAACTGCATCATTAAATCCAAAGAAATGGTACCCAGGTTGAAGTATTCTACCACTATTGCCAGTATCTATTGAATTTGTAATGTTTCCTCCTGTATCATCTAGGATTACATTTGTACTTTCATTATTTTTGGTAAAGTCTCTTTCTATTCTATATTTTTTGCCATCATATGTAAACTTGATAATCCCACCATACCTTGAACTGTTCCAAGGATCGTACTTACTATGTTCATCCAGGTAGATGGTTCTTTTGGCATAGGGCTTTAGAAAACCATAAAACATTCCATTGATAAAATTATGTATTGTGGTCTTTCCAGCCTCATTTTCACCATATATAATATTTAGTCCATCTTTTAATTCTATAACTTTATTATTGAATTGACCAAATCCTATAAGGTTTAGTTCCTTTATTATCATGAATCAACTCTCCCTTTCAATAGTGCATCTAGTCCATAGTATAATGCTTTTTTAACAGTAGGATTGTCTAATCCTTTGTTCTTCATTTCATTGATAAATTCTCCGATGATACTATCCTTATGGTCATTTTCTAAGGCCTTTAAGTCATAGTCTGGACTTGTATTATCTATGATTTCTATATAGTAAAAGTCAGTTTTCACAGTAGTAAGTAGACTTTCTAGGTCTATATCATGTTGTATATAACCATTTAATTCTATTCTAAAATAGTCTAATTCTTTATTCCCATCTATGTCTTTGATTAAATCATATATATTTTGAAAGCTCATATTTTCATTAATTGATATTGATTTAGATAAGAATTTTCTTTTGCTAAAGGGTAGGAATTCTATCTTTGTCCCATTATTATCTATATATCCTTGGATGAATCCTCTTTCACCTATTTCACCAAAATCCAATGGTTCTAAACTACCACAGTAAGCCATTTTGCTCCCGAAAATCTCTGGTTTATGGATATGACCTAGGGCTATATAGTCCAGCTTTAGATTATTTAATACATTTATATTTAATGGAAGATAGTTTGTATTACTACCTATATCTCCATGAATCACAAGAATTTTATTAGTCCTATGACTATTAAAAACATAATTATCAAATAAATGATTTTCTCTAATTTCTATTCTATCCCAACTATAGCCATATACAACCGTATCTAATTCAGGAAAATCAACGCTTTCAATGCCATTTCCCTTGAAAATAAATACATTACTGCTCCATTCTATCTTTTTATATAGAGAAGTTTCATTTATAAAATCATGGTTCCCTGCAGAAATTATAATATTAACATTCATGGCATCTTGAAACATATCTCTGACCCTTTTCATATCTCCCAATGTAAAGTATCTTGATTCAAACAAATCCCCCGCAATAAACAGAAAATCCATATGATTCTCTTTGCTATATTCCACAAGTCTTTGAAATGTGGACCAGAGTTCAACTCTTCTAGTGATGGCAGTATCTCTATCAAATGAAACCTTGTTAAACTGCAAACCAAGGTGTATATCTCCAGTATGTACAAATTTAATCATGTCCACTACCCCCTTATTCACCATATTTCCTTATTTACAGTTACTCCTGCCTCAATTATATCACTGAACAAAGGTTTGCTCAATCTGTTTATTATAAAAGGATATTTTAGAACCTTTTTTCTACTGTTATCAATAGAAAAAAGGTTCTAAAGTAATACCTATTAGACTATAATCCAATCTTAATCTTCCATATGATCATTTTTTAAAAATCTAGGCTTCTTATCTTTATTTGACATTATAACTGCATTGATTTCTGCACCTAACACTATGACTATACTTGATATATAGAGCCATATTAAAAGTACTATGATGCCTCCAATACTTCCATAGGTTTTAGAATAATTTCCAAAGTTGTTAATATAAAATGAGAAAATAATTGAGGAAATTATCAATAAAATTCCTGCGATTAATCCCCCAGGTAATGCATCTTTAAATTTAATTTCTACTCCTTTCTTTATAGAAGGAGCCATTTTATATAATACAGCCAATATTAAACCTATTAGTATCAATGTTATTAATATTTGCAGAATCTTATATATTATATAGGAAGACCATGTATAAGATACGAAAACCATATTTAAAAATACCTCACCAAAAGCAATGATTGCAAGGGAAATAACCATAATTACTGCTAGTCCTATGGTGAGTAGGATTGAAAGTCCTCTAAGCTTCCAATAAGGTCTGTCCTCTTCTAAATCATAAGCCCTATTAACAGCTTTAATCACAGACATGATACCGTTGGAAGATGACCAAATCCCACCGATAGCACCAATAGATAGTAGTGTATAACTACTTCTTAAAACAATCTCATTGATTAAATCTCCCAAAATCTTTCTAGTCTCAGTAGGAAAAGCACTTAAAATTCTTTCCAGTACATCAACATCGGCTAGAGGCGTGTAGGTAAGAAAATTAAGGAAAAATATTAAAAATGGAAATATAGACAATATAAGATAATAGGTTAATTGAGCACCGATCTCTGAGACTCCATCATGTTCAAATCTAAGATATAATTCTTTTATAAAATCAAATATCTTTTTTTCTCCAAACTTTTTTTCTAGAATATCAAATAGTTTTTTCATAGTAACCTCCCGAGTAGTACAAAAATTCTATTATTAAATTATTTATACCTAAACTATATAAAGTTAATCAAAAAACACCCTAATGGGTGTTTTTAAAATTAATACGCCAATCACTATTTAATGATTGGCGTATTACATTTATATATTCTATAATAGATTTTCTCCTTCATCCCAGTCTACTGGGCAAAGACCCCCTGTTTGTAATGCTCTCAATACTCTTAGGGTCTCATCTACACTTCTCCCCACATTTAAATCATGAACTACTGAATATCTCATGATACCCTCTGGATCTATAATAAATAAACCTCTTAGAGCAACTCCTTCTTCCTCTATGAGTACTCCGTAATCTCTAGAAACGGCCTTAGTCATATCTGCAGCCATTGGAAAGTTTATCTTTCCAAGGCTTGAATTTATCCATGCCTTATGGGAATGTTCACTATCAGTACTTACAGACAGAACTTCAGTATTTAATTCTTTGAAATCATGAATTCTTTTACTATATCCTGTAATTTCTGTAGGACAAACAAAGGTAAAATCTAATGGGTAGAAAAACATAACTAACCATTTTCCCTTATAATCATCTAATGTAACTTGTCCGAAGTTACATCCATCGCCATCACATGTATTCATCCTAAAATCAGGTGCTTTATTTCCAACTAATCTTTCCATATTGTATATATACCTCCATTATCTTTATTTGCTTATGATATATATAACCATTTTGTCCAAAAAATAAACCCCAAATGATAATTATTATCATTTGGGGTCCTCCTTTTATAACCATATGTGTAAAATCCTAACTTTTCATACCTTTTTTAGTCCTATTTAATCATCTTTGACATTAATTTAAATTCAGGGGTTCCCGATACTTTTAATAAATCAAAAACAGTAGTTTCGGTATTTGTAATAACTGCCCCCATAGACTTCATCAAGTCTAGGGCATTTAAGAAGTTGACCTTTGTCCTAGAGGATACTGCATCTCTTACTAGATATACTTGATACTCTTCCTTGAGCAAATCTCTTACAGTTTGAAATACACATACATGAGTTTCCATACCAGTAATTAGTATCTTTTTCTTACCTAAGGATTTAAGTGCTTCCTTTACTTCATCAGTATAGGCTGAAAAGCTATTCTTAGAGTAAATATTACTCTTATCTACTAAGTCTATTAGCTCTGGAACTGTTCTGCCTAGTCCCTTTGGATATTGCTCAGTGACTATTATTGGAAAGTCCATCTCTTTAGCTGCTGTAATAAGTATATTGGTATTCTTGATTACTTGGTCTTTATATTTCATTACTGGAGCCAATCTTTCTTGTATATCAATTACCATTAGTACTGTATCTTCTCTGTTTAAAGTGTATTTATCCATTAAAGCCCTCCTAATAATTTATTGTGCCTATCTCTATTATAGACATATATCTCTTGATATCGCTCATATCTATTCGATCTATATCATCAACTGTTGAATATGCCAGTCTAGCTCCTTGACCTAGTTTCATTATGGTCTCTAAGTCATGTTTTTTGTATAATCCAAAGGCAAAGCCAGCTACCATGTAACCATTATCTTCACCAATATTATTGATTTCATTATTAAATTCTAATCTATATCCTTTATTCTTAGTCAGTACAATTGAACCCTTTTCATCTAAGTCTATGACTACTAATTCTATACCTTGCTCAACTATACTATGGCCTACCTTTATAATCTCGCTTTCAAAATCTAAATGTAAATTACTTAAATACTCTAGATCATCTTTTTTTAACTTTACCATAAATGGATTGGCAAGGAGACCATATTTTAGTTCTTCTTCTTTAGCCTCTAGGATAAATTTTTTATTGCTTCTATTTGCCATGGTTATTAAATCATAGTATATATCATCTGATAAGCCTGCAGGCAAACCACCTTGACCTAATACAATATCAAACTTATCGAGTATCTTCTCATAAACATCATAAAATGAATTTCTCTCTTCCCTTGTAATCCTAGGACTTGCCTCTATTATCTTTGTCAGTAATTCATCATTTTGAAAAATAATAACACTTGACTTAGTATCATCTTTTATAGGTACAAAGTCATTATATATATCTGCTTCCTTAAATTTAGAAAATATATACTGCCCCTGTAAACCACCTAAAAAACCACTAGCAAATATATCTGCATTCAAATTCTTTAGAATTCGTCCGCTTACTGTACATTTGCCACCAATATTATAGACTTTTTTATTTGCAAAGTTTTCTACCTTAGGATGTAAATTATCTAAATAATATATTTTCTCCATAACCGGATCTAAACAGATTGAAAGTATCATAGACTCACCTCGTATACATTATATACCATAAAATCTAAAAAATAAAACAGCTAAAGCTAGCTGTTTTATCTAATAGTAATATATTTCCATTTATTTGTCCTAAATCTAAAGCTAATCATAATCCATCTAAAGAATTGGTCAATAAATATAGCTAACCATGCCCCAAATAATCCTATTTGTAATACTTTAACAAAGTAATAAGCTAGACCAACCCTAATTAATAATATACCGATAAATGTTGATATAAGAGTCCATACAGTATCTCCCGCACCTCTTAGACCTCCTGCTAAGATTAATTGATAACACTGAAATGGTTGTATAAAAGCTATTAGCTTAAGTACAGTCCCGGCCTCGTTAATTACCTCTTGATTCTTTGTATATAGACTAGCAATAAATCCACCAAAGAAGAAAAATACCACTCCCATTCCGAATGCAAAAATTGATCCTATTCTACCACATTGTTTAATATACTTTTCTGCTAAGTCAGAATCCTCTTCACCAAGACTTCTACCGCATAATGTCGAAGCTGCAATACCAAAGGCTTGCCCTGGTGTGAAAGATAAGCTCAATATATTTACGGCTATTTGATGAGTAGCATAGGCAACTGTACCTAAACTAGCGATTAGTTTAGAGAATATTAATATACCAGCTCTCATGGCTATTTGCTCTAAGGAAGCAGGCACCCCTATTTTGACTAAATTATATATGATATCTTTATTAAATTTAAATTTATTTTTTAAGTTAATGTGTATAGTGCTATCC
>JAAYGX010000065.1 GCA_012735585.1 Tissierella sp.
GATAAGGACTTAAATATAGTTTCTTTAAAAGAAGCGGGAACTTTATTTATTACTAAGAAGGCTATTACAGCTGAGAGTTTATTAGAAGATGCTGTAGCTCTATTTGATGAACAGGTGGAAATAAAGACCATACCTGACGGACTTATTTATACAGATGGTCAAATATTAAATGATATTTTAATAAGGAAATATGGAGATAAACTTTATGTAGATGGAGATTTAACTATAGATTTTGAAAGTGAAAATGCTCTAGATAAACTAACAGGTCTAAAAGTAGAGGGAACTGTCTATATATATGGTAAGTTTATTGATAAGTTCCATAATATAGATCCAGAATACAACAATATTGAAGAGGTAAAAGGGGCTAGTATAGTAGACAAGGCATTTTTAACTATAGATAAACGAAAGCTAGGCAAATATGCAGAAGGTGTTCGAGTTTTTGATTGTGGTATTGTAAATGTCAAAGATGATATAGATACAGACGAGATAGAAGAAAAATTAGAATTTGTGGGCTGTGGAGTTATAAACTGTAGCGAAGAACAAAAAAGTGCCATAGAAAGTGTTTCAAAAGATGTTGGATTGATAACAGCCAGTCAAAAAGGAAAAATAGATATGTTTAAAGATTTATTAGGTGGATTTGGGCTATCAGAGAGTGATACAAAGGTTATTAATGCTGCTAGTTATACCATGTAAATAGTGGACACAATGGACAGGGATTCCCTTGTCCATTTTTTTATTTTTTGAAGTACAATTTATCAACAAATGGCTAATAATCTATCATTTTTGTTGATAATATATTGATATTTTAAAAAGTATCCACAGCCACAATTGACCATAGGATAAACTAACATCAACCTTAAAGAGTAAATATTTTTCGAGATACAATTCCCTAATAATATCCGAGAATCGTAAAAAAGTTTAGTCGTTGACATTGTAAAATGATATTGACATTAGTAATAATTGAGTGATACAATTAGAGTACAACATTGTAGTACAATATTGCGGACGATTTTAGGAGGAATGTAAAATGACTATAAAAGGGCAAATAGGTTTCAGTGTAAAAGAGGATATTTTTCGAACGGATAAAGATATATTGAATAGACTTAAAGATATGGGAACATGTGCAATCAGTGACGCTATGAAGGGTTTTAATACCATGCATCACAGCATTAAGTCTATAGATGAACAAATAAAATTTGCAGGCAATGCTATTACAGTGAGGATGAGGTCCGCAGATAATTTAATGCTACATAAGGCTATACAGCTAGCTAAAGAGGGTGACATAATTGTAGTAGACACATATGGCTCCGAGTCAAATTCTATTTTAGGGGAAATGATGACAACTTCTGCTTTAAAAAATGGAGTGGCTGGAATAGTAATCGATGGTGGTATAAGGGATATATTAGAATTGAAAAAAATGAAAGCGCCTATATTTGCCACTTGTATAACTCCTGCTGTAGCAGACAGACATGGACCTGGTGAAATTAATTTTCCAGTATCATGTGGGGGAGTCGCAGTTAACCCTGGAGATGTTATAGTAGGGGATGCTAACGGTGTTGTAGTAATAAATAGAGAAATTGTAGAAGAAGTAATGGAATTAGCAGAAGAAAAAATTGAACAAGATAATAAATGGTTTGAAGAAATTTGTAAGGGAAGAATTATTAGGGAAGATGTAGATGAGGATTTAAGAAGGAGCGGAATTGTTTAAATAGGATTGGTAGACGAAATATTAAATATAGATTTATTGAAAGGAAGATCAATATTGGATTCCCCAGTAGAAAAGGTGTATAAAACCATAAGGTATAGAATATTAAACCAAGAATATGCTCCATCTCAAGCTCTTGTAGAATCAGCATTAGCTAAGGAGTTTGGAGTTGGTAGAAATACTATTAGGAGGGCCTTAATGCAACTAGTCAATGAAAAGCTAGTTGAACTAGAGGTAAACAAAAGTGCTGTAGTAAAATTTCTAACAAAAGAAGAAGCTTTAGACTTATTGGAAATAAGAGAGAGATTAGAAGGGCTTATAACTTATAGCACTGCTAAGGTTATAAAAAAAGATGATGTAGATAGGATTAGATCTATTCTTAAGGATATGGAAGGACTATTGGCTGAAGGAAATCTACTGGAATACTCGGTAAAGAACGATATTATCCATGATATTATCGATGACATATGCCCTAATAGGGAGGCTATCGAATTAATAGAGTCAATCCGATTACAATTAAGAAGCTTTAATAAAAGGACTATATTGATTCCTGGTAGAGCTGAAGAATCATATAAAGAACATATCGAGTTATTAGAAGCATTGGAATCTAATGATGCGGAAAGAAGTGAAATTATAATGCGTAAACATATGGCTAGTGTTAGGAATACTTTAATAAAAAATTATGATATGTTATTTTAAATTATAAGGAGGAAATATAATGACTGGTATTAAGATTACAGAAACCGCTTTTAGAGATGCACATCAATCTTTGATAGCCACCCGAATGACTACAGCAGATATGCTACCAATTGCAGAAAAGTTGGATAGGGTTGGATTTCATGCTATAGAAGTGTGGGGTGGAGCTACTTTTGATTCATGTCTTAGGTATTTAAATGAAGATCCATGGGAAAGGCTGAGAAGTCTTAAAAAGGTATTTAAAAATACTAAATTACAGATGCTATTAAGAGGTCAGAATCTATTAGGGTATAAGCACTATCCTGATGATGTAGTAGAGGAATTTGTGAAGAAATCAATTGAAAATGGTATAGACATTATAAGAATTTTTGATGCTTTAAATGATGTTAGAAATATTAAAACTGCGGTACTGGCTACAAAAAAATATGGCGGCCATGCTCAGGGTGCTTTGTCATATACTACAAGCCCTGTTCATAATACTGGATACTATGTAAATGTAGCTATTGAGATGCAAGATATGGGTGTTGATTCTATCTGTATTAAAGATATGTCTGGAATACTACTACCATATGTAGCGGAAGAATTAGTCAGGGAGTTAAAGAAGGTCATCACTGTACCTATAGAAGTTCACTCACACTTTACAAGTGGTGTAGCAAATCAAACCTATATGAAAGCTATTGAAGCTGGTGCTGACATTATAGATACTGCAATATCGCCTTTAGGTAATGGTACATCTCAACCTGCAACAGAGCCTATGATCGCTTCTTTACAAGGTTCTCCTTATTATCCAGATTTAGATATGGATTTGTTATTAGAGATATCCGATTATTTTAAAGGAATAAAAGAAAAATATATAAAAGATGGATTATTGAATTCAAAGGTATTGGATGTAGATGTAAATACCTTAGTCTACCAAGTACCAGGTGGAATGTTATCAAATCTTGTATCCCAATTAAAGAGCCAGAATGCTGAAGATAAATATGAAGAGGTTTTAAATGAAGTTCCTAAGGTTAGAAAGGATCTAGGATATCCTCCTTTAGTCACTCCTTTAAGTCAGATGGTAGGTACTCAAGCAGTATTTAATGTAATATTAGGTGAAAGATACAAAATGATACCTAAGGAAATTAAAGATTATGTTAAAGGTTTATATGGTAAGCCTGCAGTGCCAATATCAGATGAAATCAAAAAAATCATAATTGGTGAAGAGGAAGTATTTACAGGTAGACCGGCAGATTTATTAGAACCACAATTAGATATTTATAGAAATGAAATCAAAGAGTTCATGGAGCAAGAGGAAGATATATTGAGTTATGGATTGTTCCCGCAGATTGCATTGGGATTCTTCAAACAAAGACAAGCATCCAAATATAAAATAGATAGTGAATTATTGGATGAAGAAAACAAGGTATATCCTGTATAGAAATATAAAAAGACCCACTCTTTTTCCTAAAAGAAAGAGAGTGGGTTAATTTATTCTATTTCTCTTACATCTACTTTAAAACTTGTACCGTTAATTTTTAAATCTAGGTTTCTTATATAATTAAAATCAAATCTGTTGTTAGCTATAAAATCTTTGATTTCATTATATTTATTATTATATTCCCTATAGATTTCATGAGACTCTTCAACTGAGACGGCCTTAAAATCCATTGTGCTTCCAGGTGCCATTTGAGCTAATATAGATAAATCAGGGGTAATAACTGTTGCTATTTTAGTATATCCACCTGTTGTCTGCCTATCTGCCATCATTATAATAGGGGAACCATGACCAGGTACTTGTACTGAGCCAAATACTATGCCGTCAGATATAATATCAGCGCCGGATTTATGCTCAATTTTTGGACCCTCAAGTCTATAGCCCATTCTATCTGCTTCTGATGTAATACTATACTTAGAGCTTAAAAATGTCTCTTTAGCACTTTCGCTGAAGTACTCATCCTGTGGTCCCATTATCACTCTGATTGAGTGATGTGAGTTATAGTCTGGGATTAAACTTTTAGGAAGATAACTTCCAGTATAGTCAAGGGATTTGTTTCCAAGAGTTATTTCATCTCCAGAATTGAGCTTTCTTCCTTCATATCCCCCCAAAACTCCTCGAATAAAAGTGGATTTACTATTCATTATTTCAGGGACGTCAAGTCCCCTACTAAATGCGATATACCCTCTAATACCAGTTTGCACCCGAGAAAAACTTAGTTTATCTCCTTTATGAACATATATACTTGTCCACATAGGAATAGGTTGTTCATTTATTTTGGGACCCATATTAGCTCCTGTTATACTAATAATATCATCACAATTAAATATAACCTCAGGTCCTAATAATGTGGTTTCCAAAACTGCTTCATTCTCGTCATTGCCTACTAGTAAATTGGCAACTGTAGTGGAAAATAGGTCCATTGCTCCAGCAACGGACATTCCAAATCTTTGGTATCCCCATCTACCTTTATCCTGAATGGTGGTGAGTAGCCCTGGATTTTTAATATTAATTGTTGCCATGACTTTCACCTTCCTCTACAATATTTACCTTATATTGATCTTTATTGATTAGATCTAATATCCTTAAATATTCTTTTTCATCAACAGGGATAAATCTTATGTAATCCCCAGCGTTTAATAGTACAGGTGGATCTGACAAGGGGTCGTATAGTTTCGCAGGTGTACGTCCAATTAATTGCCATCCTCCTGGGCTATCAATAGGGTAAATTCCAGTTTGTTTACCTGCTATACCTGTAGAGCCAGCAGGTATCTTTGTCCTAGGGACTTGAAGCCTTGGAGTCTCAATCTTTTCGCTCATACCACCAAGATATCCAAATCCAGGAGTAAACCCTAGCATGTATAGTAGGTAGTCAGTAGAACTGTGTATCTTAATGACTTCATCTATAGTTAGATTATTATGTTTGGCGACAAACTCTATATCAGGGCCATATTCTCCCCCGTAAACAGTAGGCAATTCTACAATTCTTGTTTTACTACTATTTGCCTTACCTAAATCTTTTTCGATTTTCTTTAGGCTGCTTACAAGAGTACTATATCCAATTACTAAAGGTTCATAGATAATAAGTATGGATCTATAGGTTGGGATAATCTCGCTAATACCTACAATTTTTAATTTATCAAGAGATTTTACCATATTGCTAATTTTAGCATTAATTTCAGGTTTAATACTGTTTCCAAATTCCATAACTAGGGATTTATCGCCAGCAGGAATAAATTTTGTCTCATTATACATGTTTTCACCAACTTTATTTTTCTTGTTTAGAATAGAGCTTTAAGTCCGGATAAAGATCTAATTCCAAGGAAAAGTGTAACAAATACAACTATAATACCAAGTATCAATAACCATGTAGGGTGTTCGTAATCCCCGATTATGTTTTTGTTTCTAGCTGCTAGCAGCATGGTTCCAAGGGTAATTGGTAATATAAGCCCATTTAAAGATCCAGCAACTACAAGCAAGGTAACAGGTTGTCCAATGGTAATAAACATAAGTGCTGAAACAGCAATAAAACCCATAATCCATTTATTTTCATGCTTATTAACAACTTCAGCCAATGTAGTTAAAAATGAAACTGAAGTATAAGCTGCACCAACAATAGAAGAAAGTGCTGCTGCCCAGATAACTGCACCAAAGAACTTATATCCGATATTTCCTGCTGCAAGTTTAAAAGCAGAAGCAGGAGGATTGGCAGGGTCAAGTACCATACCTTTAGATACTACACCTAGGACTGCTAAGAATAGCAAAACTCTCATAATACTTGCAACACCCATTCCCATGAGAGCGGACTGTTTAATTTGACCTAGATTATCTTCGCCAGATATACCAGCATCTAAAAGCCTATGACCACCTGAAAAGGTTATATATCCACCAACTGTACCACCAACTAAAGTAATAATCGCCAAGAAAGGTATTTGCTCTGGGATAAATGTTCTATGAATAGCTTCTCCTACAGGAGGTGCTGTTGATATTGCAACATAGCCAACCATAAGAATCATAGCTGCACCTAATATTTTAGTTAAAGTATCCATAGCTTTACCAGCTTCTTTAGAGATGAATATACCAATAGCTAATATAGCGGAAATAGCGGCTCCGATTTTCAAGTCAAGACCAAACATTACATTAAGGCCTAAAGCTGCGCCCCCAACATTACCAATATTAAAAGCTAGTCCACCTAAGGCAACTAAAGCAGCAACAAAATACCCTAAACCGGGCAATACTTTATTTGCTACATCCTGTCCTCTCATTCCTGAAACACCGATAATGCTCCAAACATTAAGTTGCGCAACTATTGATATAATTACTGATACTAGAATAACGAATCCAAAGGTTGCCCCTAAATCAGCAGTAAAAGTAGCTGTTTGGGTCAGAAACCCGGGACCAATAGCAGAGGTAGCCATCAAAAATGCTGCTCCTAATAATACGGATAAATTATTATTTTTAGTTTTATTAGCCAAATTTTATATCCTCCTTAAATAAATTCGTTTAAATTTTTAATTTCTACACCTTCAGCAATTAAGCTTTCCCTAATAAATTTTACAAAGTTTACTGCCTCAGGATTATCCCCATGGACACATATGGAATCGGCGATGATATCGATTTCCTGACCATTAATTGCAGTTACTTTACCTTCTAATACCATCTTTTTAATTCTTCTAATGGCTTCTTCTTGGTCATGAATAACAGCTCCAGGTAGCCTTCTGTTAACTAGAGTTCCATCTGTATTATATGCTCTATCTGCAAAAACCTCTTGTGCAACCCTTAGGCCTTTTTCCTGTGCTCGTTTTGCAATATAGGTACCACTTAAAGCTAAAAGAATAATATCTTTATCAACATCTAGAATCCCATTTATTACTGCTTCTGCTAATTCAGGATTTACTGAAGCAGTATTATAAAAGGCGCCATGGAGTTTCATATGTTGGATTTTTACATTATGTGCTGCGGCAAAAGCATTTAAGGCCCCTAGTTGATAAATCATATATGCTCGAGCCTCTTTTGGGGTAATATCTAAATTCCTTCTGCCAAATCCCATTAAATCAGGATAACCTGGGTGGGCTCCTATAGCGACACCATTACTTACAGCCTGTTTTACTGTTTCATCCATTATCAGAGGATCACCAGCATGCCAACCACAGGCAATATTAACACTACTTACATGTTTAATTACTTCTTTGTCTAAACCTAAGACATAAGTACCAAAACTTTCGCCAAGATCTGAATTTAAATCAACAATACCTTTCATAAAATCCACCTCCTAAAATTTGTAAAAGACTATATATATTTATAATACTATACAAATGTACGAAGTCCTTGTTTTTTAAAAAAACAATTTGAATGTTTTTCCAATTATTACCCTAATTATGTCCAGTAGCAAATGTAGAAAGTAGTTTTCTCATTGTCATCCTAAAAGAAGGATCGGATTATATATTTCAATATATTCAAGATCCTTTGCTAACCTTAATGTAAGACTTAGGAAATACTTTTGGAGTGTAAGGGTAAATCTCGGGATGACAAGTTGGACTTTCACTGGCCTTAAAGAAGAATAGACTGTAAGTTTTCAGCGATAGAGTCAAT
Source organism: Tissierella sp. (assembly GCA_012735585.1). Lineage (GTDB taxonomy): Bacteria > Bacillota > Clostridia > Tissierellales > Tissierellaceae > JAAYTL01. The sequence continues at coordinate 7,971 of JAAYGX010000065.1, forward strand.
CATCTTTTGGCTATTCACCCATTTTTTATTCTCCACGGAAGACATTTTTATTAAATCTTTGGTCATAATGCCTTTATTTACTATGTTAATAGTTGCTTCTTCTAGTTTATTTGAGAAGTTTACTAAATCCTCATTGGCATCTAGTTCTCCCCTTTTTCTAAGAGCTCCAGTCCAAGCAAAGATAATAGCAATAGGATTAGTTGAGGTTTTCTCTCCGCTTAAATGTCGATAATAATGGCTTTTTACTGTTCCGTGGGCTGCTTCATATTCATAATTTCCATCTGATGATACTAATACTGATGTCATAAGTGCAAGACTTCCAAATCCTGTGGCTACCATATCGCTCATCAGATCTCCTTCGTAGTTTTTGCATGCCCAGATTACTCCTCCATTTGATTTGATTGCCCTGGAAATAGCATCATCTATAAGTGTATAAGTATAGCTAATACCTTCTTCTTCGAAGGATGCTTTGTATTGATTGTTATATAAGTTTTGGAAGATATCTTTAAATTTATAATCATATGTTTTAGTTACTGTGTCTTTTGTTCCAAAGATTAAATCGGTTTTACTATTTAGAGCATATTTAAAACAAGTGTGAGCAAAGTCCTTAATAGAGGAATCCAAATTGATATGGCCCATTAAAATGCCTTCTTCATTAAAATCAAAGACTGGATATTTAGTTTCATAGCCATTTTTATCTGTTAGAACAAAATCTACTTTCGTATCTTTACCAATTTCAAGACTTGTAGATATATAGATATCCCCATAGGAATGTCTTGCAATAGTAATTGGCTTCGTCCATGTTGGGATAATAGGTGTTAGTGTGTCTAAGATAATAGGAGTTCTAAAAACTGTACCATTCAATATCTTCCTAATAGTACCATTTGGGCTTTTCCACATTTCTTTCAAATCATATTCATCCTGCCTATCCTTATTGGCGGTAATAGTAGCACATTTTACTCCTACACCATATTTTTTTATGGCATTTGCGGCATCTATTGTTACTATATCATTGGTATTATCCCTGTTTTTAATATGCAAATCGTAGTATTCAACTTTTAAATCTACAAAGGGCTCTATTAAACTTTCTTTAACCCAGCTCCACAGCACTCTGGCCATTTCATCTCCATCTAGCTCAACTATTGGTACAGTCATTTTGATTTTCATAATTTTTAACCTCCTATTTATTTTTACTCCTTAAAACATTAACAAAACCACCTTCTTTAATAGCATCTAAATCTTCTTGGAATACAGGAGAAACAAGATAAATAGTAGAGTTTTTAGTAATATTTCTAACCTTAATATCCTTACCTTCTAATAGATTGTCTGTACATACTTCTAATATATCCCCTTGGTCAATAGAATCATAATCTGTATCGTTTTTAAATACTAAGGGCAATATTCCCCAATTCACTAAATTTGCAAGATGTAAACGGGCAAAACTTTTAGCAAGTATTATATTGATACCTAAGTATCGTGGTATAATTGCCGCCTGTTCTCTGCTAGACCCTTGGCCATAGTTGTGACCGGCAACTAATATAGAACCTTTAGATTTCATCGCTCTTTTATAGAATGTTTCATCAATTACCCTGAAGGAGTGTTTTGACATTTCTGGTATATTGGAGCGAATAGGAAGATACAATGCACCTGCTGGACATATGTGATCAGTGGTGATATCATCGCTTAATTTAAGGATGGCTTCACCTGTAGTTACATCTTCCATACTAGAGAACTCAGGTATAGGTTTGATATTAGGTCCTTTTCTTATGATTTGATTTGGATTTTTTTTAAGTTTAACAAAAGTGCTACTGTCAAATATAAATTTTTCTGGGATATCAAATTCAATGGCATCCTTACCTAGTTCTCTAGGGTCGGTAATCACTCCAGTTATTGCAGAAGCAGCAGCGGTTTCAGGTGCCACTAAATAGACCTGGTCTGTCTTTGTTCCTGATCTACCACTAAAATTTCTAGGAGTGGTTCTCAAAGAAACACCATTAGTAGGAGGTGCAAATCCACATCCATTACATCCTCCACAGATAGGCTCAAATACTCTAGCACCAGATAGCAGGATTTTACTATATGCACCCCTTTCTATGCTTTCCTGTACAACTGTTTTAGTAGAAGGATAGATTCCTAGTTCCACACTACTATCAACTATTTGTCCATCTAAGATATTTGCTACATTTAATATATCTTGGACTGAAGTATTGGTACAGCTGCCTATCATAACTTGGTCTATTTTTAATCCTGCAACATCTTTTACCTTTACTATATTGTCTGGCTGTGAAGGTAGGGCAATAAGAGGCTCTAATTCACTTAAGTTTATTTCTATTACTTCATCATATATAGCATCATCATCTGCTTCTAAGGATATGAAATCATTTTCCCTGTCAAAAGATTTTAACCAATTTTTAGTGTTTTCGTCACTGGGAAATATAGAAGTAGTGGCACCTGTTTCTGCACCCATATTAGTTATGGTTGAGCGTTCTGACACATTAAGGGATTTTATACCCTCTCCACTATATTCAAATATTTTGCCTACGCCACCTTTAACAGAAACCTGCCTTAAAAGCTCAAAGATAATATTTTTAGCCGACACAAAAGGTTGAAGCTTTCCTATTAAATGGACTTTAACAATTTTAGGCATTGTTAAGTAGAAGGGTTGTCCTGCAATAGACATAGCATTATCAAAACCCCCTACACCAAAGGAAAGTGATCCTATACCACCTGCTGCCACTGTATGTGAATCACCACCAATTAATATTTTACCTGGTGCTGCAAAATGTTCTAAGTGAAGATGATGGCAAATACCACTTCCACTTCTAGCAGTGATGATACCAAGCTTTGAAGTCATGTCCATTATATAGTTGTGGTCATCTGCATTTTTATAATCAGCTTGAATCATATTATGGTCAATATATTGTACAGCTGTTTCTACCTTTTTTTCTTTAAGACCTATAGTCTCAAGAACTAGATAAGTCATGATTACGTTCAAGTCATGGGATAACGTTTGGTCGGCCATTATTCCAATTCTGCTGCCTCTTTTTAGTTCTCCATGGACTAATGATTTACTTAAAATCTTCTCAGTTATAGTAAGTCCCATATATCCGTCCTCCTATTAAATTATTAAAAAAAGGGGGAAGAAACCTCCCCTGAAATTAATTTCTTTATATTGATTTACTTAGCATTGATTTATTGTAATTTATTAATGAACCACTGACTAAGATTTCTCTCTCAATATCAGTTAATTCACCTAAAGACAATACTATTTCTCTGATTTCTTCTCCTAGTATATAGGCTTTAATCTGGTCATTTTTATTTAATATGGATTCCTTAATATTAGGAATAAACACGAAATCGTCTTTATTTAATAGATTATGGTTTTCTATTAAGAAAGGAGTAATTCCCCAATTTAGTAGATTGGATCTATATCTTTTTGTTGCATATTCTTTTGCAATATTACCCCAAGCCCCTAGTACCCTTTGAGATGAAGCTGCTTGTTCTCTAGCTGAACCATCTCCAGGTTTATTTGCATAAATAGTACTACCGATACCTACATCAAATGGGTTTATATTGTTGAATCCTTCAATTTCTCTAATAGATTCATATACAGTTTTTAGTTCGTCAAAGGCCTTTTCTGGGTTTTGTCCTTTTCCTCTAACTATTTCATATTTATGGACTTCCTTAGAATTTCCTACGTAACTAGGATCTTTCCTACTTAATGTAAATTCAGCTAATCTTATAGGATTGGACCTGTATGATGAAGTCTCTCCTGATGGTATTAGTTCATCTGTAGTAGTTACTGGATCGGTGATATGTGTTACTACTTTCAACAATGTATGTTCTGTCATTTCAGGCATCTCTGGCCAATCTTTAATATTAGGTCCTGTGACCAACTCTAGGTCAAGGTCTTCTTTGCCCCAGCCATCATAGACCCTATTTTCATAAATAGCTTTATCAAAGTAGTATTTTGGGCTAGTATATTCTACATCTAACTCATCAGCAGCAGTTAAGATTCCGCCATTAATAGCTGTTGCTGCAATGGATTTTGCATCCATGAGAGCTACCATAGAGATTTGTCCTTCATTTGGTTTTGAACCATCTCTATTAGGGAAATTTCTAGTAGCATGCCTAATTGAAAGCTCATTATTAGCCGGCGTATCCCCTGCACCAAAACATGGGCCACAAAATGCTGGTTTCATAACAGCTCCAGCTGCCATTAAATCTGCTACAACACCATTTTTCACCAACACCATATAAGTTGGCTGACTACCTGCATAAACACTCATTGAGAATGAACCATTACCCAAGGATTTGTTCTTTATAATATCTGCAGCTGCAACTATATTATCAAAGGTACCACCTGAACACCCTACTATAATTCCTTGATCTACATGAACATTTCCATCTACAATTTTACTCACTAGATCTACAGTTACATCGTTGGATTCAAAGAGTTTTTTACTATCTTCTTCAATCTTTGCAAATATTTCTTTAGCATTGTTTTTTACTTCTTCAATTGTAAATACATTACTAGGGTGGAAAGGCAAGGCAATAGATGGCTTGATCTTTGATAAATCAATTTCTACTAATCCATCGTAAACAGCTACCTCAGCAGGTTGAAGTAATTTATAGTCATCTGGTCTGCCATGTATTTCGTAGTATTCCTTAACCTTATCATCAGTTTCCCATATAGAACTCCAACAAGTGGTTTCTGTAGTCATAACATCTATTCCATTTCTATATTCTACAGATAAATGCTCAACTCCATCACCTATAAATTCCATTACCTTATTCTTAACAAAGCCATTATCAAAAACAGCCTTTATAATATTTAATGCTACATCTTGAGGGCCTACACCAGGATTTAATTCACCTCTTAAGTAAATAGCTACAACATCTGGGTATTTTATATCATATGTTTGCTCCAAAAGTTGTTTAGCTAGTTCTCCTCCACCTTCACCTACTGCCATTGTTCCAAGGGAACCATATCTAGTGTGACTATCAGAGCCTAAAATCATATTTCCGCACTTTGTCATCATTTCTCTATTATAAGAATGTATAACAGCTAGATTTGGCGGTACATAGATGCCGCCATATTTTTTCGCGGCGGATAAAGCAAATTTATGATCATCTTCATTTATGGTGCCACCTACTGCACATAAACTATTGTGGCAATTTGTTAACACATAGGGAAGTGGAAATTTTTCCATACCGCTAGCTCTTGCAGTCTGAATTATTCCTACATATGTAATATCATGAGAAGTAATAGAATCAAACTTTAGCTGTAAGTTTGCAATTTCATTTGAATGATTATGAGAACTTAAAATTCCATAAGATATAGTTCCTTTTCTTGCTTCATTCAAATCAAAATCTTTGTTATCATCTTGAAGTACAATTTTTCTTCCATTTAAAATCTTGACTGGTCGATCTACAAGTTCTATCATTAATAGCCTCCTCGATTTCTAAATATTTAGTATTGTTCGTATCCTGACTTTAGTGTATAATTAAATCGATATATAGTCTAATATTCTTTTTATTATAGAACCTATAGGTAATGCCTATATTAAGGAGAGATTTAGGATGAATGATAGAGAGTTACTATATGTAAAAACAATAGCCGAAACAAAGAGTATCTCAGAAGCTGCAAAAAAACTCTTTGTTGCACAGCCATCTTTAAGCCAAGCTTTACAAAAAATTGAGCAAAGCATAGGAACCCCGTTATTTATCAGGCATCAAGGTGGTATGATGTTAACCCTAGCTGGGGAAAAATATTATAAAGCAGCCAATGAGATTTTAAATATCTATAACGATTTCACAAATGAGATAACATATATCAATGATTTAAAAAAAGGAAGAGTAACCATAGGCATAACTAATTTTATGGGCTCTTATTTATTACCAAAGATAATACCACCATTTAATGATAAATATCCTAATATTGAAATATATATAACGGAAAAGAATTCTAGTATTTTAGAACAGGAATTACTAGATTGTACCATTGACTTTGCAATTATGCATAATCATCCAAAGAGGCAGAATAAATCTATATTATATGATGTACTATATAAAGATCCTTTTGTTATAGTAACAAAAAAGGGATATATACCAGCTACATATAAAAAGAAGAATGAGGATAGCAATAGCTCATACCCTAAAATAGATATTAGACTTTTAAAAGATGAAAAATTCATAATGGTAGATAAGGGTAAGGGTATTAGAAATGTTTGTGATATTATTTTAGATACTGCAGGCATTAATCCAAGGATAGCACTGACCACAAAAAGCTATGAAACAGCAAGACGATTGGCCAGTACTGGATATGGGATAACCATGATACCTTTAGAGTACATAAAGATTTTTGAGGGCAAATATGACGCAGACTATTACTTTATTGATAATGATGAATCTTCTTATTGGAATACTTGCATAGCTACGAATCCAAATATGTATCAATCAAGAGTAGCTAAAGTATTTATTGAGTTAATAAATGTGTATTTTAAAACAAACCAGCCTATTTAGCTGGTTTGTTTTATTTTATTTGGTAAAGAACCATGTATATAGGTTTTGCCTATGGCAGGGATAATAATTTAACTATTGGTATAATCAGAAAATTTGCCATATAATACTATATACAAGGATTGTATACAAAACAAATACAAATCGTTTTCACAAGGGACTAGCTAGTTAGAAATGCAAAATTTAAGCGTTCATTGCAGTTAACAGGAGGTGAATTCATGAATGAGTTGGAGCAATTATCAAGATTTATTGTAGACTTAAAATTTGAAGACATCCCATTAGATGTAGTAGAATCTACAAAACTATGTGTGTTGGATTCATATGCAGTTGCTGCAGGAGCGTCAAAAGATAAGATGATTTTAAGTATTGTAAATGAATATAAGTCTTATTATCCAGATGGTGATGATGTTAGTATATGGGGAATGGATATAAAGATGCCACTGGTACAAGCTGTTTTTCTAAATTCATTAATGGGACATAGATTAGAGCTTGATGATGTACATACAAAATCAAAAACTCATATAGGAACTATAGTGGTGCCAACGGCCTTATGCTTGGCTCAATATTTAAAATCATCAGGAAAACAATTTCTAGAGGCTGTTCTCTGTGGTTATGAGATTATGTCTAGGATTGGAATCGCATTTGGAGTATCAAGTCATAGAAATAAGGGATGGCATGTAACGTCTACTGCTGGAACTTTTGGCGCGGCAGCTACTGCCTCTAAGCTATTGAATCTAAATTTTGAACAAACATTGTATGCCTTGGGAATGGCTGGGACTCAATCCTTTGGATTATGGGCATTCCTTGAAGATGGATCAAGCTCAAAGATACTACACCCAGCAAGAGCATCTTCTAGTGGTTTAGAAAGTGCCATATTATCAAAGTCGGGCATGACAGGTCCTAAGAATATATTAAATGCTAAGGATGGCGGACTTTTAAAAGCTATGTCAGATGAATATGATTTGTCAATGGTTACAAATGATTTAGGAACAATCTACGAGATACAAAATGTTGATAATAAACCTTATCCTTGTTGTCGGAGTACACATTGTGCTATAGATTCGGCTATTTACTTAAAGAAGCAGTACGATATAAATGTAGATTTGATTGATGAAATAGTTGTAGATACTTACTTAGTAGGATATAAGCAATGTGGGTTGACAGATAGTAGTTTGAATCCTAAGACTCCAGTAGAAGCAAAGTTTTCTATACCATATACTGTAGCAACAGCTTTAATAAGTGGTAATGTTACATTGGAGGATTTTAGTATGGATAAAATAGGAAATAAAGAAGTCCAAAGTTTATTAAGAAAAGTAAAGGTTAGACCTAAGGATGTTTTTACAAATAGATATCCGAATCATTGGGGTTGTGGGACAAAAATAAAAATGAAGAATGAAGATGAGTTTCGAGTAGAGATACAAGACGCACTAGGTAGTGTATATAATCCAATCTCTAAAAAAGAAATTAGAAACAAAGTAATACCGCTATTAGAAGTAGTATCTTCTGATACCAATATGGATGTAATAGACACTATATTAGCAATTGAAAAGTTAGACAACTTATCTAACATGAATCTTTAGTATAGGAATAATAAATTGATTGAGATAGTATTACACTGTGGAAAACGATTGCGAAATTGTACTATTTCCGTATCTATTTAGCACGTGGTTCTAAAAATTACAGAAAGGTATCAAAAATATTTGTAGCCAAAATTAAATAGAATTTATTGTAAAGGGGCTGAGCTATGCAACGGGGTTAGTGAAGTACAATTAGAGGGGGAAATAGAAGTATTAAATATTTAAATGTAGTTGTTGGATTCATAGACTTATGTTGTAAGGGCTACAAAGTTTTAGAAAATAACTAAAATGTTTTAGTGGTAAAGGATTCCAATGAAATATGTATTTTGAAAATGAAGTAAATAATACAGTAAAATCAAAGGAGATGTAATAATGAGAAAGAAGATTATGTTACTTAGCTTAACTTTAGTTTTAGTATTTGCTTTATTAGTCGGATGTGGTTCAGAACCTGCTAATAAAGATGTAGCGGATGGCGAATGGACTTTTGAAAGACCAATTGAGTTTATTATTCCATGGGGTCCAGGCAGTGGTACTGATACTACAATTAGAGCATGGGCACCATTGATGGAAAAAGAATTAGGGGTTACTATCAATATCAATAACGTAGAAGGTGCAGGTGGGGTAAAAGGCGCTGAGTTCCATGCAAACCAACCAGCAGATGGATATACTTTCTCAATGTATACTCCTTCTCATGTTATAGCTGCAGTAGATGGAACTACAAATTTTGATATTTTAAACGATACAGTGCATGTAGTTAGATTAGTTCAAGATTCAAATATTGTATTAGCTGGAAAACACGTACCATATAACAATATGGGAGAAATGATTGAATATGTAAAAGCTAACCCAGGTAAAGCTCCTACAATAGGAATGATGTCCATTAACGGTATGGATGGTGCTTCTGCAAAACAATTATTTGAAGCAGCAGGAATAGAAGTAAACTTTATACCTTATGCAAGTGGCGCTGAAGTTAACGCAGCAGTAATGGGTGGACATACTGACATGGTAATGACAAGTCCATTTGATGGAAAAGCATATATCGAATCTGGAGATATGAAGGGTATCGTATTATTAGCTGAAGAAAGATCAACTGCTTTACCAGATGTAGAATGTACAGGTGAACTAGGTTATGAAGCATATATAGGACCATGGAGAGGTATTGTAGCTAAAAAAGGTACACCTCAAGGAGCTATTGATGCAATAGAAGCAGCTGCTATAAAAGTAAATGAAATGCCTGAATGGAACGATTGGAAAGTAACTGTAGGTTTAAATGATAGACCAGGTTTCGCTACTTCAGAAGAATTCAAAGATTTATGGTTCCAATACTATGAAGATATGAAGGAACTTTTAGCTCCATAGATAGAATTACAGACTTAAAAAATTAAGATGTATTTTTACATAGGACTAGCCTTCTTTGAATCACAGGTATGTTTTATCTAAGGAAGCTAGTCCTAGTAATTAAATTTAAAAATGTTTATCAAAATTATAAATAGATTTATAAATTATTAAAAAGGAGTGAAATAAATGGCTCTAGAATTATTATTTAATGGGGGACTATTAGTATTTTTCATTTATTGTTTCTTCTATATTGGCGGTATCGGACATGATCCAGCAACAGGAATATTAGATGCGGCAGAATGGCCCAGATTATTATTAGGTTTATTGATTGTTTTTATAGCTATAAATATGGCAAAGGTGTATAAAAACAGACAAAAAGGGGAGACCTTCAAGATTGATTTTAACATTAAAAAAATTGTAACAAGTAAATTATTTATAGGTAGTGTATTATTGTTAATTTATTCTTTTAGCCTAGATTACTTAGGATTTGTATTTAGCTCAATTATTTTTTTCATGGTATATTCAAGGCTTTTAGGAGAAAAGAGAATAAAGATCTTAGTATTATCTTCATTAGTTAGTGTAGCTATTTTATATGTACTATTTAACAGTTTGTTAGGAATAATGCTTCCTAGAGGAGTTGGAGCATTTAGAAACTTTGCGTTATTCCTTGAATCACTGATATAAGGAGGTAGCAAAATGGAATTATTAATGATGGGCTTAGAGGTAGTATTTGTTCCAAGTACTCTTGTATTAATATTTTTCGGTACTGTATTAGGAGTTATATTTGGTGCTCTTCCTGGAGTGAGTGCATCAATGGCAGTAGTACTAGGTTTGACTTTTACATATGGTTTGGACCCAGTAACTTCAATAGCATTTCTAGTAGCAGTATATTGTGCGGCTATAACAGGTGGAGGAATCACTGCTATTTTGTTTAAAATACCAGGAACACCTTCAAGTGCACCAACTACATTTGACGGTCATCCAATGGCGCAAAATGGACAGCCAATGAAGGCGTTAAGTATTTCACTGTTTTGTTCCGCATTAGGTGGTATTGCAGCAGCTATAGCAATGTTTTTAATCAGTCCACAGCTTGCTACAGCGGCGTTAAAGTTTGGTCCTTCTGAATTATTTGCTATATCCTTCATGGGATTATCAGTGCTAACAGCATTAGATGAAGGGAATGTACTTAAAACATTAATATCCGGTTTACTGGGATTATGGTTAGCAACTGTTGGAATGGATCCTATTGGAGGATTTGCACGATTTACATGGGGTAATTCAACCTTATTATCAGGTATTGAAATGATTCCTGTAATGATAGGTATGTTTGCTATTACTCAAGTACTAAAAGAAACCAAAGAAAGAAGTAAAATAGAAGAATTAGATGAAGCTGGACCTAAAAATAATACAGTAGAAGATAAAGTTATATCTATGAAAGAGTTATGGAATATAAAGGGAACTATTGCTAGATCTGGTGTGATGGGTACTATAGTAGGTATACTTCCAGGAGCAGGAGCTACGATAGCTTCATTTTTAAGTTATACCTCAGAAGTAAAACTATCTAAGCATCCTGAAACTTTTGGTAAAGGTGAGCCTAGAGGAATTGCTGCATCTGAAACAGCTAATAACGCGGCGACAGGTGGTTCTATGGTTCCATTGCTTTCATTAGGTATTCCTGGTGGTAATGCTGCAGCTATTATGATGTCTGCATTGGTTATGAAAGGTGTTCAAATGGGACCCCTACTACTTAAAACTCAACCTCAATATTTAAGTAGTGTGTTTGTATCCATGATAGTTACTAATATATTTATGGTTGTTGTATCCTTTGCTGTAGCTAAAGTGTTTGGTAAGATACTTTCTATTCCTTACAGTATACTTGGAACTGTTATTATTCTATTGGCTACTATAGGAAGCTTTGCATTACAAAACAATACGGGAAATGTATTTTTAATGATAATAGCTGGTATTATAGGATTTGCTTTCTCAAAGTTTGGATTTAATAATGCAGCTTTAATTCTAGGATTGGTATTAGGAGAAATGATCGAGTCCAACTTAAGAAGAGCAATAATGATTGAGCAAGGTAATGTAATAAACGTATTTACTAAGCCAATTACAGCGGTACTTATGGTAATCAGTTTAATATCACTATTATGGCCAGTAGTTAAACCACTAATATCTAAGAATAAGGCTAAGATAGCTGGTTAGTTTCATTGGAATTATCTTTTTAGATAAGTAAACCCTTGACCCGCAGTATTGGGTGGGGGTTTATGTTCTAAAATAAACTTGATATAAAAACTAACTAAGCAAAGGATGGTACTATGGAAAACTTTTTATTAACGATAGTTGTAGCTCTAATTGTTGGTTATATATTCCTAAAACTTAAGGTACCAGGTGCTATGATGGTAGGAAGTATTATAGCAGTATCCATCTTGAACATAAGCACAGGATTGGCATATATGCCAGCGGTAAGTAAAACCATAGCACAGATTATAGCCGGTTCATTTATTGCTATTGGATTAGAAAAAAGCGATTTAAAAAGGCTTAAACATATTTATAAGCCAGCAACAGTTCTTCTGGTGGGAATGTTAATCTTAAATATTGTTTTAGGACTTATCATTCATTATACTAGTCATCTAGATTTGGTTACGTCTCTGATGAGTGCTATACCAGGAGGAATTAGTGAAGTACCTATTATAAGTGAAGAGATGGGAGCGGATTCTTCTACTGTTGCAGTTATGCAATTTACAAGACTAATATTTGGTGTGGGTCTATTTCCATTAATAATTAATAAGGTATCAAAGCTAAGGCATTTGAAAGATGGAGAAACAGAAGAAGTGTATAAAAGGTCGATAACCCGTAATGATAGTATTCAAAATCTGCTCCTTACTATAATGGTAGCATCCACTTTTGGTATATTAGGCAGTAAAACAGGCATACCTTCAGCTACATTGGTTTTTTCCATGATAAGTACTATAGTATTTAAATTGTCTACCAACAAGGGGTCTATGCCTAGGTGGATGAGATGGATAGCTCAACTATTATCAGGTGCCTATATTGGTAGTAGCATTGGCATGAATGAAGTAAGTCAGATGAGATATCTTATATGGCCAGGGTTTTTGTTAGTATCAGGCTATTTAGTAGCTTGCTTCTTAATAGGCAATATACTACATAAGAAATATAATATGTCTTTAGCAGAAGCTATGTTAGCAGCTACACCTGCTGGTGCCTCTGATATGGCGTTGATATCTGCGGATATTGGAATAGAAAGTGCAGATGTGGTGGTCCTACAGGTTATAAGAATGGTCACAGTGATATCTGTGTTTCCACAGGTATTGATGTTTATTCTTGAAGTCCTAGGATAATAAAAATATATTGTACTGAGGTTATGTATATGTATAAAAGAGATATTAATATAAGAACTATTAACTTAGGGCGTAATTCTGAAAAGCAGAAAATAATAATGTTTTTAAAGGACCATGACCTTTTATTCGAAGAAGATATCGACTATACAATTGGTGTATATCAGGAGGACTCACTTATTGGGACAGGTTCATTATCGGGAAATGTACTAAAATGTATAGCTGTTAATGGAGAATTTCAAGGAGAAGGCATCTTTAATAAGATAATTTCACAATTGATAAATACCCAGTACCAAAGAGGCAATATGCATTTATTTGTCTTTACTGGGCCAGAAAATAAAAAATTCTTCGAAGATACAGGATTTAGAGAAATATCATCAGTAGATGACAAAGTATCCCTTTTGGAAAATGATCCAAAGGGAATAGAAAAGTACGTAGAAAATCTTAAGCGTAGTAAGAAGGAAGGGGCTATTATATCTAGTATAGTTATGAACTGTAACCCCTTTACCTTAGGACATCAATATTTAATTGAAAAAGCTGCAAAAAGTAGTGATATAGTGCATATCTTTCTTGTATGGGAAGATCGTTCTTTATTTCCTAATGATATTAGGTTAAAACTTTTGAGAGAAGGAACTAGCCATTTAGATAATGTAATAATCCATAAAGGAGAGAATTATATTATATCTAATTCAACTTTTCCCTCTTATTTTCTAAAGGAAGAAAATACGGTAGTTAAAACCCACGCTACTTTGGATATAAAATTATTTGTAGAGTATATTTGTCCAGTACTTGGTATTAACAAAAGGTTTGTGGGTAGAGAGCCTAATGATCCAGTTACAAATGAATACAACAAGGCAATTATGAAACTGCTTCCGATATATAATATTCAAGTAGAAGAGATCCCGAGACTTACGGTAGGTGAAGGGGTTATTAGTGCCACGAAGGTTAGAAAATCAATTAAAGAAGGCAATATGGAGTCATTGAAACAGTTAGTTCCAATGACAACTTATAAATATATAGTATCAGATGATGCAAAACCAGTTATTGATAAAATTAGAAAAGATATGTAAAAATGTCAAGGAGGTAATCAAATGGAGCTGAAGAAAATAGGAATAGCTGGAACTGTAGAATCCAGTGATATAAGTATAATAATTGAGCCTACAGACAAGGGCGGAATTGAGATTAGTTTGCAAAGCGCAGTAATGAAGCAATTTGGCAGACAAATTAAAGAAGTAATAGAAGAGACAATGAAGAGTAAAGGTGTAAAAAATGCTACTGTTAGGGCTGTAGATAAAGGAGCAGTGGACTTTGTAATAAAGTCAAGAACTCTTACGGCGCTTTATAGGTCCGCAGATATAGATGAATACAAATGGGGAGAGTGATATAAATGGTGAAATTACGAAGGACTATGATGTATGTAACTGGAAATAATCCAGCAAATATAATGGATGCACATTTATATGGTTCGGATTCCATTATGTTTGACTTAGAAGATTCCGTATCAATAAAAGAAAAGGATGCTGCTAGATTTTTAGTATATAATGCTTTAACGACTATGGATTACGGTGATACTGAGACAGTTGTTAGAATTAATGGTTTAGATACGCCATTTGGTAGGGACGATTTGGAAGCTATGGTAAGAGCACAACCAAATGTTATAAGATTACCTAAAACAGAAACCCCGGAGGATGTTTTAGAGGTGGAACGAATTATCCAAGAGATAGAAGAGAAGGTGGGTATAGAGGTAGGTACTACTAAGATGATGGCTGCCATAGAAGGGCCTCTTGGTGCTATGAACGCATATGAGATAGCAAAATCAAGTAAAAGATTAATAGGAATTGCAATTGGTGCTGAGGATTTTGTAACTAGTATAAAGACTACAAGATCTAGTGAAGGAATAGAGATATTGGCAGCTAGAAGTCAAATTGTATTAGCGGCTAGGGCAGCAGGGATATATGCTTTGGATACAGTATTTTCCGACATAAATGATGATGAAGGATTTATTAACGAGACTAAGTTAATAAAACAATTAGGTTTTGATGGTAAGTCGGTTATCCATCCTAGACAAGTAAGTTTAGCCCATGAAGTATATACTCCTACTGATAAAGAGATAAAAAATGCTTTAAGGGTATTAGATGCTATAGAGGAAGCGGAAAGAAGTGGCTCAGGGGTTATAGCTTTAGATGGAAAGATGATAGATGGGCCAATTGTTGATAGGGCATATAGAGTATTAGAATTAGCTAAGGCAACTGGAGTATATAGAGAGGAGGATCAAAATGAATAAAAATGGAGTAGGTAGGGAAATACCGGCATATATAGAAGGTGTAGGAGAGCTTAAGGCTTATGAAAGTCCTTTTAGTATAATTCCAGAGGGAAATAAAGTAGGTCCAAAGCTAAAAAGACCATTACCACATAAAAATAAATTAGTAGATTCTTTAGAAGAAGCTGTGAAAGCAGTAGGGTTAAAAGATGGGATGACCATATCCTTTCACCACCATTTTAGAAGTGGTGATTATATTGTAAATATGGTGTTGGATGTTATAGCACACCTAGGAATCAAGAATATTAAAGTTGCAGCAAGTTCTTTATCCACATGTCATGGACCATTGATTGAACATATTAAAAATGGTGTAATAACTGGAATTGAAACCAGTGGATTAAGAGATCCTCTAGGCACTGCTATTTCAGAAGGAATCTTAAAAAAACCTGTTATTATAAGATCCCATGGTGGAAGGGCAAGAGCTGTTGAGTCAGGAGAGTTAAAAATTGATGTTGCGTTTTTAGGAGCTCCAGCTAGTGATGAATATGGGAATGCAAATGGGTTTTCAGGACCTTCAGCTTGTGGTTCATTAGGATATGCACTTGTTGATGCCAATTATGCTGATCATGTAGTATTAATCACTGATAATCTAGTGGAATATCCTTGTTTACCGGCAAGTATTAATCAGACTCAAGTGGATTATATAGTTGAAGTGGAATCTATTGGAGATCCAAAAGGCATAGTATCAGGTGCTATTAGAAGTACTACAAATCCAAAGGATCTATTAATAGCGGAAAATGCGTTGAAGGTGATTATGGCATCAGGATATTTTAAAAATGGATTTTCATATCAAACAGGTGCAGCGGGAGCTTCACTAGCAGTAACTTCCCTTATGAAAGAAAAGATGATTGAGCAAAACATAAAAGGTAGTTTTGGACTTGGAGGAATCACTGCTCAGTTAGTAGACCTTCTAGAAGAAGGATTGATGGAAGGATTATTTGATACTCAATGTTTTGATTTAGTAGCAGCAGAATCCTTAGGAAAAAACCCTAAACATTTTGAAGTAGACGCAGGATTTTATGCCAATCCACACAATGCAGGTTGTGCAGTAAATAAATTGGATATTGTCCTTCTAGGAGCTTTAGAAATAGATACAGATTTCAATGTAAATGTTATATCTGGTTCAGATGGAGTTATAAGTCAGGCTTCAGGTGGACATTCTGATACGGCAGCCGGTGCAAATATTTCTATCATATTAGCCCCACTAATTAGAGGTAGAATTCCAATTGTGGTGGATAAGGTGACCACTGTTGTAACACCAGGAGAAACAATAGATGTGGTTGTAACGGATTATGGTATAGCTGTAAATCCACTTAGGAAAGATTTAATTGAAAGATTCAAAAAAGAAAATTTAAAGATATATACCATAGAGGAATTACAAAAAATAGCGGAAAATATAACGGGAAAACCAGATACTATTGAATTTGGTGATAGGATTGTAGGTGTGGTTCAATATAGAGATGGTTCGGTTATAGACGTAATCAGACAGGTAAAATAAGAAAGATAACACCATAGTGAGCAATATTACAGTAAAGGAAAGGGATAAGATGAGCGAGTTAAGAATTGGGATGCCTATAAGCCAAGAAGTATATCAAAAAATAAAATATGATATTCTGGAGAATAATTTAAAACCGGGAGAAAAATTAATAGAAGAGAATATTGCTACTGAATTAAATGTAAGTAGGACCCCAGTTAGAGAAGCATTAAAGCAATTGGATCAGGATGGTTTAGTGACTTATTATCCAAGAAGGGGATCTGTAGTAAGTGAGATATCCTTAGAGGATGCAAAGGAGCTTTATGAAGTCAGAGAGGTTCTAGAAGGATTAGCAATCAAACATATATGTATGAATATCAATCGAAAGGATCTAAAAAAACTTGGAGATATCGTATCTAATATGGAAAAGGCAATGGCCAAAGATGATCATGAATATATGACAGAACTCCACAAGGTATGGAGTGAAACCACCTTCATGTTAATTCAAAATGAATTATTAAAAAGCTACTTAACATCTATAATGGATAATCTAGGTAGACTTAGGAAGATTTCACTATATAATCCTGTCCATAACTATGATGCTTTTAAAGAAACTAAGGATATATATAATGCTATAGTAGAGAATCAACCAGGGGAATGTGAAATTTTAGCCAGATTGCATGTGAGGAATGCAAGGAAAAGGTTTGAAGGAAATATAGGCCATATAGGAGAGTAATAGTGCTTAAATATAAATTATGAAAGATTTTATCAAGCTATAAATCAAAATGAGGAGGCCAATGATGAAGAATAATATAACAAAACTTCTCAATCAAAACAGTAAAGTACAACAAGGGGATAAAGAGAAGATTGAAAAACAACATGCATCTGGTAAGTTATCTGCAAGAGAGAGAATAGATCTTTTACTAGATGATGATAGCTTCATAGAAGTGGACAAGTTCTCTGGAAATGGTGGTATGGAAGAGAAGCTAGGATCAGATGAAGTATCAGCAGATAGCATAGTTGGTGGATACGGGACCGTAGATGGTAGGCTAGTATTTGTCTATGCACAAGACTTTACTGTAGCCGGAGGTTCAGTAGGGGAAAAACATGCTGAAAAGATTGTAAATATTCAAAAGATGGCATTGAAAATGGGTGCACCTATAATTAGTCTTATGGATTCAAAAGGTGGGAAAGTTGAAGAAGGTATAGATACCATATCTGGATATGGAAAGATTTTACACCAGAATACAATTTCTTCAGGGGTTATTCCACAGATATCAATTGTTGTAGGACCATGTGCCGGAGGAATTTCCTTCTCAACAGCCTTGTCGGACTTTACATTTATGGTAGATAAGACTAGTTCTATGTTTATAAATGGACCACAAGTAATAAAATCACAAACTAATGAGGACATAAGTCAAGAAGAATTAGGTGGGGCTATGGTTAATAATAGTGTCAGTGGTGTAGCTCATTTTCTAGATTATTCTGAAGAAGAGTGTATTAATAGGATAAGGGAATTATTATCATTTTTACCTTCGAATAACTTAGAAAATGCACCATCTTATGATTCTGTAGATAACATAAATAGGGTAGAAGATTTTTTAAATCAGGTTCTTCCTGAAAACATATACGGTCCTTATGATATGAAAGAGATTGTAAAACTTATTGCAGATGAAGGATATTTCTTTGAGATTCAGCCTTATTATGCGGAAAATATTATAACTGGATATATAAGATTAAATGGTAGAACCATAGGTGTAGTAGCTAATCAACCAAGTATAGAAGAAGGGCTTCTAAGTATAAATGCAGTTAATAAGGCAGCAAGGTTTATTAGAAACTGTGATGCCTTTAATATCCCATTACTTAACTTAGTAGATGTGGCAGGTTTTGTACCTACTAAATCAGAGGAACATGGTGGAATTATTAGGCATGGAGCTAAGATGATTTATGGATATAGTGAAGCAACAGTTCCAAAGATTACTTTAGTAATTAGAAAGGCTTATGGTAGCGCTTACTTATCTATGTGTAGTAAAGAGTTAGGTGCGGACCAAGTATTTGCATGGCCAGGATCTGAAATTTCTGTTTTAGATCCAGAGGCTGCAGCAAATATTATTTTCAAAGATGAGATAGCTAACTCAGCAGACCCTATATTGACTAGGAAAGAGAAGATTGAGGAATACAAAGCTTTAGAAGCCAATCCTTATAATGCAGCTAAAAAAGGATATATAGACGATATAATACTTCCAAGTATTACAAGACCAAGACTGATATCTGCTTTTGATATGCTAGAAACTAAGAGAGAGACTAGACCGGGGAAAAAACATGGTAATTTACCAGTATAAATGAGGTGAATGTAAATGGGTGAACAAATTTCATTATTAGATGCCTTGCTAGTTACACTAGTTAGTATGGTGGCAGTATTTGTAATATTAATACTAATATCATCATTAATTAATGGATTGAGGATGATTAGTGGAGATAAAAAGAAAACAGAAGAGGCCGTGGCAGAAGTAAAACCAGCCAAAAATACAGTAGAGATAGTGCCAGTGCCAGAAGTTGTCAAAGAGGATAATGAGGAATTAGTTGCAGTAATTGCATCGGTGGTCGCTATGCACTTAGGGCTAAATATTCCAGATATTAATATAAAAAGCATCAAAAGGGTTCAACAAAATAGTAATCCTTGGTCATCAACATCAAAAGCAGAACAATTAAGGGGAAGACTTTACTAAATTAATTCTTTGGAGGTAATGAAATGAGGAAATTTTTAATAAATGTATATGGTAATTCTTATGAAGTAGAAGTAGAAGAAATAAACGCTGAAGGAACAAGTCCTAGACCAGTAACTACTTCAACTCTAGCACCTAGGCCAACGCCAACTGTACAAGCTCCAGTAGTTCAGCCTGTTGTATCCAAACCCGTTGTTGAAACACCGCAAGCTCAAAAATCCGAAGTGGCTGTCTCGGAGGGGCAGGAGGTAGTAGAGGCTCCAATGCCAGGAAATATATGGAAAGTACTAGTATCAGAAGGGGATATGGTTAAGTCTGGAGATGTTTTATTAATACTTGAGGCTATGAAAATGGAAAATGAAATATTAGCTCCAAGGGATGGAAAGGTAGTTAGCGTTACAACATCAGAAGGTTCAAATGTAAATACAGGAGAGAAGTTAGTAGTAATCGAATAACTTCGTTGAGAAAGGAAGGAAATTGAATGTTTGTAGATATATTATCTGATTTT
Source organism: Tissierella sp. (assembly GCA_012735585.1). GTDB lineage: Bacteria > Bacillota > Clostridia > Tissierellales > Tissierellaceae > JAAYTL01. Next base: position 27,795 of record JAAYGX010000065.1, read on the forward strand.
TGGGCAAGTACTGGATTTGCGATTATGGAGTATGGTCAGCTCATTATGCTTCTTATATCCTTCGGTTTACTATATCTAGCTCTAGCAAAAGGTTTTGAACCTTTATTACTTATCCCTATAGCATTTGGGATGCTTCTGGCTAACTTACCAGGAGCAGACTTAATGAAGGAACCTATAGTAGAGATTATACAGGATCCAAATACAGGAGAGCTGGTCTCTCAAACTAAGGAAGTTGGGGGTTTACTATATTATCTATATCAGGGAGTAAAATTAGGTATATACCCTCCGCTTATTTTCTTAGGTGTAGGAGCAATGACGGATTTTGGACCATTAATTGCCAATCCAAAGAGTATATTATTAGGAGCAGCTGCTCAATTTGGAATTTTTGCAACCTTTATTGGAGCAATTTTGCTTAATTCATCAGGATTAGTAGCATTTACTGCAAAAGAAGCGGCATCAATAGCAATAATAGGTGGAGCAGATGGACCAACGGCATTATACCTTACTTCAAAATTAGCACCTCAGTTATTAGGACCAATAGCCGTGGCAGCCTACTCTTATATGGCACTAGTCCCTATTATACAGCCACCAATAATGAAGGCTCTAACCACTAAGGAAGAAAGAGAAATTGTAATGAATCAATTGAGAGTTGTTTCAAAGAAAGAAAAGGTTATATTTCCTATTATGGTTACAGTAGTAGTCTCATTATTACTACCATCAGCGGCATCATTAGTAGGTATGTTGATGCTAGGAAACCTATTTAAAGAATCACTACTTGCTGATCGATTATCTGAAACAGCACAAAATGAACTTATGAATATAGTAACAATATTCCTTGGAATAACTGTAGGAGCTACTGCAAATGCACAAACTTTCTTATCCACAAAAACTTTGAGTATAATTGCACTTGGACTAGTAGCATTCTCTATAGGAACTGCATCTGGAGTAATATTTGGTAAGATTATGTGTAAACTATCAGGTGGAAAGATAAATCCACTAATAGGTTCAGCTGGTGTATCAGCAGTGCCGATGGCAGCAAGGGTTTCACAAAAAGTTGGACAAGAAGCAAATCCAAGAAATTTTTTACTTATGCATGCTATGGGACCAAATGTAGCAGGAGTTATAGGTTCTGCAATAGCCGCAGGAATGTTGCTTAATTTCTTTGGTGGTTAAAAATATATGTTATAAAGCTTAGATTCCCCCAATATATAGTAGTATTTTTGATCAACTAAAAAGAACAAAAACTTGAGTCTCTAAGTCAACATAGATGACTCAAGTTTTTGTTTTATTGTACTACTATTTACGATTATGTTATAATATCGATTATACAAATAATAATAATTATTTGTGAATTTAAGGAGGTGAACAAGTGGATATTAAAGATATTAAGGACTTGATTACAATAATAAATAGTACAGACATAGAAACTGTAGAAATTCAAAAAAGTGATATAAGAATTATGATCACAAAAGGTAATGGGACTAGTAGTAATACACAAAAAATAGATCAACTTGCTGATCAGGAGATTGTAAAAGAAGTAAAAGTAGTGGAGAAAGATACTGATACAACAGCAGATGATAATATTTATATGGTAAGATCACCAATGGTAGGCACATTTTATGCATCCTCCAGCCCAGGGGCAGCTCCTTTTGTTAAAGTAGGAGATAAGGTAGAACATGGCCAAACCCTATGTATTGTTGAAGCGATGAAGACAATGAATGAAATTGAAAGTGAAGTATCTGGACAAGTTGTTGAGATGCTTGTAAGTGATGAAGATATTGTAGAGTATGGGCAAGCTTTAATGAAGGTTAGGAGGTAGCTAATGTTTAAAAAGATATTGATTGCCAATAGGGGTGAAATAGCAGTTAGGATAATCAGAACCTGTAAAGATATGGGAATCAAAACAGTAGCCATATATTCAGAAATAGATGAAGAATCAATTCATGTACATATGGCAGATGAAGCTATTTGCATAGGTCCTAGTCAATCCAAAAAAAGTTATTTAAATATAGATAGTATCATAAGTGCAGCCCTAGTGACAAAAGCAGAGGCGTTACATCCAGGTTATGGTTTTTTATCTGAAAATAAGGATTTAATAGATGCTTGTAACCTTAACAATATAGCGTTTATTGGACCTAGAAAAAGACACATGGAAATCATGGGAGACAAATCCCAAGCTAGAAAAATAATGATGGAAGCAGGAGTTCCTGTAGTCCCAGGAACTAAGGAATCTACCAACAATGCTGAAGAAGCCTTTGAAATGGCTAAAGAAGTAGGATATCCCCTAATGATCAAAGCATCCAGTGGTGGTGGCGGAAGGGGAATGCGAATAGTTTATAATGAAGAAGAATTCATAAGTAAATTTAACACAGCAAAGGCAGAATCCCTTGTAGGATTTAACGATGATGCTATGTATATAGAAAAATATATCGAAAATCCAAGACATGTTGAATTTCAAATACTTGCAGATACCTATGGAAATGTAATACACTTAGGTGAAAGGGACTGCTCCATACAAAGGAGAAATCAAAAAGTACTAGAAGAGGCTCCTTGTAATATCATAAGTCAGGAACTTAGGGAGAAAATTGGAGAAGTAGCACTCAAAGCTGCAAAGGCTGTAGCTTATGTAAATGCAGGGACTATTGAATTCTTACTAGATAAGCATAATGATTTTTATTTTATGGAGATGAATACAAGGATACAAGTTGAGCATCCTATTACAGAGCAAATAACAGGTGTTGATCTTGTAAAAGAGCAAATCAAAATAGCTTATGGTGACAAATTAGATTTAACTCAAGAAGATATAGTTATCAATGGTCATGCAATAGAATGTAGAATCAATGCTGAAGATCCTGATAAGAATTTTAGACCTAGTCCAGGTAAAATTGAGACATATTTCGCACCAGGGGGCTATGGTATTAGAGTAGATACCCATATTTATTCTGATTATACGATTCCACCAACTTATGATTCAATGATAGGAAAACTGATCGTATGGGGTCAAGATAGAAAAGATGCAATAGAAAGAATGAAGAGAGCGCTGGATGAGATGGTCATAATTGGTATAAAGACCAATATTGATTTTCAAAAACAGATTTTATCTAATGAAAAATTCTTAGAGAACAAGATAGATACTTCATTTATTGAAAAGGAAATGTTTAACAATGATAATTAGATTGGGGGCAGAAAATGCTTAAAAATTTCTTTAGTAGAAAGAAAAAGTACGCTACAGTAACTTTTGAAGAAGATAAAAAAATACAAAGCCCTTTAGAAATAAATAATATAAAGCAAAGTACAAATACTTCGCATGATAAGATTAAGGATTCTAGAATCAATTCTAGAAAAAGGATAGAGGATTTAGTAGATAAAGACACATTTATAGAATATGATATGGAACTTAAAAGTTCTAATCCATTGGATTTTCCTGAGTATAACTTAAAGATTGAAAAAGCTGAAAAAGACTCAGATGAAAATGAAGGAGTTATCACAGGTGAAGGAAAAATTGATGGAGAAAAAGTAATTCTATGTGTAATGAATCCTAGTTTTATGATGGGAAGTATGGGATCTGTAGTAGGAGAAAAGATAACTAGAGCCATTGAAAAGGCTTTGGAAAAAAGACTTGCTCTTATTATATTTTGTGCATCAGGTGGTGCAAGAATGCAAGAAGGGATATTATCCCTTATGCAAATGGCAAAGACATCTGCTGCATTGGGAAGATTAGCTGACGCGGGAATACTCTATATATCTGTTTTAACAGATCCTACAACTGGAGGAGTTACTGCAAGTTTTGCTATGCTAGGTGATATCATTATTGCAGAGCCAGGAGCATTGATTGGTTTTGCAGGACCTAGGGTCATAGAGCAAACTATAAGGAGAAAGCTTCCAGAAGGATTTCAAAGGGCAGAAATGTTGTTGGAGAAGGGATTTATAGATAAAATCGTAAAGACAGAGGATATGAAAAGGGTACTTTCTCAAGTGTTAAAACTTCATTCATTAGGTGGTGATATAGATGAGTAAGGTTTTAGAGTTTGAGAAACCAATTATAGAATTGGAAAAAAAGATTGCTGAACTAAGAAAATTCTCCGAGGAAAATGATGTTGATTTATCTCATGAGATATATATTCTGGTGAGAAAAGCAAAACAGATGAAAAAACAGATCTATGACAATCCAAGCCCTTGGAATAGAGTAAATATCGCAAGATTTCAAAGTAGGCCTACTACATTAGATTATATCGATTTATTTATAGAGGATTTTATAGAACTACATGGAGATAGATACTTTGGTGATGATAGCGCCATAGTAGGTGGAATTGGTAGATTTGAAGGTAGCGCTGTTACCATAATAGGTCATCAAAAGGGAAATTGTACAAAGGAAAACTTAAGTAGGAACTTTGGTATGCCCAACCCAGAAGGCTATCGAAAGGCATTAAGATTAATGAAACAAGCAGAAAAATTTAATCGACCAATTATTACCTTTATCGATACACCTGGTGCCTACCCTGGCATAGAAGCAGAAGAAAGAGGCCAAGGTGAAGCCATAGCCTTAAATCTTATGGAAATGAGTAGATTAAAAACTCCTATAATATCCATAGTAATAGGTGAAGGCGGTAGTGGTGGTGCTTTGGCACTAGGAGTAGGCGACAAAGTAGCCATGCTTGAAAACTCCGTATACTCAGTAATATCTCCTGAAGGCCTGGCTAGTATATTATGGAAGGATGCCAGCCAAGCAGAAAAAGGTGCTAATGTAATGAAGTTGACAGCCCAGGATTTATTGTCAATGGAAGTCATAGATGATATCATTACTGAACCTCGAGGTGGAGCACATAAGGATGTGGATCATACTGCTGATAATATAAGAAAGTATATATCAGAGTCATTGCCATCACTAATGAAAACAAATATAGATGAATTACTCTTTAAAAGATATGAGAAGTTTAGAAATATAGGAGTATGGCAATAAAAGTAATGGGTTTGGATTTTATCTAAGCCCATTATTTGTAATTTAGCATAAAAAGGGTATCAGTATAAAATGAAAGAACTTATATAAAATTATAAGGATGGTTAACATGAGGAAAGAACATGTGGAATATCTAAAAGATTTACCTATTAATATACACTTAGCTAATATAATGGAATATCCAATACATTGGAAAGAGTCCATAGAGATCCTATTTGTATTAAGAGGCTCAATCAAGCTAGGTGTTGAAACAGAAAGTTATGAACTAAAGGAAAGGCAAATAGAAATAGTAAACTCCAATGAAGTTTTTTGGATGAAATCAGATGACCCTGAAAACTTAGTACTTATTGTAAATATAGATCCCAACTTCTTTGAAAAGTATTACGATGATGCAAAAGAAATTTTCTTCTACACGGATTCTTCAAATGAAGAAATTCAGGAAAATGAAAAATACTATACATTAAGAAGATACTTATCTATACTTTTATTTGAGGCCGTCTCCAAACTAGATGATTATGAAGATATGGTAGAAGATCATTTACTTGAAATGATGTATTATCTATTAAATAACTTTCACTATCTTTATTATGAGGCAGAAAATCTAGAAGAGGATGAGGCATTATTAGAACGATACCATAGAATAGATAAATATATCAGCAATAATTATATGTATAAAGTAAGTCTCCAAGATATAGCAGAGCAGGAGTTTCTAAGTTCCCAATATCTATCTTACAAAATCAAGGATACATTTGGATTGGGATTTAATGATTATTTAAATAAAATTCGAGTGGAGGAATCTACAAAGCTGCTATTAACTACAGATCGATCTATATCTGATATTTCCGAAGAAGTAGGATTTTCTCATATAAGATATTATAATAAACATTTCAAACTTCACTATAATATGACCCCTTCCCAATATAGGAAGAGATACAAGGTTAGCGAAGAAGCATTAGAGAAACAAAAAAGGATTAAATACAAAGATATAACAGAAGCAGTTGCCTATTTAAAATCCCATTTAGAAGACTATGAAAGATATAATTATGATAACAAAATAATTAAGCTGGATTTTGATTTGAATAGTGAGATCACATCTGAGTTCCATAAGCCGGATATTATAAATCTAGGAAATGCATCTTTATTATTAGAAGAAGAAAACAGAAGAATACTGGAAGATATACAGTTTAAGATCAATTTTAAATATGCTATTATAAATAATCTGTTTTCTGATGACATGGATATATATAGAGGTAAGAACCATAGATTTATCAATTGGACTAGAGTGGAAAATATACTTGACTTTATATTGAGTCAAAAAATCATTCCGATAATAGATATTAAAGGTGTGGAGAAGCATATCATAGAAGATTTTATTTCTAATTTTTCCTATATATATGATCAAGATGTAAGCGAATGGTTAAGTACAGATATTGAAGAATTCAAATCCAATTTTCTTAAAGAAGGTATACACTCTTTAAATGATACTATGAATTTGGTGCCTTATATAATTTATAGCTATACCCACGAAAACCGTAGGCTGATTTTAAAGATGATAGATGATATCTCTAAGGATACAGTCCTAGACAATGATACATTCTATGGGGGAGATGGTATATTTACTAATAATTATCTCAATAAACCCTCATATTACGCCTTAATGTTATTATCCTTATTAGGTGAAGAGATTATATATAGGGACGAAGGCTATATAATGACAAAATCAGAAGAAGGATATCAATTGCTCTTGTTTAATCCAACCATGATAACAGAAGATATATTATATAATGCCTCTCCTATGACGAAACCAAAGGAGAGAAAGGTCTCCATAAACCTTTATAATATGTCGGGAGATTTTCAAATAACAAAATATGATTTAAATAAAAGTTATGGATCTTCCTATGATAAATGGGCTTATTTAGGAAAGCCAGAGAGAATTGATAATTGGCACTGGGAACTATTGAAGGAGTATAGCCATCCAAATGTCAGATACTTTTATGGAAAAAAATCAATGGTATTTAATATAAGAACAACAGTTAAACCCAATGGTGTAGTATTATATATATTAAATAATACAAATGATGAATAAATTAGGGACTAAATTAAGGTTTTATGAAAATCGATATTTTTGAAAAACAATAAAATAGTCCACAGAAGTGGATAAAGCGGTCAATGACTCAAACCTCCAAAAATGATAAGATTATCAAGTATTCAAACTGGAGGTTTTATTATGGGCAGTAAAAGCAGTAAATTATTTAAAGAAGAAAAAATAGGTAAGTTATTATTAAGATTTTCTATACCTATTATAATAGCATTTTTAATATCAGAATTATACAATATGGTTGATACAGTGTTCGTAGGTAATTATGTAGGACCCTTAGGTATAGGTGCACTTGTCTTGGTATTTCCTATTCAAAGGATCATATTCGCAATCGGTATTATGATAGCAATAGGTTCTTCTACAACTTTTTCAAGGGAATTAGGTAGGAGAAATACAGAGAATGCAATCAAGGTAGTAAACAATGGGCTTTCATTTTCATTGGGATTGATGACTATATTGACTTTTGCAGTATATTTATTCAAGGAGAAAATCCTATTATTGATGGGAGCTAGTCCTGATATACTACCATATGCTATGGAGTATTTAGGTGGTATTATATTTGGTAGTGTGTTTTTATGTCTTACAATATTTATATCTAATATAATGATATCCTTAGGTAATAATAAACTATCTATTATAACGAACAGTATAGGAGCCATAACCAATATAGTACTTAATTATATATTAGTAGTAAATTTTAAAATGGGAGTTACAGGAGCGGCAATAGCTACAACAGTTTCCCAAATAATTGGATTTTCTTATGGTTTTTATAAATTTATTAGGGTAGCAAAAGAAAATAATATTAATTTAAAATTGGAATTGGATCAAAGGATTATAATTCCTGTTATAACAGTAGGATTATCAGCCTTTGTTGTGGAAGCAGAAGATGGCATACTTATGGCAGTCTTAAATAATCTATTGGCAAATACAGTTGGTGATAGTGGTATAGTTGTATTAGGTGTTATATCAAAGTTATATATGTTTTTATTTATTACCATGTTTGGAATAGCATCAGCTATGCAGCCAATTGCAGCATATAATATGGGTGCGAAAAATTATAGAAGATTAAAGTCCCTAATGAAAAAGACGACTTTATACGCATTTTTAACATCTGTAGTCCTATGGACTTTTATGATGATATTTGCCCCACAATTGATTTCAATATTTGTCAAAGAGCAAACCATAATTGCAGAATCTGTTAAAGCTTTTAGAATAATGATATCTGTATTCCCTATTATAAGCGTATATTATGTTTCAATATATTATTTCCAGGCAATGGGAAAGGCAAAAACATCTTTGATGGTATGTTTATTGAGACAAATAGCAATCATGATTCCTTTATCAATAATATTAGTAAAGGGTTTCAATATGGGGGCCATGGGAGTATGGTTATCCTATCCAATAGCAGATATACTATCTAGCCTTTTATCCTATATGCTAATTAGAAATGAAGGAATGGAATTAGGTATAATTATTGAGAAACAAGGTCGAGAAAAGTTAGCTTAAAATTAAAAGTATCATTCTGAACTGTCTTATTGTCATTCTGAGCGTAGCGAAGAATCTAGGGTTTTAAAACCACAGATCCTTCGCCAAGTTTAGGATGACTTTTTTGTATAAAAAACAATAAAACACTTGTCAAAACACTTCGGAAGTGTTACTATAATAGTAGGTACACTTTACATATACAAATAAACCGTACCCATACAACAGGAGGGATAATAATGAGAAATGAATCTACAAAATCAATTACAAGAATTGCTGCTCTGATGGCATTAACCACTATAATGACAATGATAATTCAAATACCAACAATAGGCACCAATGGATATTTGAATTTAGGCGATATGGTAGTGTTTATAGCTGCTATGATGCTTGGTAAAAAGGGAGGGTTTTTAGTAGGTGGATTAGGATCGGCTATGGCTGATTTGCTCCTTGGATATACTCATTATGCTCCTATAACATTTCTTGTAAAAGGATTTGAAGGCTATATAGCAGGGGCATTACTAGAAACAAAGCTTGGTCAAAGCAAACCAATTTTTGCAACAAGTATAGGCGGTATATGGATGGCATTGGGATATTATATGGCAGAAATATTCATGTATGGTGGAGCTGCCGCATTAGCATCTGTACCTGGTAATTTAATGCAAGGTATGCTAGGAGCTGTAACAGCTGTTATATTATATGTAGCATTAAAAAAGACAAGAATAGCATAGATAAAAAACCCTGATTAAGAATTTCTTAATCAGGGTTTTTTTATTTTTCTATAACTCTATTTCTATCCATCAAAAATTTAATACAATAGATTCCTGCTAATGCTACTAGCCCATATACTAGTCTACTTAAAAAAGCATCGCTGCCACCAAATATTGAAGCTACCAAATCAAATTGAAATAATGATATCAAACCCCAATTAAGAGCACCAATAATGACTAAAATCAAAGCTAAACTATCCATAATTATCCTCCATTTAAATATTATTTTAAACTTTTACATTCATAGTATTACCTTTTATTAATAAAAATACACATAATTTAAATAACTTCAAGGAAGATTATAACTAATTTATCCATTTACATAATATTTTAGGTAGAAGTTGGCAATACTCATATAAAGTGGAAAAAGGTGATAAATGGTGATTAGTAAAGATATACAAAAAAATAAATTAAAAATATTAGAGCTTTTTTATAATTCTTCGGATATAGTTATCCGTGATTTTCAGACATTGTGTAATACTGAGGTAATGGTCTGTTATTTAAATGGATTCATAGACAAAGAAGCTTTAAATGACAATATATTGCAACCATTGATAGAAAACCTATTGTCTCCTATGGATATTACAGATACGGTATATATAACTGAAATAAGAGAAATCACAAGCTATCAAGAGGCCATTACTGGAATTATAGAAGGTCATGTGGCTTTATTTCATGAGGATTTGGATAAGGCATTTATATTAAATCTATGTGATTATGAAAAAAGACCTGTTGAGGTATCAGGGTCAGAACAGGTTATAAGAGGGCCAAAGGAAGCTTTTATTGAAGATTTGCATGTAAATAAGACTTTAGTAAGAAGAAAGATAAGAAATAATAATTTAGTTTTTGAGGACTTTGTATTGGGGAAACATACAAATACAATAGTTTCTTTAGTATATGTTAAAGGGATAGTGAATGAGGAAATTTTAGCTGAATTAAAATCAAGAATAAAAGAAATAAAAACAGATGCTGTACTGGATAGTAACTATATTGGTGAGTATATAGATGATACTCCAAATAGTTTTGTACCTACTGTATACAATACTGAAAAACCTGATGTCCTAGCGGGGAAGATACTAGAAGGAAGAATTGGTATTATATGCGATGGTTCGCCTAATGTTTTGACAGTACCCAAGATATTTATTGAGTGTTTGATGACAGCTGAAGACTATTACTTAAAGCCTATGCATGCTACCTACTTAAGGATCATTAGGGCAATTTGTTTAATTATAAGTGTTACATTAGAAGGGATATATATCGCACTGGCAAACTTTCATCAAGAGATGATACCTACACCATTGTTGATTTCAATGGCAGGACAGAGAGAGGGTGTTCCTTTAACAAGCTTTTTAGAAGCATTATTTATGATAATGTTCTTTGAAATAATGAAGGAAGCGGGACTAAGGCTACCAAAGTCCATTGGTCACACAGTAACTCTTATAGGAGGATTAGTTATAGGTCAAGCAGCTGTAGATGCAGGGATCATTAGTGCAATCATGATTATAGTTGTATCAGCTACCGGTATTGCAGAATTTGTAAACCCTACTTTAAGGGAACTAATTGTGATAAGTAGATTAATACTAATATTTTTTGGCGCTTTTCTTGGAATATATGGTATCGTCTGTGGGCTAATAGTTTTTGTATACTACCTTACAAGTATAAAATCCTTTGGGGTACCTTATCTATATCCTATAGCACCATATGATAAGAAAGGTATGAAGGACTTCATAATAAGAGCTCCTATTAAAAAAATGAACTGTAGACCTGAATATATTTCAAATAAGAACTCGAAAAAAAGGAATCGATCATTATGAGATTTAAGAAGAAAATTATAATCCTTAATATTCTAGTTGTGACAGTATTATTAACTTCCTGTACTGGACTTCGAGAAGTAAATGATTTGGGTATTGTAACGACAACGGCTATAGATATGGATAATGGAGAGATTCTTCTTACCCATGAAGTTATAGTGCCAGAATCCAATACATCCATTAGTACTGGAAGAGGTAATAATGTGGTCTATGTTCAAAGTAAAGGAAAAACCGTATTTGATGCCATTAGAAATGCAACTTTAATATTTGATAGAAAATTATTTTTAGCTCATAATAGAATATTCATATTAGGAGAAGAGTTTGCAAAGCAAGGCATTGGTGATTCTTTTAATTTTTATGTTTATGATAATGAACCAAGGGAGTCTGCTTATATTGTTGTGGCCAAGGACGCTAAAGGATATGATGTAATGGGTATCAATGGAGGATTAAGTGATTCGCCTGGCAAATATCTTTTTGACATTATAGAAAATTATCAACTAAATTTAAAGTCAAGAGATTTTTCCTTAGTTGAGTTTTTAAGATACTATCTAAAAGACGCGAATCCAGTAACGGCTGTAGTGGAGCATATTCAACAAAGAGAGATAAACAAAGAAGAAAGTCAATCAATTAAGGATAGCTTAAATGTTGTAGGTGGTGCAGCGTTTAAGGGGGATAGATTGATTGGATATTTTGATAGCGATGAAATGAAAGGGTTTAATTTTATTATAGATGAGTTTAAAAATGGCTTAATAGTATTTGAAACACCGGATGAGCTAATGGAAGAATCAGAATTAATTGCAGATAGTGGAATATACACAGTGGTTGAAGTAAAAGATAGTTCAACTAAAAATAGAATAGAAATAATTGATGAGGAGCTTCATTTAAAAATTGATGTAGATATAAAGGGAGTATTAATAGAAGATATGAAAGGATTAGAGGTTTCTAATAAGGATATTCTCCATAGTGTAGAGTCATCCTGTTCAAATCAGGTGAAAAATCATATCCGTATGGCTATGGAGAAAGCACAGAAAGAATTTAAAACAGATTCATTCAGTATAGGAAATCTAGTTCACATTAGATATCCCGATTTGTGGAGAGAGATTTCTGGTGATTGGGAAAGTGTATTTTCAGATTTAGAGTATACTGTCAATGTGAAAACGGACTTGGTGAGAACTGGGTTATTAAATGTTCCTATAAATATAAAAAAGGAGTTAAAATAGATTGAAAGAATGTATCACTTCAAAACAGATGGTAGCCTTAATTACACTAACAAGATTATCCACTGGTTTGTCAATAATGCCTACGATAGATATTCGTCCATATAATCAAGATATATGGATCATGATATTGGTTTCAATTATATATACCACGGCACTTATGACACCTTTACTTTTTTTGGCTAATAAATTTAGAAGTTCAACGATGATTGGATATTTCCAGATAATTTATGGGAAATCCATAGGTAAAGTATTGGGATTTTTTTATGGTCTATATTTTCTTATTAATTCATTTAACACTGCTACCATTCAATCAGAGCTAATAGGTTCATCCATACTTACAGACACGTCAGAAAGTTTAATAGTTATTGCCATGATGTTAACATGTATATATTGTGTGTCGAGGGGTACTATATCTGGTTTAAGGTCAGTAGAGGTATTAGCACCTGTATCTTTAACTATAGTTATTATTTTGATGATGCTTGGTGTAAATAATTTTAAATATTATCTATTATTACCCATAATGGCGGATTCAACTATATTAGATATCAATTTAGGGGCTATGGAATTATCAACATATTTTTCGGAGGTATTCTTTTTAACTATGTTTATACCATACTTAGAAAACAAGGATGATATAAACAAGATCTTGGTAAAATCGGCGATATATTCCTTAGGCTTGTTAACAATTATTGTAATCATCTGTCAAATTATCTTTGGAGTTGAATATTTAAAACACTCTAACTTTCCATTTTTAATTTATGCTAGATCCATAGATATATTCGATATAGTTGAAAGAATAGATTCGGTGGCAGTTGTTGCATGGTTGATAACTAGTATATACAGAGTAAGTTCATTTTTGTTAATAAGTGTAGCAGCTTTTAGGGAAATATTTAATAAAAATAAAGATGAGAAAATCATACTACTGGTATTGGGCTTGATTTTAAGTTCAACAACCCTATATGCAGTAAATACCAGATCAGTTATAATTTCAAGAGGAGATATATTATTCCTTAAAAATATATTATTTGTTTTCTTTGTTGTAATAATTCCTTTGATTTCATGTATCGTCTATTTTATTAGAAGAAAATCTATTGAAGGTAAAGGCTCATACAATTAGCATTATAATAATTGGGTAATAATGGGGATAGGAGGTGGATACTTATGAATAAATTTAAGGATGCTAAGAAAGTAGGTTTAAGATCTAAATAAAGCGGGAAGTTGATAGTCGTATATCCACATAATCTTAAAGAAACGGATGCAGGGACGGAAAAGGCTGTAAGGGATTGGTATTATCAAACAAGCTGTGGTGCTGAGAAAGAGCTTGGTTCAGCTTATGTAGATATCGTAACCGATGAAGAAATCAAGTCAAGGAATTTGTAAATCATTCATGTTTTTCATGGTATTACTCTGCCTCAATGGAAGTATTTAAGGGGCGGAGTCTTTTTATGGAAATAATAACTTTACAAGATCAATACTTTTATGTTATACTAATATAGATGAATTATACTCTAAAAATTATGAATTGAATATCGCTGAATTCTAATAAGAAGCGGGGGAACCAATAAATCGGGGTGAATCCTATTACATAATAGGATGGGCTATTTTACCCTTTGGCCCTAATCCGACAGCTAACCTCGTAGGCGAAAAAAAGGGGAGTTAAATGTACTGAAAACAGACTATGGAACTCCATGGTTATTTTTTTACCCCAAATTTTGGTTTACATAATATATAGAGTAAATATTATTTGGAGAGGATGATATTATGAAAAGAGAACTAACATATTGTGTAATAGGCGCTGGTAACGGTGGTGTTGCTATGGCGGGATATCTATCCATGAACGGTTACAAAGTCAATCTATATAATAGGACTTTGGAGAAGATTTTACCTTTAATTAAAGAACCGATTATTCATTTGACAGGTGAAGAAAATGGATTTGGAGTCTTAAATAAAGTTACAAGTCATATCGGAGAAGCTATAGAAGATGTGGATATAATCATGGTAACAACACCCGCATTGGCCCATTATAACATTGCTAAGGAAATGGCCCCTTATTTAAAAGATGGTCAAATCATAGTATTAAATCCTGGGAGAACCGGCGGAGCTTTAGAAGTATATGAAACTTTATTAAAGACGAGAAAGAGAAACAATATAATTGTAGCTGAGGCACAGACATTTATATATGCAGCAAGATCGACTTCAATAAATAATGCTCATATATTTAAGTCAAAGAAAGAAGTATCCTTAGCGGCAATACCAGCAACAAAAACTGACTACGTAGTAGAACTTATCAACGAGGCATATCCTCAGTTTGTACCAGCAAAAGATGTTCTTGAAACAAGCATCAACAACTATGGTGCAATATTTCATCCGGCACCGACCCTACTAAACAGTGGACACATAGAAAGATGTTCACCATTTGAATATTATATAGAAGGTATCACACCATCAATAGGAAATTTTTTAGAAAAAATGGATAGAGAAAGAATGGAACTAGGAAGATTACTTCAAGTAGATGCTATATCTGCTACTGACTGGCTATATGATAGCTATGGAGCAAAGGGAGATAGTATTTATGAAGCAATACAAAACAATCCTGGATACAGAGGTTTACAAGCGCCACAAGGCCTTTACAACAGGTATATTTATGAAGATGTACCTTGTAGTTTAGTTCCAATGGAATCTATGGCTGCTCTTTTTGGAATGAAAACTCCTGCCATATCATCAATGATAGATATTGCTCAGATCATGACAAATAGGGACTTTAGAAGTGAAGGAAGAAGTGCTGAAAGATTAGGACTAGATGGATTATCTATAGCAGAAATGCATCTTCTAGCAAGAAAAGGTACAATTGTTAAAAGGAGATTTGATCGTTTTGACGAAGTGGTTTAATATAAATACGAATGAAGTTGGCTAAAAAAATTTCCCTATTTAGCCAACTATCTTACATAATTAATAATACTGTGGGTATAGGATAATTATATTAAACTTAAAGGGAGTGTTTTGATGAGTATAACCTTTGAACAAATGTCAAAGATGAGAAGAGAGTTTCATCAAATTGCAGAGCCAGGTTGGCTAGAGTTTCAAACAACTATAAGGATAATAAATTACCTAAAATCCTATGGGTACGAAGATTTGGCATATGGAAGGGCAATACATGGAGAAAGAGTGGGGTTGCCGACTAAAAGCAAAATACAAGAGTATAAAAATAGTCTTTCTTTAGATGCGGATTATGATATATCGGAAATCCTTGAAGGATATACTGGTGTAGTGGCAAGGCTTGATACTGGCAAAGAAGGGCCAACGATTGCTATGCGTTTTGATATTGATGCAAACGATGTTGGGGAAACCCAGGATCAAGGACATATACCCAATAAAGAAGGATTTAGATCGAAAAATGACTTTGCTATGCATGCATGTGGTCATGACGGACATATAACCATAGGGCTAACTATAGCAAAATGGCTAATTGATGAAAAAGAGAATTTAAAGGGCAAGTTTATAATAGTATTCCAACCTGCGGAAGAAGGCGTTCGTGGGGCTAAGAGTATGGTAGAGGCAGGAGTACTTGATGGTGCGGATTACTTTTTAGCAGGCCATATAGGACTTGGGGTGGAAAGTGGTGTACTAGGTCTTGGTACTGTAGGATTTTTAGCTACATCAAAACTTGATGTATATTTTGAAGGGGTTTCATCCCATGCAGGTGCGGCACCGGAATTGGGAAAAAATGCATTATTAGCAGCGGCTTCTTGTGCTTTAAATCTTCATACTTTGACTCAATTTGCTTCAGGTATGACTAGACTGAATGTAGGAACTTTAAATGCAGGTTCGGGAAGAAATGTAGTTCCAGCAAATGCAATGATGCAAATCGAGACTAGAGGGGAAAATGAAGAGGTAAATGAAGCTTTAAGAAAGAAAGTAAACAAGGTAATTGAAGGCACAGCCAAGACCTTTGATGTTGAGCACAGGGTGGTTGAAGCAGGTAGTGCACCAGCATACAATACTTATGATAAAGAATTTGTAGGTAAGGTATCACAATATTTAAAAGAAAATGGTTTTATAATCGACATAGCCAGATCTCTAGGTGGATCTGAAGATGTGACATATATGATGAATGAAGTAGAGAATAATGGTGGGAAAGCCCTTCATTTTATGTATGGCACTACACTAGCTGCAGCTCATCATAATAACAAATTTGACTATGAAGAAGAAACTTTGGAAATGGCATTGAACGCCCTTAAAAAGACGGTTGAATTGTTGTTAAAATAATAAATCATATATAAATAAAAAGGACTATTTCCATTTTTGGAATAGTCCTTAAGTATTTTTATGTCATCCTGAGCTTTTGCGAAGGATCTCATGTTACCAATATCCAGGATCCTTCGCCTTGCTCAGGATGACAAAATGAAATGTTTATTCATTTAAGAAATCTATTGCACCTGATACTAATGTTTTTATTCCTACTGGTATGCACCCTTCATCTACGACTAAATTTGGATTGTGAACAGTAGTTTTACCTTTATTCATTTCTGATTCCATACCTAGCCAATAGAATACAGATGGTACAAGTTTGGTAAATTCAGAGAAGTCCTCTCCACCTGAAGCGGGTTGGCTTGGGATCACAACATTTTGCTCTCCAATTGCATCCTTAAAATATCCGATAAATTTAGTAGCCAATTCTTCATCATTTACAGTTGCAGAATATCCCTCAACATATTCCACATCACACTCTGCTCCCAAAGCCATAGCCACATTTTCTGCAATAGCCTTAATTCTAGTAGGCATTATAGCGGAGATTTCAGGATTAAATGTTCGAACTGTCCCTTCTAGAACCACCTTATCACAAGTAACATTATACCTACTTCCACCGTGTATAGTGCCTATGGTAACAACGGCACTTTCCATAGGATCTACATTTCTGCTTATAACTGTTTGAAGAGCGGTTATTATATGACCTGCAGTAACAATTGCATCTACACCGTTGTGGGGTTGGGATGCGTGGGATGATTTACCCTTTACAGTTATAAATATTCTATCGGATTGGGCCATCATAGTAGAAGTTCTTATACCTACTTTACCCAGTGGAAGATTCCATACATGAAGTGCTACAGCTGCATCTACCTTAGGGTTTTCAAGAACTCCATCTTCTATCATATATCTTGCTCCACCAGTGGGATTGGCCTCTTCTGCTGGTTGGAAAACAAATTTTATATTGCCTTTGATTTCATCCTTAAGCTCTGATAATACCTTGGCGGCTCCTAAAAGTATTGCAGTGTGGACATCATGACCACAGGCATGCATCATACCAGGTACTTTTGATTTAAAAGGTAAATCAGTAAGCTCATCCATTGGCAGGCAGTCCATATCTGCTCTTAGAAGTATAGTTTTACCAGGTTTTTTACCTCTTAATAGGCCAACTACACCCATTTTTCCTATTTTATCTTGAACCTCAAGACCTAGTTTTTCTAACTGGGCCTTTACTAAAGCTGATGTTCTTACTTCTTCCATACCTATTTCAGGGTATTGGTGTATATCTCTTCTGATTTCAATAATATCATTTAAATATTTTTCGATTAACGTATCTAAGTTATTTGTCACCACGCGTCCTCCTCGTTAAAAAGAATAGGAAAGTTCTATTCTTAAAATTAAATAGTATAGAACTTTCCATAAGTTTTAAATTTACTTCAATAGAAGCTTTTCTTACATAAATATAAATCCACCAGGTCCTAATGGCCATCCAGTAAAGTACCAAATAAATCCTAGTATTATCCATGCTATCAATATAACTGCTGAATAAGGAATCATTAATGATAATAGTGTACCTACTCCTGCTTCCTCATCGTATTCATTCATATATGCAAGAATAATTGGGAAATAAGTGAACAATGGAGAAATAATATTAGTTGATGAATCCCCCATTCTGTATAAGAACTGTGTCCATGCAGGGTGATAATTTAATAGTGCAAACATAGGTACAAATATAGGTGCGAGTAAAGCCCATTTTGCTGAACCGGACCCTATAAATAGGTTTACAAATGCGCAAAGCAATATATAACCAATGAAAAGACCAGGTCCTGTAAAACCAATGTCGCTTAAAACATTGGAACCTCCAATTGCTAAAACCTGACCAAGATTTGTCCAGTTAAAGTAGGATATAAACTGTCCAATTATAAATGCTAATACTATAAATCCTGACATCGTATTTGTAGCTTTTGTCATTAATTTTGGAATATCAGCTGATGACTTTATTTTACCAAGTTTTATAGCATATGGTATGGATGATACAAGGAATAATATTAAAAGAATTGGAATTATACCAGACATAAATGGTGAACCTGTTAATATTTCTCCAGTTTCAGGATGCCTTAAAAAACTATTCTTAGGAACTAAAGCTATAACCAATAATACAACATAGATTAAAGTAGCTATACCAGATGCCCTAAGTCCGGCATTTTCCTCAGGAGTCAATTCTTGAGCTTTTATTTGTTTGTTGCCGGTATATTTACCTAGTTTTGGCTCTAAATATCTTTCTGACATAATACTAATTACGAATGCTAATATAAAAGTAGATACTATCATTATATACCAGTTTGCCATCAATGGTATTTCAGGAGCTCCTACAATAGCAGAAGCTTCATTTGTAATACCCTGTAATAAAGCATCAGTACCAGCAGGCAAAAGGTTGGCACTAAACCCACCTGTAGTTGCTGCATAACCTATAGCAATACCTGCAATAGGATTACGGCCCAAGGACATAAATATCATGGCAGCTAATGGTGGTATAATAACTATTGCAGCATCGGAAGCGATATTTCCACAAATACCAATTAAAGCTATAACAAATGTTACTACTCTAGTTGGAGCGCCAAGCATTGTCTTTCTCATTAGGGATGACATAAATCCAACCTCTTCGGCTAGACCAAGTCCCAATGTCATAGTAAGTATTAATCCCAATGGTGCAAATCCAGTAAAATTGCGAACCATACTAGTCAGGGCATGATTGATACCCTCGCCAGATAGAAGATTCTTAACCGCAACTTCTTCACTGGTTGTCGGATTTATAGCACTAACATTCAATAAATTTAAAACAAATGATAATACTGCAACTATAACTATTAACCATAAAAATAGAATAAAAGGATGAGGGATTTTATTACCTACCCTTTCAACCCATGCTAAAAATCCTTTGTTTTCAGCTTTTTCATTATTTGACATATGAATCCTCCTTTTTTAGAAAATTGAAATGATTACTTTGCTAGAAGTCACCTCCTTCATATACCAAGTAATACTTTTACTTGTTAAATAGATAAAATTTTGTGTTGTTATAGATTATAATATAGATTTACCCTTGTTACAAGAGAAAAAACATCTATATTTATTATGTATTAGATTTAAATAAATGAAGTATGGATAGTGGGATGTTGCAATTATTGAAGAATACACATAAAAATACTCCTTAAATATGCTACCATTAACTACTGGTATATATAAGGAGTATTTTAATTTTAAAATATTATTAAGTTATTCTTGTTATTCTATAAATCTTTAGTCATTTCTACATGTGGTATGGTTTGATAATCAAAAGGGGCGCTTAAGGTTTTGTAGCCCAATTTGTGATAGAACCCTTCAACAGAAACTCTTCCCATTAAATTTGATTTTGTATAACCTCTTTGTCTTGCAATGTCTTCAATAAAATCCATCAAATGTTTTCCTAAGCCGAGTTTACGATAATCTTCTAAAATTGCTACACTCTTTATTCTAGCCGTATCTTTATCATCTTCTGCTAAAAAAACAGTTGCAATCATTTTGCCATCTAAGTATCCACCATACATTTCCATATTTTTATCTCCGCTAAGATCCTCATCACGTATATCTAATCCCCAAGGCTTACGAAAAGCTTCATTTCTTATATCTATGGAAACCTCATATTCATCAGTGCCATACTCTATACTTTTCATTTCAATACCAATACTCAATTTCATCATCCCCTTTTAATTAAGTAGAAAGTTTTGATTATTATATATTAAAGATATCGAATTATAAATCTCATGTCAAGTTAGATTGGAAAAATCTTAATATATAGTCTAACACTTTGAAATTAAGGGTTTCCTCACCAATTTAATTACTGATTTGTATTATAATAGTAATTGTAAATGGTGTTGAAAAATGTAATAATAGATATAATACATTAATTGGTGGGATGAAAATGCATAGAAGATTTAGATTTTTAATTATATTACTTATTATAGGAGTTACAACTATAGGTTCAATAAGTATAATGAAATGGCTAGACAAGCCAGACCTTGATCCTGTAGACATTACTTCTGATATTGAAGAAGAGGAGCCTGATATAGAGGTAGAGGCTGGGGTTTTTAAACATACTATAGATAATCTTAATCTAAGAACCGGACCTGGAACGGATCAAGAAGTTATATTTACCATTCCTAAAGGGGAAAAGGTAGAGGTACTAGGCCATGATAATGGATGGGACAGAATTATATATAATAATGTAACTGGGTATTCTTCTTCAGAGTACCTATCTGATTTTGTGGAAGATACTAATAATAATGATGATGATTTGGAAATTATAGTATCGCCTGAGACCATGAAGGTAGTGAAAGGGATTTTGTTGGTAAATAAGGAGTATGCACTACCTATGGGCTATGATCCTGGAGAGGATCCTGAGGCAAGAGAGTATCTAGATAAGATGTTTGCGGCTCATTTTGAAGAAACGGGAAATAGCTTGACTGCCTACTCTGGCTATAGGACCTATGAATATCAAAAAGGTCTTTTTAATAGGTATGTGGAGAAAGATGGATATGATAATGCTCTTATGTATTCAGCCAAACCTAGGCACTCAGAGCACGAATCAGGCTTAGCTTATGATATAGGTGGCAGTGATCAATCATATTGGCTAGAAGAGGAATTTGAGGACACAGAAGAGGGTATATGGCTTAGGGATAATGCCCATAGATTTGGATTTATTCTAAGGTATCCAAAAGGTAAGACCCATATTACTGGTTATATCTATGAACCATGGCATTTTAGGTATGTTGGAATTGGACATGCTACAAATATTTATGAAGAAGATATTACTTTGGAAGAATATCTACTGGAAGATATATAAAGCTTTTTTAATAATATTGAAATTATGGTATTTTTATGTTAAAGTATATATATAGTGGGTATAGTAACCCTAACACACAATATATTGTTGGTTTGTGTTAGGGTTTTATTAATTTTATAGGAGGCAGATCCATGTTGAAAGTCGAGAAACGTAATGGAAGTATTGTGGACTTTGAAAATGATAAGATAGAAATAGCCATTGGAAAAGCTATGAAAGAAACAGAAAAAGGTCTAGACGAGGCTTTAGCCAAAGAAATAGCTGGGCTTATAAGTGAAGAATTCAAAGATATAGAAGTCGTTCATATTGAACAGATCCAAGATGCAGTAGAGGTTCATTTGATGAAACATCGTCCTGATGTAGCTAGAAAATATATTATATATAGGGAAGAAAGAGCCAGACTTAGAGAACAAGGCTGGGATATGACGGATTTACAAAGGGATATCTATGAGAAAAAATATAGATATAATTATGAGAGTTTTGATGAATTTCTTAATAGGGTAAGTGGTGGCAATAGTCCTATAAAAAAGGCTATTAAAGATAAAAAATTCATGCCAGCTGGAAGGATATTAGCTGGAAGGGGTTTAGATAAATTCGGTAGAAAAATTACCCTTAGTAATTGTTATGTAATGCCTAAGGTTGAAGACAATATAGAAGCAATTTTCGATACTGCAAAGTACTTGGCTAGGACTTATTCCTATGGTGGTGGTTGTGGTCTTACCCTATCTAAATTAAGACCTAAAGGGGCTAAAGTAAACAACGCCGCAAATACTACAACAGGTGCAGTTTCATTTATGGACTTGTATTCTCTTGTTACAGGTTTAATAGGTATGAAGGGACGTAGAGGGGCCCTGATGCTTAATTTAGATGTAAATCATCCTGATATAGAAGAGTTTATCAATGTTAAAAATGATTTATCAAAAGTGAACTATGCCAATATTTCTGTTAATATAGATGATGAGTTTATGGTTGCAGTTAAAAATGATACAGAATATGATTTACATTTTACTGTAGAATCCACAGGAGAAGAAATAAGAAGAACTATTAAAGCAAGAAATCTTTTCAGAACATTAGCTAAAAACAATTGGAATATGGCAGAACCAGGAATATTATACACAGATAAGATCAACACATGGCATCTAATGAGTGAAGATACATCTTTTGAATTTGCTGGCGTAAACCCATGTGCTGAAGAGACTTTACCAGCATTCGGTAGCTGTAATTTAGCTTCTATGAATTTAAGTGAATTTGTAAAGAATCCATTTACTAAATATGCTAGATTTGAATTTGAGAAATTTGGTGAATTAGTTAGAAATGGTGTTATATATCTTAATGAAGTATTAGACGAAAACATGAAGCTACATCCACTTCCACAACAAAGGGAAATGTCAGAAAGTTTAAGACAAATAGGACTAGGTATCATGGGTGTATCTGATATGTTTATTAAACTAGGTATTAGATATGGAAGTAGTGAGTCTATCAATTTGATTCATCAAATAGGTAGAACTATGGTTAATGAAGCCCTAAGACAATCAGCATTACTTGCAAAAGAAGACGGTCCGTTCCCAAGATACAATGCAGAAGCTATGCTAAAGTCTCCATTTTTATTAAGCAATGCTGATGAAGATGTCTTGAGCCTAATTGAGGAACATGGGCTTAGAAATAGCCAACTATTGACGATACCTCCAACAGGTAGTATATCAACATTGATAGGATGTAGTAATGGATTGGAGCCAATATTTCAAATCTCCTATACAAGAAAGTCTGAATCCTTGCATGTAGAAGACACATATTACAAGGTCTTTACACCTATAATAAAGGAATATATGGATGAAAATGACATAAGTAGAGAAGAGGATTTACCAGACTTTATTGTAACAACATCCAACCTAGATTATAGAGAAAGAATTGAAGTACAAGCTGTATGGCAACAATATATAGATGCAAGTATTTCCTCAACAGTAAATGTACCAAATGAATTTACAATAGATGAAGTTGAAGACTTATATATGTATGCATGGGAAAAAGGATTAAAAGGTATAACAATCTATAGGGACGGTTGTGCAAGAAGTGGTATTTTAATAACAAATAAATCTAACAATCCTAGTAACAGATTAGATCGAATAGATGAATTACAAAATGAATTAAATGAATTGGCAGCAGAACAATTATTAGAAGATCCTAATACTTGTCCAATGTGTGGTGGAGAGTTGATCCATTCTGGGGGCTGCTCAGAGTGTCAAGCATGTGGCTATAGCCCTTGTTCAATATAAGATATAAAAATACCTAGAAAATTAAATTTTCTAGGTATTTTTTCTATAACATTGATGAAAGAACATGTACCTTTGATACAATTCCCTTTAAGCTATGGTCCTGATCAACTACAGCTATTGGAAATGGCGTTGATGCAGCAATACTCATAATATCAGTCAATAAAGCATCTGGTGATGCAGTATTGATATCTCTAATTAATATATCAGAAATAGTTAAACCTTGTTTATTGGCTTCTAAAGCATCATCGATGGTGATTACACCCTGTAATTTCATCTTTTCACCTACGACATAGGCGCTGGATACTCCATTGGATCTCATCGTCTTTATTGCAAAGTTTAGGCTATCTTTCATACGAACGATACTATTAGGAGTAATCATAACATTCTTCACGTGGATTACCTGAGTTTTATCTGCACTATCTATAAACTGTTTTACATAATCATCAGCAGGATTTTCACTCATTTTTTCTGGAGTAGCTACTTGTATAAGTTCTCCATCTTTCATGATAGCAACCCGATCTCCCAATTTAAAAGCTTCATTGATATCATGGGTTATAAATACAATTGTTTTATCAAGTTTTCTTTGTATAGTTAACAATTCAAACTGCATATCTTTTCTAACCAATGGATCTAAAGCTGAAAATGGCTCATCCATTAAAAGAATCTCTGGATCATTAGCCAAGGCTCTAGCTATACCAACCCTTTGTTTCATACCACCTGAAAGACTGGTAATTAGTTCATTATCATGTCCTTCTAGTCCAACCATATCGATCATTTCTTTAGCTTTAGCTCGTCGTTCTTCCTTTGGTACTCCTTTTACTTCAAGACCATATTCTACATTCCCTATTACGTTTCT
This sequence comes from Tissierella sp., assembly GCA_012735585.1. Lineage (GTDB taxonomy): Bacteria > Bacillota > Clostridia > Tissierellales > Tissierellaceae > JAAYTL01. The sequence continues at coordinate 52,383 of JAAYGX010000065.1, forward strand.
ATGTGACATTAGTCCAAATTGCTGAAATACCATTGAAATTTTATTTCTTCTATAGTCATTTAACTTTTCTTTACCAAATTTACCGATATCTTCTCCTTCATAGAAAATATTACCTGAAGTTGGCTTATTAAGCATATTAAAACATCTTACCAATGTAGATTTACCTGAACCAGACAAACCTATGATAACGAATATTTCGCCCCTTTTAATTTCTAAATTTACATCCCAAAGAGCAACTGTTACTCCAGTTTGTTTATATATAGCATCCTTATCCTTACCTAACTTTTTTAGTTTAATCGCTTTAGATTTTTCGACACCATAAAGTTTAGATAAATTTTTTATGCTTAATATATTATTATTCTCCATCTGATTCCACCTCACTACTATGAATTAATCCTTGGGTAATTCTGTCTAATATAATGGCAATAATAACTACTGCAGATCCAGATACCAAGCCCCTGCCCATTTCTACTCTATTTACAGCAATTAAGACTTCCATACCTAGGCCTGAGGCACCTATCATTGATGTGGTAACCACCATTGACATTGCCATCATCAGTGTTTGGTTCACTCCTGTCATTATTGTTGGTAGGGCTTGTGGAATTTGTACTTTTACCAAGGATTGTATTTTAGTGGATCCAAATGCTAAGGATGCTTCCACAACTTCCTTATTGATTTGTCTAATTCCATGATTGGTAAGTCGTATCATTGGAACTATGGCATATACTGTTGTAGCAATAACTGCTGGTGGTTTACCTAGCCCAAAGAATACCATTGCTGGAATTAGATAAACAAATACAGGCATAGTCTGCATAGTATCTAAAATTGGGCGCATGATACGATCCACTCTATCACTTGTAGATAAAAGTATTCCAATAGGGAAACCCAATACCAATGAAATAATTACAGATGCAATGATTATGGATAATGTTTCAATCATTAAACTCCATAGACCAACAGCACCAATTAAAGATAGGAGAGCACCATATAATATTCCTTTTCTAATCTTTCTAGATACTTTCCAAGAGATTACCACTACTAGAAGAACCAATACAGACCATGGTATAAAATCTAGTAATTCATTAATTGAAGTAACTAAGTTTTGTAAAAAACCTTTTATTATACTAAAGAAAGCATCAAATTTAATACTCCAACCTGTAACAGTCGAATCAATAGCCTTATAATTTATAGATATTTTAAAGGGAAAATCATATAACCAATCCATTTTATTTCCCCCTATTTATTTAAAAAGTCTTTCATTGCTTGAGCATCTTCTGACTCTAACCACTGATCTAATAATTCACTGTGTTCTGATAAGAACCATTTAGCTGTCTCCACATAGTCAGCTCCTGTTTCTTGCATATGAGCAAGTCCTTCTGAAGTTAATGCACTTGATGTTTCATAATTACTTAAGAAAGCTATAAATTCCTCATTTCCTTGTTCTTCAAAATTGTTACTTACTGCAATGGTTACATTCACTGCAGGTAATGCTGATGCACCTTCTAAATAATTATCAGGGTTATGAGGTTCATCATCTAATAAAACCATATCATACATACCCAATAACCAAGTTGGCTCCCAGTAATATGCAGCGATAGGCTCTCCTCTTTCATATGCTGATGTTATAGCAGTAGCTAATGCAGCATCTGAACCAGGTCTAAAATAATTGAAATTTTCGTCTAATCCATAATGCATAAATTTATTGTGTAATATTTGATCTACTTCCCAGCCTGGTATAGCACCATACATTCTACCCATACCTGGATTTTCATCATCTGGGAATACATCAGGATGGTCCTTTAACTCCCAAATATATTGTAAATCTGGGGCACTAGCTTCTATACCTCTTTCTTCGTCACCTTCTATTACATATCTAGGAACATATACTCCTTGGAAATTGTCATCAAAATTTGTACTTAATTCATGCAATTTTCCTGCTGCTAAGTCTTCTTCATAAGGTGGAATATTGTCAGTCCAAACTTCCATATGAGCGTCAATTTCGCCAGAAATTATACCTTGGTGTGTTACAGGAGTTGATCCGCTAACTTCGCTCCATGAGTAACCCCAAAGTTCCTGTGCAATTGTTCCAGCAACAGCATTGTGGAATCTAATACTATCCCATCCAGCATCGGCGAATTTGATTTCTACACCAGCATAAGGGCCATCGCCTGTTGAATCGCCACCTGCACATCCTACCAAAATCAATGAAATAATTCCTACTAGCACTATAATACTTGTTAACTTCTTCATTTTTAACACCATCCTTTAATATTTAGTACTTTTACTAAATGAAAAGCATCAATTGTAAAATCACAACATATTCAAGGAGCACACATTTTTAATACTAAAAAAATACAAAAAAACTATGGAGTTCCATAGTCTAATTATTAGCACAATATGACTCCCCTTAAAGCGCTTACGAGGTTAGCTGACGGGTTAGGACTAAAGGGTAGCCCTTCGAAAATTTGATTCACCCCAGTTAATTGGTTCCCCCGCTTCTTAAATTAAGAACTCAGCGACGCAATTCATTTGTTCTTTGAAGTTTTAACATTTTAACTATATCATAAGTAAAAATTCATTGCAAATGGGATGCCTACTCATTTGGACAAAATTATCCTTAGTATTCCCAAGATATCAACGGTTAAACAGTTCTCAAAAAATATTAAATTTTGTGTTTATTTCAATAGAGGAAAAGATTTGGTATAATTGATAATATATATATACAAGGATGATAAAAATGAATAAAACAATTAGGATATCAGTTAGAAATTTAATAGAATTTGTTTTAAGATCAGGTGATATAGACAATAGTTTTATGTCTACTTCTAGGGCTCTGGAAGGGACACTGGCTCACCAAAAGGTCCAAAAATCCTATGGTAATGAATATAGCCCTGAAGTAACCCTTAAGCATTCTTTTTCATATAATGATTATTCTTTGGAAGTGGAAGGTAGAGCAGATGGAATTTTTAAGCTGCCTGAAGAAATTATAATCGATGAAATCAAAAGTACTACAAAGGATCTTGAATCAATTGAAGAGGATTTTAATCATCTCCACTGGGCTCAAGCTAAATGCTACGCTTATATTTACGCTTTACAAAATGAATTAACTAGTATTTATATCCAATTAAGCTATTTTCATATCGAAAGTGAAGAACTAAAAATATTTAAAAGGAATTTTTCTTATGTAGAATTAGAAGATTTCTTCATTGATTTAATAGATCGATATGTAAAATGGGCAAGTTTAACATTTGATTGGGCTGAGGTTAGAGATGGTACAATATTGGATATGGGATTTCCCTTTGATAAATATAGGAGAGGACAGAGAGAATTAGCAGTTGCGGCTTACAAGACAATAAGGGAAGGAAAAAATATATTTGCACAAGCCCCTACTGGTATAGGTAAGACGATGTCTACACTATTTCCTTCCATTAAGTCCATAGGAGAAGGGAGTATATCTAAGATCTTCTATTTAACAGCAAAGACCATAACTAGGGAGATACCTATTAAATCAATGGAAATTTTAATGGGCAAGGGACTTAAGGCCAAAACTTTGGTAATAACAGCCAAGGATAAGATTTGCCTAAATGAAGAAGTCAAATGTAATCCTAGGGATTGTACCTATGCAAAGGGTCACTATGATAGAGTTAATGATGCCATAATGGATTTATTTAAAAATGAAGATATGATTTCTAGAGATGTAGTTCTAAAATATGCCGATAAACACTGTGTATGTCCATTTGAGTTTTCATTGGATATAAGTTTGTATGCAGATGTGGTGATTTGTGATTATAACTATGTATTCGATCCTCAAGTATATTTAAAAAGATTTTTTGATGGATCAAGTAATGATTATGTTTTTTTAATAGACGAGGCTCACAATCTAGTAGATAGATCTAGGGAGATGTTTTCGGCTGAAATAAATAAGGCAGATTTCTTAGATTTAAAAGATTTATTTAAGGAAAAATATCCAAGTATATATAAGGCCTTAAATAAATGTAATAATATAATGAATAATTTAAAGAAGGAAATTCGTAAGGGTAATTACTATCAGAAAGAGGAAATAGCTGATTTTTATTATCCTATAAAAAGAATTATAACTTTAATGGAACCATGGTTGATTGCAGAGAAGGATCATGAAGATTATGAAAAGGTCATGGAGTTTTACTTTGGATTAATTACATTTATAAAGATATCGGATTTTTATGATGAACATTACGTTACCTCAATAGAAGTAATGGATAGAGATATGATATTTAAACTGTACTGTGTAGATTCTTCATATTTACTCAATCAAGCACTAAATAGAGCTAAAAGTGGGATATTTTTCTCGGCAACTTTAACCCCTCTTGAATATCATATGGATTTACTTGGAGGTAACACTGATGATTATTTCATAAGGTTAAGCTCGCCTTTTCCAAGGGAAAATCTATGTCTTATGATAAGGGACGATATTTCAACTAGATACAAAGATAGGGATATGACCTATATAGATATCGTAGAATCTATTAAAGGATTGAGCACATTTAATACAGGCAATTATTTTGTATTTTTTCCTTCATATGTTTATATGAGAAATGTATACGATATATTAACAGAGAGAAACCCAGATTTAAATATAATAATTCAAGAAGGAAACATGAAAGAGTCAGAAAGAGAAGAGTTCTTAAATAGATTTGAGGAAGATGATGATTTAATAGCTTTTGCGGTTATGGGCGGGATTTTTTCTGAAGGAATAGACCTAGTAGGGGAAAAGCTAATAGGTGCAGTGGTTGTAGGAGTAGGGCTTCCTCAGATATGTTTTGAACGTGATATTATCAAGGATTATTTTAAAGAAAAACAAAACCTAGGATTTGAATATGCTTATATGTATCCTGGCATGAATAAGATATTACAAAGTGCTGGTAGGGTAATCCGCTCTGAAGAAGATAGGGGAGCCATACTTTTGATAGATGATAGATTTACCACTTACAGATATAAGGAACTATTCCCAAAGGAATGGGGCCATTACAAGATAGTAAGGAGTACCAATGATTTAAAAAAGAACCTAGAGTTATTTTGGTAGGGACAGAGGGCAGGGACTAGTCCTGACCCTCTGTCCCATTTTCTAAATCTTCCCTAATTCCCTTAAATCCTTTTCTAAAACATTTAATACCTTCTCCCTGGCTTTAGTTAAAGGAAGTCTTAATCCTCCAACATTTACTCCCATTAAATTAAGTGCTGCTTTTACAGGTATTGGATTTGCTATAATAAATAAATCTTTGAAGATATCCAGTAGTTCAAGATGTATATCCATTGCCCTTTCAGTATCTTTGGATACAAAAGCATCTATCATTTCCTTCATTTCAGGGCCTACTACATGAGAAGCCACACTAACAACCCCATAGGTACCAATTGACATAGCAGGAAGCAATAAGGAGTCATCTCCAGAATAAATCAGAAAATCCTTGGGTACGCTTTTTATTATTTCAGCAAACTGAACGATATCACCGCTGGCTTCTTTTAAAGCTACTATATTATCAATTTTAGAAAGTTTTACTACTGTTTCTGGTAATATATTGCATCCAGTTCTTCCAGGTACATTATATAACATAATCGGCAAATCAACTGATTTTGCAACTTCTTTGAAGTGATAATAGAGAGAATCTTGATCAGGCTTATTATAATATGGAGCAACTACAAGAAGTCCATCTACTCCAGCCCTTTGTGCTGCCTTTGCATTTTCTATTGTTAGTGCCGTATTATTAGTCCCCACACCTGCTATTACAGGAACATCCACATATGTTTTTACAGTTTTATATAGATTCACCTTTTCATCATCTGTTAATGTTGGAGCTTCACCTGTTGTTCCAGTTATAACTAAAGCGGTACTTCCCTCCTTTACTAACCTGTTTGCTAGTACAACAGCAAACTCATAATCTACATTTAGGTCCTCATCAAAAGGTGTTACCATAGCCGTAATTAATCTTCCCCAATTAATCATAAAATTCTCCTTTCAAAATCATATTGTAATCTATCTTATGAAATAACCTAAGTATTTGATAACAAAAAAGGGGAAGTTGAATAAAATGAAAGTATCTGACTATTGGGATAATCTTATAAAATTAAGGAGGGATGATTTTGGATAATTATAATATAGCAATCGTAGGAGCTATGGGTGCTGTTGGTAAAGAACTTCAAAAGATTCTTATTGAAAGGCAATTTCCGATTAAATCTATAAAATTATTAGGTACAGCAACGAATAAAGGTAGAGAAGTAAAGTTCAAAGATGAAATATTATATACTGAAGAAGTTTGTAAAGAAGCGTTTAAAGACATAGATATTGCATTTTTCTGCCTTGAAGCTGAGATAAGTAAATCTTTAGCACCTATTGCAATAGGGGAAGGAGCTGTTGTCATTGACAATAGTAGTGCTTTTAGAATGGATAATGATATTCCTTTAGTAGTTCCTGAGGTTAATCCAGAGAGTCTAAGAAATCATAAAGGGCTAATAGCAAACCCTAATTGTACCACTATACAAATGTTGGTACCTTTAAAACCAATACATGACAAATATAAAATAAAAAGAGTAGTAGTATCCACTTATCAATCTGTTTCGGGTACTGGTAAAAATGCTATTGATGAACTGAATGAACAAGCAAGGGACTATGTAGATCATAAGGAAATAAAGCATTCGGTATATCCATATCAAATACTATTTAATGCACTACCACATATTGACGGATTCCTAGATACTGGATATACAAAAGAAGAGATGAAAATGATCAATGAAACACATAAGATTTTAGATAAAAATATTAAAGTGGTGCCTACTACAGTGAGAATACCAGTATTTAGAGGACACTCTGAATCAGTAAATATTGAAACTGAATTACCTTTTAATATTGATGATATTAAGGAGTTACTTGGAAAATCCCCTGGAATTACTGTATTGGATAAACCTGAGGAAAAATTGTATCCTATGCCTATATTTTCAGAGGGCAGCAGTGATGTTTTTGTTGGACGTATTCGGCGGGATTTCACAATAGAAAATGGACTTAATATGTGGATTGTTGCAGATAATCTACGTAAAGGTGCAGCATTAAATGCTGTACAAATAGCTGAATCACTCATTGAACAGGATCTAGTTTAGGAGGCATAAAATGAGCGTAATAATTCAAAAATTTGGAGGAACCTCTCTGAGGAATTTAAATAAAAAAAGCGAATTTCTTAAACTAGTTAAAAAGGAGGTAGACCTAGGTAGTAAACTTGTGGTAGTGGTATCTGCAATGGGTAGAAAGGGAGACCCTTATGCTACTGATACTCTAATAAATCAATTAGAGAATATAAGCACCTCAATAAATCCAAGGAAGAAGGACTTAATTATGTCGGTTGGGGAATTGATTTCCGCTGCTTTAGCATCTCATCTATTGGAAAGTGAAGGTTACGATGCTCAAGCCTTGACAGGATTTCAAGCTGGTATAATTACTGATGATAATTTTAATTCTTGTAAAATAATTGAAGTCAATACAAAGAAACTGGAAGAAAATTTAAGGGATGATATAATTTCAGTAGTTGCAGGTTTTCAAGGGGTTACGGAAGATATGTATATAACTACACTTGGACGGGGAGGTAGTGATACAACGGCTGTTGCCCTTGGAGGCAGCCTAAACGTTGAAAGGGTGGATATATTTACCGATGTACCGGGAGTTGCAATTACAGATCCAAGGATTGTTCCAAATACTAAATATATTAAGAAGATTTCCTATGATGATATGTATAGATTGGCAATTAGCGGAGCTAATGTAATCCATCCAAATGCAGTTTTACTAGGGAAACAATATAATATACCTATAAGAGTTTTATCGACCTTTATAGATTGTCCAGGTACACTTGTTTCAAATGAAGAAAGCAATTTAAAGGTCATAGGTTTTGGAATAAAAGAGCAGGAAAATCATTCAATAATTTCCTTTATTTTTAATAGGGATTATAAATATGAGATAAAAGAAGAATTAGGTAAGTTTTTATTAGATGAAAAAGAAGATTTAATCGATATGGAATTTTTTGATGATAAAGCTACCATTGTAGTTAAAAACCAAGTACTACCTGAGTTTTTACAAAGATTGTACTTCCACTTTATGAAATAAATGGTGCCTTTTTCTTAGAACACTGGAAAACTATAGTTTTTTGTATTGTCACTCTGAAACGAAGTTGAAGAATCTTGTTATACCAATAGGTTCAAGATTCTTCACTATCGTTCACCCAGATAGGCTGGGTACAGGCAGTATGACAAATTTTTACTTCTCAGTGGCTTCTTAGTTCTTGCACTGTTTTTTATTTTATACTAATAATGGTTGAATCTGCTTGCCTTTTAATGCATCTTCAATAGTTTCTTCAATCTTATCAAACTTAGCTATTAAAGAATTTGGTTTATTTATTGCATCATCCTGACCGAAAGGTACGAAGTAAATATTCTTTGAATTCAATAATAATCCTATATTCTTGGCATTAGCTCCAAGTCCGTCATTAGTTGCTATGGCTAAAACTAAAGGTCTTTGATTTCTTAAATGAGCCTTACAAGCCATGGTTACGGATGTATCTGTAATAGCATTGGCAAGTTTAGCTGTTGTATTACCTGTACATGGAGCCACTACAATGACATCCAAGTTTAATTTAGGGCCTACAGGCTCAGCTTCAACTATTGTCCTTATTAATTCCTTGCCGGTGATTTCTTTGAATTTATTCTTCCATTCTTCTGCTGTACCAAATCTTGTATCGAATGTATCCACTGCATGGGATATTATTGGATAAATATCTGCACCCTTATTTGCTAAATCTTCAATAATTGGAAATACAAGACTAAAGTTACAGGATGAGCCCGTTAACGCAAAACCTATTTTAAGTCCTTTCAGTGTCATTTTTTATATTCAACTCCTCTATGATATTATAGATTGTATCCTTAATAACCATAGCAGCAGTTACTGGAGCGGCTTTCCCTGGAAGACCTAAGGCTGTTATAGTCCTTATGTCTAGTTCTTTTGCAGCATCTAAGTCAACACCACCTGGTTTTGATGCTAAATCAATAATGATACAATCACTTTCAAAACTTTTTAACAAATCCTTATTTAATATCATCTTGGGTATGGTATTAAAGACAATATTCATCCTTGGAAGATAGTTATTTAAATCTCTTTGGTGTATAGGAGTATATCCATAGCTTTTTATCCATGCAAGATCAGTGTAATTTCTCGCCTCCACATATACATTGGCTCCAATACCCTGTAATATTTGAGATAGAACCTTTCCAATTCTACCATAGCCTAGAACTAAAACATTAGAACTATGAAGGGTAATAGGCGTTTCCTCCATTGCCACTTGAATAGCTCCTTCAGCTGTAGGTATTGCATTTAGAACCTGCATTTCTTCTCTTTTAAAGTAGTCGTCAAATTTAAGATTCATTTCTTTTAATCTTTTTTCGTGCTCTAAAGGAAGGTATCCACCCATGATTATTTGGTCTTTAGAAATCAAATCAAATACCTTATCTATTTCTATTATTTCACTTGAAAATGGAGCATTTATGTTTATATTATCTGTAGAAAATGGCAATGGTGCTATAATAACTTGGGCATTTTCGACTGCATCTTTTAAGCTTACTGATTGGTCTTTATAATCATCTAAATTGTCAAAGCCATAGAAACAAAGATCATTGCCATCTTTTATTAGTAATTTACCAAGCTCTAAACTTCTTTTATCTCCACCTAATATTGTATATTTTAATCCCATCTAACCCCTCCTTAAAGATTTTTAGGTATTATATCTTATGCCAGACTAGGATTTAAGTGAGATGTAAAATGCAAATAGGGCATGGTCTATTATTGACCATGCCCTATTTAGAAAATATATTTTATATAGTGTTTTTTAAATTGCTCTACTATATGGAACAAACATTGGAGTTTTATATAAAGGGTCCTTTATAATTTCACAATCCATATCAAATATATGCTTCACAACTTCCTTAGTAACCACATCATTAGGTGTTCCTTGTTTATAGACCTTCTTATCCTTAAGAGCAATGATATGGTCTGCATATCTACAGCTAAGATTTAAATCATGTAAAACCATTACGATCGTTTTGCCTTCTTCTTTATTTAACTTATAAACCAAGTCCAAAATATCTATTTGATAAGTAACATCAAGATAAGTAGTGGGCTCATCTAAAAGAATTATATCCGTATCTTGTGCCAAAACCATGGCAATCCAAACCCTTTGTCTTTGACCACCAGATAATGAGTCCAAGGTTCTATCCGAGAACTCAAGCATATTGGTATCCTTTAGAGCTTTTTCAATCATTTTCTTGTCCTTTTCATCTAATTTATTTCTCCAATTTTGATAAGGGAATCTTCCCATCTCAACAAGCTCTCTAACGGTAATACTACCAGATACAACTGGGTTTTGAGGTAATATGGCCAATTCCCTTGATATCTGTTTGTTTGAAAGAGAAGAAATACTTCTACCATTAAGCTCAATATCTCCATCCATTGGTTTTAATAGCCTTGCAAAAGAGCGAAGCATAGTGGACTTACCACAACCATTTGCTCCTATAAGAATAGTAATCTTATTCACTGGAAATTCAATAGAAACATCATCTATAATAACTGTATCTTCATATCCTATAGTTAAATTATGTCCTTGAATATTTTTCACTTAAATCACCTCTTAATCTTTGATGTAGAATGTAATAGCCATAAAAAGTATGGTGCTCCCATAATTGAAACCACCAGGCCTGATGGGATTTCACTAGGATAAATAACGATGCGGCCAATAAAGTCAGCTATAAGTAATAGCAATCCACCTATTAAAGCAGTAACAACAAGGTTTTTTCTATGCTTTATACCTGTAATAAATCGAGCCATATGGGGTGAAAGTAGTCCTATAAATCCAACAGTACCTACTGCAGATACTGCAATTGAGGCAAGGAATATCCCTATAACTGAAGCAATGACTCGCACTTTTAGAACATCACTACCAATTGCCGTTGCAACATCTTCTCCTAACATAATGGCATCAAGATCTTTACAAATTAGCCATGAAATTGGGCCCAAAATAACAATACCCAATACCAGTGTAATTACATTATTCCAATTACTACCGTAAGTGCTTCCGGCCAACCATACAAGGGAGGCTGATTTACCGACGGTCGTATTGATTATGATAATATTTAATCCTGCATCACAAATTGCTGTAACTGCCATACCAACAAGTACCAACATGGTTGAATTATACTTTGATTTTCTTGAGATAGAAAATATAATAATAGAAGCAATAATTGCACCAGCAAAGGCACTCAAGGAAATTGTAAGACTAGTAGTCTTAGGTAAAAAGTAAATAGCGAATAATGCTCCTAAAGCAGCCCCTGGTGTAACGCCTAAGATAGATGGATCTGCTAATGTATTATTGAGTACAGTTTGAAGCAAAAATCCGCTTATGGCCAATACAATACCAGCCAATAAAGCAGTTAAGATTCTTGGCAATCGTATTTTTGCTATAACAAATTCAGCAGTATCGCTATTAAAGAAATCAAATCCTCCATTACCAAGAGACAATATAAATGTGGCTATGATAACAATTGTAAGTATTATAACCAAAGAAATAAAAGGAAGTCTCTTTTTCCCTGTTTGTATTAACAATCCATAGGATGATTTTCCTATATTCTTACTGGTTTTAAAGGCAAGATATATAAGCCATGGTGCACCGATAATCGCTGTAAATGCCCCAACAGGGAGTTCGTAGCTACCACCAGTAAACATTCTAGATAAGACATCGGCTCCTACTAATACAATAGACCCAACTAAAAATGATGTAGCAAGAATTTCGCTATTCTTTTTAATTCCAAGTCTTTTTACTATATGTGGCGCTACGATTCCGATAAATCCAATTGGACCAACTACTGATATAATAGCAGAGGTTGCTAAAACCCCTATTATAATTCCTAAATATCGATATAGGTTAACATTCAATCCCAAAGAGCTGGCAACATCATCTCCTAATTCTAAAATATCGATTTTTCTTGCTATGAATATTGAAATTAAAAAACAGATTAGAACAATTGGAAATGAAAAACTGATTCCTCTCCAGCTATTTTGAACCAATGATCCAGCTCCCCACAAAAACAATCCCTTGGTCTCATTCTCAAACAATAGCTGCAAAGCAGAAGTCATAGAGGAGAATACAAGGGATAAAGCTACTCCAGCTAAGGTCATCTTAACAGGATTTGAACTGTCTTTTCCAAGAACCATTACAACAAATGCTGTGCCTAAGGCACCTAGTAGTGCAGGGAAAAATGGTATACGATCGAATCCAGGAAAAAACACCGAAAATAAAATAACAAAAAAGTATGAGCCTGCATTAATACCTAAAGTAGAAGCCGAGGCCATAGGGTTTTTCATTAGACTTTGAAACAATGCACCGCTGATACCTAAAGCTCCACCAGCAATAATTCCAATTACCAATCTTGGAAATCTTAAATCACGTATAACATTATGCTCAACTGAATTATTATAATTAAAAATTGAGTCAATAATTGTACTAATAGAAACTTCTACAGAACCTTGATTTATATGGATTAGAGATAAAATAAGGAGGGCAACCATCCCCCCTAATAGAACTTTTTTACTCATTGCCTAAAACACTCTCCACTACCGTATCTACAAAAGTTAAAGTAGATAAAGGACCAAATGGAGATGCATCAGTTCCTAAATAATATATTTTATCATTTGTATAGAAGTCTAATCCATTTAATACATTTTCTGAAATAAGGTTCTTGCTAAAAATATCCGCTCCTTCATCAGCAACTACAAATAAAGTGTTTTTATCCAACCCAACTAAATTCTCTACATTAATATTTGTTTGGCCAAAAAGTTCAAATTTATTAGGTTTGTAAATATTGTTAAAGCCTATTTTTTCTAAAATAGTTGTATGAATAGAAGTATCAGTATATAAATACATTGAAACAGTATCTGCTGTAGAAAAATCTATTAACTCAATGTAATCAAAATCAACATCTGTATTTTTTAGTTTTTCGTTAGCATCAGCATATGCTTGTTCTAAACTATCAATTACCTGGGCTGCTTTGTCGTCAAGACCTAAAACCTTGCCCATAATCTCTATAGAGCTAATCATATGATCATACTCTCCAGTAGGATAATCTTCTCCCGGATATGGTGTTAGAACGATTGTAGGTGCAATGGCATTTAATAATTCATAGTCATATTCATAATAGTCAGCTGTAACGATCAAATCAGGTTTCAATGCAGCAATATCTTCAAGATTTGCACTACCTCTTACACCTAAATCAGCTACACTTTCATCTAATTTAACATCACCAGAATTCATCCATATTTCATAACCCTCAATATCAGTCATACCAACAGGTTGTACCCCTAAAGCCAACATGTTTTCACCATATATCCATTCTAATGCTACAACTTTTTCTGCAGGTTTTTCTAATACAGTAGTTCCAGCACTATGCTCAATAGTTATGGACTCTTCAGAAACATCCTCTGGGGCAACACCCGTAGGATTATCAGTAGAACAAGCCACTACAGATATTGCCGTTATTAATATAAATAAAATATACAAAAATCTTTTCATTAATAAATCTCCTCCAAATAATTTTAATATGTAGGTATTGATAATGATTATCAATATCAGGTTTTAATTTACCATAAATATGGGTCCTTGTCAACGGGTAAAATCGGTAGTTTATGCCATCGAATAATCAAGCTCTATAAGACTTGAAAACACTAAATTTCTCTGTGTGTTGGAATGACACTTTCTGATAAAAAACAGTTTTTCCATAATCCCAAGGAAGTTGACTTTATCAATTATCAATTTTATAGTATAATAAATAAGGCATATTATATTACTAGGAGGAAGAAAATGTTTCAGTATTCAACATCAGGTGTTTGTGCAAAGAATATCGAATTTGACATTGTAGATAATAAGGTAGTAAATGTAAGGTTCCATGGTGGATGTAATGGTAATCTCCAAGGAATTTCAAAGCTGATTGAAGGAATGGCAGTGGAAGAGGTAGTAGAGAGACTATCAGGACTTGGCTGTGGTCCAAGATCAACTTCATGTCCAGACCAACTAGCAAAGGCTCTAGAAGATGCAATTAGAAAAGCTGCAAGCTAAAAAAAACAAGACCTTGTTCTAAGTAATTAGAGCAAGGTCTTTTAAGTTGACAAACTGAGGGTCAGGTTTGAATAATGCCCTGGGCTTTCAGCCTATGATAAATGTGAGCCATATTACTTTGTAGATAGTTATAAGGAATTTGAGAAGAAAGTAAATTTAATGAAATATTGTATATTTGAGAATTTACCAAAGAGATAAGACCATGGGTTTTATCTCTTTTTTATGTGAATAATTTAAAGATTAGAATGTTAGGAGGAGTATAATTGGTCAAAAACTATGATTAATACTTTATTATATAGTCATAACAAATTTAAGATTATTAAATTTTGTTGACAATTTACATATAATAAAGTACTGTAAGTATAATAAGTAATACTGGGTAGGATTTATTATACTTATAAACGAGAAATGTAAGGAGAGATGATATATGGATGATAACAATATAAAATTACCTAATGAAAATATTGAAGGCAAGTTTATAGGTTCAGTTAAGGTTGGAACAAAAGGGCAAATCGTAATCCCAAAAGAGGCACGAGATCTATTTAATATTAAACCGGGCGATACACTGATACTACTTGCTGATGTTGAGCGGGGAATTGCAATTCAAGGATATGAGTTATTTCAGAAATTTTCAGATGAAGCTTTTGGTAAAATAAAGTCTGATTAGGAGGTAAACTATGAGCAAAATAGTATTTTTCAGTATTCCTGCATATGGGCATACTAATCCCACCATTGCAGTAGTGGAAGAACTAACAAAAAGAGGCCATGAAATATGGTATTATTCATTCAATGCTTTTAAGGAGCGAATAGAGTCTGCTGGTGCAAAATTTATTAGTTGTGATAAATATTTACCTGAATTAAAGTCAGAGGATGAGAAAAAGATAGGAAAAGATTTTTTGGCATTAATTGAAATGGTAGTTGATACCACAATTAGTTTGGATAAAAAGGTTTGTAAAGAATTAGAAGATTTTCAGCCAGATTGCATAGTATCAGATTCTTTGAGCATCTGGGGAAAGCTCTTTGCAAAGAAATTAGGAATTAAATATATATGTTCTACAACTACTTTTGCATTGAATAAGCATACTGCAAAAATGATGAAACAAGGAGTTGTAGAAATCCTACGTATGATTATAGGAATGCCTCGGATAAATAAAAAGCTTCAACTTTTGAGAGAGAATGGATATAAGGTAGATAACCTTGTGTCTATGATTGAGAATGATAATAATACAGATACAATTGTTTATACCTCTAAAGAATTTCAACCTATGGCAGAAACATTTTCGGATAAGTATGCTTTTGTGGGACCTTCTTTCCAAGTCCCAGAAATTGAACAAAGTGATAAGAAAGAACCACTTGTTTACATTTCATTAGGAACAGTGTTGAATAAGAAGAGACATTTTTACCAAAATTGTATCCAAGCATTATATGATATGGATTGCCAAGTTATCATGTCGGTTGGAGAGAAGACAGATATTTCAAGTTTTGGTAAGTTGCCAGATCATTTTAAAGTTTATACTAAAGTTGAACAATTAAAAGTTTTACAACAGACAGATGTATTTATTACCCATTGTGGAATGAATAGTATAAGCGAAAGCTTATATTTTGGTGTACCATCAATTTTATTTCCGCTACATAGTGAACAAGTGATGGTGGCAAACCGAGTAGCAGAATTAAATGCTGGAATAAGATTAAAGTCTGACGCTGTTAGTAATATTAAAAAAACTGTTATGGAAGTATTGAATGATCAATCCTATAAAAGAAATGCAGAACTAATTTCTAAAGATTTACAAAAATCTGGAGGGGCTAGTGCAGCAGCAAATAAGATAGAAGAGGTATGCAAAAGATTAAATATAGAAAATTAAAAGTAGCGTCAAATCAAAAGATGTGTTGTATAAATATAGGGAGCGATGATGAACATATATCCCCATAATTTAAATTTAAAGCTTGCACTTACAGTTACTGTAGGGATTACAATAAAGGGGAAAGGAGATGATTAAAATGCAGAATTCCTATTTAATTGGTGAATTTTCTGAAATGACAGGAATTCCAATAAGAACATTATATTATTATGATGAGATGGGCCTTCTAAAACCTGACAGACAGAAAAATGGACATCGAGTATATAAACTTAATGATATGGTGAAATTACAAAAAATATTGAGTTTAAAGTCCCTTGGTTTCAGTTTGGTGGAAATAGACGAATTGCTAAAAAAGCCTAGCTATGATCAATCCTTCGTTGAGATGTTAAAGTATCAAAAAGAGTTGCTACAGTTAAAGCTTACCAGAATAGAAGAGTCCCTTAAATTTATTAGTCGCATCATGATGATTTTTCAATCTGAGGAACAATTGGAGCATCAACTGTTATTTAGTTTTATCCGAAATATGAAGCAGGAGAATATACAAAGTGAATGGGTAGCTAACCATTTATCCGAGTATGCAGCAAAAAAAATGTTTGCTGGATTATCAATTGAGATGGTGGAGCTTGATTCCAAAACTATTCACTTTACTAGAGATGTTAAACGGCTTTCTGAAGGCCCAGTAGATTCACAAGAAGCGGAAACTGTGATCGGCACATATGTTAAGTGGGCTATGACGTTTTTTGATCAGAAAGCAATGGATAACTTTAGAAGTATGAATGAGGAAGAGCAAATAAAGTTTGCTCAAATAGTAGAAAGGCCTTTTGATGAGTTGGAAATGGAGTGGTTAGGTAGGGCATTGGAGCATTATTTTTCTAAATACTCGATATCGGAATAGGATATTGTTGGAAGTGATTGAATTAAGCATTATCCTTAAGTAACATTCTTTGTAAGGTGTATGCTGGTAGATTATAGGGAAATAAAAGTTATTTATATAAATGGAGAAGAAGATGAAATTTGAAAAGATGGTGAAAAAAGATTTTAGCGGTTGTATTTCTGTTGTTAAAAATGGAACTGTGATTTTTGAAAAAAACTATGGTTATGCTGATTTTTACAACAAAAGTCTTAATAGGCTTAATACTAAATTTGCTACTGCTTCGGCAGGAAAAGTTTGGGTTGCAGTTGCTATTTTACAACTAATAGAAAGTGGAAAATTAAGTTTATATGATAATATAGGAAATTTACTTGACTTTGATTTAAAACAAATTGATAGAAGAATAACAGTTAGACAACTGTTATGTCATACATCTGGGATTCCAGATTATTTTGATGAAAGTATAATGAGTGAATATGACGAATTATGGAAGGATTATCCTAACTATAAAATTAGGAAGTCAACTGACTTAATACCTCTTTTTATTAATAAACCTATGATGTATCGACCAGGAGAAAGATTTCAATACAACAATACTGGTTTTGTAGTATTAGGTTTAATTATTGAAAAGGTGACAGGTCAATTATTTGATGAATACTTAAAAAGGTATGTTTTTGAACCCTGTGGTATGCTTGATACGGGTTATTATGAATTGGATAGATTGCCTAGAAATTGTGCTACCTCTTATATATATGACGAACAACGCGGAGAATACTATACCAATATTTATAGTGTAGATGTTAAAGGAACAGGTGCAGGAGGAGCATTTACTACAACTTTAGATATCAATAAATTTTGGTCTAATTTATTAAGTGGAAAACTTATTTCTAATAAAAGGTTAAAAGAGATGCTAAGTGTACAAAGTTGCAATGATTCAAAATATTATGGATATGGCATTTGGCTCAATAAAATAGAAGATAATGTATATATACCATATTTTCAAGGTAGTGATCCAGGGGTAAGTTTTATATCTAGTTATGATATAGTTAATGATATTGGTATTACAGCAGTAAGTAATTTTGGATGCAATGTATGGGAATTAAGAAGGAATATATCTAGTGTCATTAACAAATAAATATAATTATAATAATCTTTAGTTAGGGAATATTATTGGAGTGCTTATCATAAACAAAAATATAATTTTTATTTTATTAAGATATGATACTATAAGTGGATATTAAATCAATATGAAAAAACTAAATAAATCAAATTATAGAAGCATTGAGATTGATGTACGATACGATCTAAATGCTTTTATTTTATATAAAAGATTAACTATAGATAATTAAGAGTAAGCGTGAAATAAAAAGATGTATTGTATAAATATGGGAATCCTGACGTATAGCCTCATAATTTAAATTTAAAGCTTGCACTTACAGTTACTGTAGGAGTTACAATAGAGAAGAAAGGAGATGTTTAAAAAGCAGAATGCCTATTTGATTGGTGAAGTCTCTGAAATACTTCTCTAAATACTTGATATCAGAATAGAATGTTTTGGGTTTAGAATATGAGACTAAAATCAGTTTTATGGAATTAACTTAGAAAAAAGTGATAAAATGTACATTCATAATTGAACATAGAAATATTTAGAAAGGAGTTGAAATGATGGGCATAAATGAAAATATAGAATCAACGCTGGTCTTATCAGATGGAAGAAAGCTGGCTTATCAGGAATATGGTGATTTAGAAGGTTACCCAATTTTATTGTTTCATGGAACACCAGGAAGTAGACTATGGTTTATGGAAGATGAGCCGATTGCATCAGAATTGGGGATTCGGTTGATTACTTTGGACCGTCCTGGTTATGGTGGTTCTGATCCTAAGCCATATCGTACGATGTTGGATTGGGCAGAGGATGTAAATGAGACCGCTCAGCTGCTTAAGCTGAAGGAGTACTCCGTTCTAGGTGTATCAGGGGGAGGTGCGTATGCAGCAGTATGTGCGTATAAAGAGCTGAAGGGTTTGCGTAATGCTGCTATGGTAGCAAGTGGAGTACCTTTTAAAGGTGGTAAAGCACCTACTTCGATGTCGCGTCCGAATCGTATTATATTTTGGTTGAGTCGTTATGTGCCACAATTAAGTAGAAGCGTGTTTCGAGCACAAATTAAAATGATGAACAAAGATCCTGAAGGTTTTAAGAAGAGTCTTCTCAGGGGGAATAGACATCTATCGGAATGGGATCGTGCTTTTTTACAAACTAATGAACAGGCAGAAGCTACGTTACTTCATATGCAAGAGGCTTATCGTCAAGGACCTGATGAGGTTGTAAGAGAAAGTGCGCTTTTATCCCGTTCATGGAATTTTAAATTAAGTGGTATTCAAATACCTATCTATGTATTTCATGGTGATGCAGATACGATGGCCCCCTATGATGCGGCAGCAGCAGCTGTTGCCAGTATACCAAATGGTCAATTAATCAGAATTCGAAATGCAGGACATTTTATCATTGAAGATGAGGAAATCTGGAAGGATATCCTACGTAGCTTACGAGATGGGAGGTAAGCAAGGTAGGCTGTCTAATAGATTAATTCAATATGAAAGCTTAATTGGAATCAACTTTAAAAGTATGAATACGTACCTGTTAATGCGACGACTGGTACATTTGAAAGAACCTTGGCGTTAGAAAAAAAGGACGACCCATAAACAGGAAAGAGATAGAAAAATAAAGTATTGTTTAAAAAAGTTTTTCATAGAGTTTGTCACATATGTTTTATTTTTCTAAATAAACATTAATACTGGATCTGAGTCAATACTTTGGACAAAATTTTAGGTTTTTTTAGTTCTCCGCCACCCTTGACAAACCAAACATAAATGCTATTAGGGTATCACCCAAAGGCGAAAAACTCAAAGCAAGCTAAGTTA
>JAAYGX010000197.1 GCA_012735585.1 Tissierella sp.
CGGCCCCACGCCCGCTTGCGCAGCCGCGGCCGCCTGCCGGGCCCCTTCGCCCCGCTGGAACGCGGCCACTTCCGGGCTGTCGCCCGTAAACACCAGCGCAAACAGGCGCATCATGTAAAACGCCGTCAGCCCGGCACCGACAACGGCCAGCGCCCAAAGCCACGGCCGCCCGGCCATGAGGGCGCCGACGACGATGGCGTCCTTGCTGTAGAAGCCGGCCAGCGGCGGCAGGCCCACCAGGGCCAGCGTGCCGATGAGGAACGTCCAGTACGCGAACGGGTGGCTCTTGCCCAGCCCGCCCATTTTGCGAATGTCCTGTTCACCGCCGAAGCGGTGAATCACCACGCCGGCGCCCAGGAACAGCAGCGCCTTGAAGAACGCGTGGGTGGCGAAGTGAAACAGCGCAGCCGAATACGCGCCCCCGCCCGCGCCCAGCATCATGTAGCCCACCTGGCTCATGGTGGAGAAGGCCAGCACCCGCTTGATGTCGTTCTGGCCCAGGGCGGCCAGCGCGCCGAACAGCACCGAGCCGATGCCCACCAGCGCCACCGCGGGCAAGCCCCACGGCGCCGCCTCGAAAATCGGATAGGCCCGCACGCCCAAATACACGCCGGCGGTGACCATGGTGGCCGCGTGGATGAGGGCGCTGACCGGCGTCGGCCCTTGCATCGCGTCCGGCAGCCACACGTGCAGCGGCAGCTGGGCCGACTTGGCCACCGCGCCGGCCAGCAGCAGCAGCGCCACCGCGTTCAGCACGTTTTGCGGCGCGAACCACGCCTGCGGCAGCACGTCGGCGAAGTACAGGCTGCCAAAGTGCTGGAGCATGACGATCGCGCCCAAAATCAGGCCGATCTCGCCCACCGTGTTGACCCAGTACGCCTTCTTGGCCGCCGCGGCCGCGGCCGGCCGCGCGTGCCAGAAGCCGATGAGCAGGTACGACGCGACGCCCACGTTGGCCCAGCCGATGAGCATGCCCACGAAGCCGTCGGCCAGCACCAGCACGCTCATGGCGAAGATGAAGAAGTTCAGCTTCGCGAAAAACCTGGGATAGCTCGGATCATCGGCCATGTACGCGGCCGAGTACAAATGAATCAAAAACCCCACGCCTGTGACGACCAGCGCGAACCACGTGGAGATGGAATCGCCCAGCAGCCCCAGGCCGACGCCGTCCACGCCCCAGGACCACAGCGGCATGTGCACGCTGCCGAAAGGCGCCGCCGCGTTGTACTGCAGCCGCACGAGGACCGTCGCCACGAAGGCCAGAAACACGGCGGTGCAGCCCAATGCAGCCAGGAAAGAGCGGTTCCAGCGGCCCTGAGCGCCTGCGGCGATGAGCGCGGCGCCGAGCAAGGGCAGGCCCGGTATGAGTATGAGCAACCAGTTGTATTCCACCGACTTACCCCTCTTTCACGCGGTCCGGCCCCGCCGGCCGCACCGGCCGCGGCAGGCCCCGACCCGGTCTAGCCGCGCAGTTCCCGCACCTCGTCCACGTCCACCGCTTCCCTCGCCCGGAAGAGCAGAACGATGAGGCCCAGGCCGATGGCGGCCTCGGCCGCGCCCACGACGAGAATCAAGAAAGAGAACACGTGCCCGTCCATCAGGGCGAACTGCCGGGCGAAAGCCAGAAACAGCAGCGCCGCCGCGCCCCACATCAGCTCGATGGCCATCAGCATGACCAGAGGGCTTCTCCGCACGAGAACGCCCGCGATGCCCAGCGCGAACAGCACGACGCTGACGATGACGTATCCTTCGATGGCAAAACCGGGCAATGACGCCAACCTCCTCTGCCCCGCCCGGGCCGGGCTGCGCGTGCTCCCGGCCGGGGGCGCGAGCCCGCCGTCAGCTGCGGCGGGCGATCAGGATGACGACGCCGACGACGGCCACCATGAGAAGCAGCGCCGCCAGCTGCAGCACGAAAACGTGTTCGTAAAACAAAGCTTCGCCGAAGGCCCGCACCGCGCCGTACCCGGTGAACACCGACCGGGCCGCCGGGTACGCGTGCCGCAGCCCGGCCACGATGAGCAGCACCGCCAGCACCGCGGCCGCGACCCCGCCCCACCGCTCCTGTCCGGGCAGCAGCGACACGGGCCGTTCCAGCGGCTCGTTCTTCGCGCTCAGCAAGCTGATGACGAAGACGAACAACACCATGACGGCGCCGGCGTACACGATGATCTGGATGAGCCCGATGAACTCGGCGCCCAGCCCGATAAACAGCACCGCCAGGGACAGCAGCGTCAGCAGCAGCGACACCACCGACCGCACCGGCCGGCGCGACGCGATGACGCCCACGCCGCCGGC
>JAAYGX010000066.1 GCA_012735585.1 Tissierella sp.
TAACTTAGCTTGCTTTGAGTTTTTCGCCTTTGGGTGATACCCTAATAGCATTTATGTTTGGTTTGTCAAGGGTGGCGGAGAACTAAAAAAACCTAAAATTTTGTCCAAAGTATTGACTCAGATCCAGCTTTCTCCAATATGCCATGACAATAGTTTTCTAATGCAGTCCATAAGAATTACATCATACATGTATTTAGCAAAAGGTAACTCATCTCTCCATATTCCTTTAGCAACATATGTCTGAATCCACCACGCTTCATTTAGCAGTTCTTCAAACTCTTTTTCAGTTGGCTTTTGTACGTAATGACGACTGTCATTTGGTGTAGGAAGTTCTGGAGAGATATTATCCTTATCCAAAATAATTTTACTAAGTGTATCCTCGCTGGTAATTTCTTTAATTTCTTTTATATCTGCAAACCTTAGATCAATTCTAACACCATCTTTAAATTGCATAAGAAAGATATATGAGTAATATTCAAAATCATTCTGCAGCATAATTACAAGTTCTCCAAATCTATCGATCCATTTTCTATCATTCTTATAGCTAAGTTCTTCTATATCCTCTATAAAAAATACGATATCGTAATCTTGCATAATATCCCTAGGGGCGTTATAATTAACTCTTGAACCATATAGCATTACTGCTCTGACTTTATTATCAGTATTAGCAAAGTCTAATAATTGATTGAATACAATATTTTCAGTTCGCATATCTTGTCCTTTCTATTCTTCCATTTAAAAATATTTCTCTTTTAAATATGTTTTGAACTCACTATACAATATTTTTTCGTCCAATTTTCTTAATCTCTTATAATTAAAAATCCAAGTGAATGCTAGAACTATTTGGGATATTGATATATAAACATCTTTTAAATCAAATGTAAAATAACCTTTTAAATATATATAATCTAAGCTTCCACCCCAAAACAATTTGTCAATTAATGAACAGACTGTACCTGCTATTAAAAAAATAAATAACCAATTAATTACTTTATTTTCCTTTTTCTTAGCTATAATAAAATTCAGGATTATAAATAAGATAAAAAGTATCATGATATTCATAATAATATGTGGTAATAATCCAATTCCAAAATTACCTAAAGAGTTCAACCAGGAATAGGCCGTGTTCAATTTTGGTTGAAATTTAATTATTTGTCCAAAAATATTAAAATTTTTATTCATGAGATTATTACTAATATAAATTTTAATAAATTGATCAATTACTATGAATAATAGTATTAATGAAGTCATTTTAGCGACTAAATTTAGTCCATTTTTCTTAATCATATTATCTTGCACCCTTATATTATTTTCTTAAATTTTTAGTATATCTTCACTTTTGCTGTTCTAGTCACCATATCATAACCCTGATTCATACATAAATAATGTCTCATATAAGATAATACTATAGGTAATGATCTAAGGTTCTTTTCAACTGATACAATTTGGGTTATTTATTTTACTTATTATTTCCTTGAAGGTAATGATTGTCAATAAGCCATTGGATTGATTTTTCGGTGTCATCTAAATTATTCGTTTCTATCCCCCAAATACAATTAGGCGCATGTTTTTCTAATGCAAAACATATCTCTTTAAAATTAATAGTTCCATTAGTAAAATCCAAGTGTTGATCCGTGAGTCCATTATTATTATGTAAATGAACAAAGCTAATTTTATCATTTAATTGTTCTATCCAATCTATCACAGATGTTTTAGAGTTGCAGTTTGCATGACCTACATCAAGACAAATCTTTAGTCTGCTGTCATTTACTGTATAAACAACCTCTGATAACAAATCCGGTGTACGTTCAAATTGGTTCTCAATATGAATATTAATATTATGATTTTTATTGTATAAAAACTCATAGAAAAAAGATTTCGCTCTTTTAACCCAACTGGACGGATAGCTTGTTCCAGGTATATACCCATGATGAAGGATAATATTGGGGCAACCTAGTAGCCTGGAAATTTGATATGTATATTCAAATCTAGCCATTGTAGCAGATTTAATAAGTTTATCACTACTGCCCAGACACAAATCTTTATAAGGACCATGAATAGAAGCAATTTTCACTTCAAGATACCTCGAAAGATTCTTATTTACTTCTTCAGGATAAATATCATAGGTTTCCGTATTAGAAAACGTATCTATGTTTACAGAAACACCATATTTTTTACACAAGAGGGATACCTCTTTATGATTTGCTCTGTCGCATACGACGATCTCTTTCATTATTATCACCCGGCATAATGAACCTCACAGAGTTTCATTACCCTTTCTCGCTATTTTCTTTCCATATAAATATCTAATCTCATGTTACAACAAATTGCCTTTTCATAATATTTTACGCATTATCATTTGTTCATTTTGCCTTTTGACTTTTGTAAATCCTACCTTCTCATATAATCTGATTGGACCATCTAGCATTACTGCTTTAACTTTATTCTCACTATTAGCAACATCTAATAATTGATTTAATACCATATTTTCAGTTCCCAAATCTTTGCCCCCTCTATTAATTTATCCCATCATACCTTTTGTCTCTTAGGTCTATTAACCCTTTTAATATATCTTTGTAATGGAAATACTCCATAATGGGCTTCTCCAGTGTAGTTTGATTGTATATGGTAGTAAAGATATTTTCATCTATAATCTCTATTTTATCTGTCTTCTCAGCTAATTCTTTAATTATTATAGTGCTGAATTTTTCTATATTAGCCATAATATAATCACAGTCAAATAACAATAAATCTAGATTTTCATATGATATTTTAAAGTCATATTCCAACATTTTCTTTAAGTTCAATAATCTTTTTTGAATTAATTACAGAGATTTGTACCTCCTCATACTTAACATTCATTTTTAAATTATATCTCTCTTTAACTATTTGATTTAGCCTACTATAGTCGTAATAATAATTCTTTTGCAGGTCTATTTGTTTTTTTCTATTCTCATCACGCATATATTTAATATATATATTTTGCATCCATAGTTCATCTGTAATTAAGTGACAGTAATAGCCAAGGTATATATCATCATTTATTTTAGATTTATATTTCTGTAAGGATTTATTATAATCATAGTATTGATAATTAAAATCTTAAGAATCATTATAGGGCTCTCTATCAATCCTAAAATGAGAAATAGCTATTGACTCTTTAGTATTTTCATGTTAATCAGGTCTAAATCGTTTCAACTTTAAGCCAAGATGATCTCCTACTAATTTTGATATAGCCAAATGTATCATTCTTGATGCCATTATTTTCGCCCACCTTTTTGAACTTCAATGCAATTTATAATTTATACTTGATTATTTTCTTATTAAAGCAGACTCCTCATGTAAACTTATATACCATTAGATATCATTTTCAATTCGCAAACCTTTACCTTATATTTACTTAAATCGCTTTCTCCATAACCTTAATCTTCCAACCTCTTTCAGGATGGATAGTACTGATCACTTCTTTTACAATATTAAAGCCAATGTTTGTCCAAAATTCCAAAGCAGTTATATTTCGATCCAATACCCCTAATCTTATCCTTTTGAAACCTTGACTCTTAATTATCGGTATGAATTTTTCTAAAAACTCCCTTCCATATCCTTTTCTATGAAATCATCCATCAATCATAAATAAACCGATATATATTGCATCTTCATCCGGATAATTAACTATATAATCTATAACTCCAATATCTATACCATTTAATTTTATTAGATTATAGTTTTTCTTTTTTAAACTTGACTCAGGTGGTATCGCATTCATATCTTCAATAACTGACTCCATTGACGTTTTATCGTTCATGGAAATCATAAAATATTCCTGATTCGTATAATAAATTTTAAAACTCTTTCAAATAGATCTTTAGTGATTGGTTCTAATGTAAATATATTTTTGATAAGTTCCATTATATGTCTTGTGTTCTCCTCTCAGTAAATAATGTATAATTCTTAATGTTCTTATCCTTCCTTATCACTCCAATAAAGCATTTCTTCCATAGTTATATTATCTATACAACCATGGAATCCTTGCTAAAAATAGTAAGTCCCTACTATTTAATTCTTATAGGAACATAGTAATCCATTTGATTATATCCCATTGCTTTACCAGCGGAAGGTGGGGTAATAATATTTCCTAAATAACCACGAGTACGCTCTTCCACAAAACAATCCTTTTCTTCTATAAATTTTTTTATAGTA
>JAAYGX010000067.1 GCA_012735585.1 Tissierella sp.
ATATATCTTCTGTATTCATTAACCCATCTGTTGGGTTGTTCTTCTTAATCTCTTCTTCTATAATCTTTGATATCTCTCTTGATATATTATTTATAAATCTTTTAGCATTTTTCTGTAGGTCCTGATCCTTTATATGTTCAAAGGAAAGTTGTGTATGAGATTCATTCTCAAGAGATTTTAAAAAAGCATCTTCTGAGGTTGACTCAGGTATTAATACAGCATTAAATGGTTTATTTACATTACCATTAATTTTTTTATCTTCTATTTTCATACCTATAGTTCTAATTATTGCAACTCGACCTTTAGATATTTTCTCATTGTATTGAAAGTATAATTTAAACTTATGTTTATCTTTACGATCAGCTATCTCTACTAAAATTGGTTCAATATTACTATAGGTATCAAAGTATATGGGAGTAAACTCATCCCTTATCTCAGTAAAATCTTGGATGTAATAGTCTTCATTTAATATAAAGTCTCTTATTGAATCACTGTTTATAAGGCAGTTATTTATAATTACCTCCAACTTTTCTTGGATTATAGCTATAAAGAAGCTATCGCAAACACTTTTTATTATATCTTTTTGGCTATTAAACTGATCTCTTAAAAAAGGTATTATTATCTTGAGACCCCTTGTATTCTTTGAGAATATTTCATGAAAGCTATTTTCGAATGGATAAAATTTTGTTTTATTTTCACCTAAGCTCTTAATATCTGTAAAGTATCCAGTAGAACGATAATAATTATTATCATATTTGTGCTCCATTAGTTGAACTGTTCCACCTAGGTGTTTATTTCCTTCTTCATCACAGTTGGCAAAATACATCATATATAAATCTGAAGCTGCATTTGATGATATCTTACCTATACCATGAGACCCACCCCTAGACATTTCTAGTGATTCATCCTCCTCTACAGCATGAACTCCTTTGTTATATGCATAGATTCCCCAGGTATCTTCTTTGGATCCACTTTGCCCATTCTTTGCACCTCTTAGTCCCTTTGTATTAGAGTCTTCAAAGGATATATAAGATACAACTTCTTGATCCATTTTTTTAGCCATATGCTCTATGGTTTCTTTTGTATAGGTGTTGTGCCCCTGAAGGCAAGATATCCTAGCTTTTATTTCATCAATCCCTGGTATATACTTCTGATTAATTTGTCCAGTTTCTATGGTGACAACAACTGGACCACTACTTTCAGGATTTCTTGCATCTAAAGAATTTTGGATATTCTCTCTAACAAGGCCTGAGATCCCCATATTATAGAACTTTTCTAACACTCCATTAAAAGTTGATTCTTCTATGCTTGGAATAGGGGAAAATCGCCATAGAATTTTGTTTTCTAAATTGGTCATTAAACTCTCCTTTCGATGTTTATGTGATATTTATATGACTAGAGTAAGCTTTAAAAGCTTACTTTAGAACATATACTTTTTTTTTAATACATTCAAATAAGCCATTGAAATCTCCATATCATTCTTCAAACCAAATCCTACATACCCATCTAAAATTAAATTTATAGATTTTACTCAGAATGTTTAATAATTAATTAATCAACAGACACCGGCAATCAAACGTTATCATCATTAGTAGAACTCACACTTCTTTTTATTTCTCCAAATTGCTTTGTAATACTAATAGCTTCTCCTAAATCTAAATTACTTTGTATTCCTACAAGTTGATTTACAATGCTACTAACTCCTCCCAAATCTAGATTAATTTGTATTCCTCCGAGTTGTTTTGCAATACTACTAACTCCTCCCAAATCTAGATTACTTTGTATTCCTCCGAGTTGTTTTGCAATACTACTGGCTCCTACCAAGTCTAGATTTGGTTGTAAAGTTTTTATATACTCTGAAATTTCACTTCTAAGTTCAGTATTTAATATTTCAGACTGAATTTGATCTGTTTGCTTCTCTAGAAGATCTGTGTCTTCTATATTGTAAACAATTGACATTTGCTTAATAAATTCTTTTGTAGTAACAGAATAAAAATACTTACCCGTTTCTAAATAAAATTCTTTAATTAATTCTTTTCTAGGACCAAGATCTATATTGTTGTGTTTCAATGCCCAATCTTCTTTTCTGTCATCCGATACAAATAAGATATCCTTTCCTTGTACTTTAGATATATTAATCATTTCTTTCCAAATAACTAAATCACCATATTTGTTTGGAGTGTCCTTACTAATATCTTTATAGCCTGGTGGTATATTATCCTTATATCTTTTTTCGCCATCTTTATAAATTTTTGTAAGTTCTTCTCTAGAAAACTCTTCATTAACTTTACCATGGAAGATTTCGTTTATTTTGTTTAGAATGGGATCTTCTTTTAAAATATGATCTTCCAATATTTCCTCATTATTCTCATCAATTTTTTCTAAAATCTCTTTTTTTGACTTCTCTATAATATTTATTATGTTTTCCTTTAATTCAACTTCATTTCTTAATATAGTTAATGCAGCATTGTATTCTTGACTACCATTGCCACTCTCTATAACATTTATTAGTTTTTCTAAGCTCTCTTCTATATATTTTTTGATTATATTTTTAAAATCTGTTCTTTGTTTAATAAGATTAATTCTATTTTTGTAAAACTCAAGCCCAACTTGATAAGGTAGAATTAGTCGATCTTCTAAAGAATCAATTATTTCAAAATATTTTTCTCTGTTTCTTGTGTTATATCTATATAAATTTAACAAAGAGTTAGCATCAAATACAATTAATGCATCTTTATAAATATCATCGATATAATCACTTATGTGATATTGAAAAAACTTATTTTTCACTGAGTTCCTCCGCTCCCATCGCTTTTTAGTTATATATTTCTACAGTTAC
Source organism: Tissierella sp. (assembly GCA_012735585.1). Classification (GTDB taxonomy): domain Bacteria; phylum Bacillota; class Clostridia; order Tissierellales; family Tissierellaceae; genus JAAYTL01. The sequence continues at coordinate 2,840 of JAAYGX010000067.1, forward strand.
ACTGGATACTTTGAGCAATATACTTGTCCTACCATCCCTTTTCCAGCACTCTTCTCTTTTCTTTATTATCTAGTACTCTTGTGCAAGATTCCCAATCAATATGCTTTACATCGTCATTGTATCTGGCTTCAAAAGGGTGTCTTTCTGGAACATTATCTATTATTTTTAAGGCCTCTTCCTCTTGCCCCAGAGCTATATTAATCCAAACATCTTCTAATACATCTGGAAGTTGTCCAAATACATTGGTAATATTCTTTAATCTTTCAGATAATTTTTTATGAACCTTATCCTCTATAGAATCCTTATACCTCATATTGTAAATATAAATTGTGTCATATTGTTGCCCTATTCTTTGAATCCTACCTTTTCTTTGCTCTAGCTTTGTTGGGTTCCAAGGTAAGTCTATATTTATTAATGATCCTAAGGTCTGTAGGTTTAATCCTTCACTAGCTGCGTCTGTACCTACTAGTATCCTTACTTCTCTCGTTCTTACCATTTCCTTTATAACTTCCTTATCCTTTACCTTGAACTTTCCACCTTCGTATATTCCAGAAGCAGTTCCCCCAGCATACAAGCCTATGATCTCTTCAGGAAATTCCCTAGACAATCTATCTGCAATCCACCTTGCTGTGACTAGGTATTGGGAAAATATAATAGTTCCCCTTTCCATCCACTTTTCATTTTTTAATAAGTCAAGAGTCTTTTCATATTTTGGATCTACAGCCTCTGTTGTTTCCAATGCTCTTACAAATTTTCTAAGTAAAATTGTTTCCTCTTCTGTCAAGTTTTTAATATCAGTTGGTTTTTTAATATCTTTCTCATCCTTGTATTCTTCTTCTTGCTCTTCAAAACTATTGTCCATATAGGTATTCCATTCATTTAGCATCTTGTTTCCAGTACTTTTTCCTGCTTCTATGGAGCTTCCTATTCTCTTTAAAAGCAGAGTCTTTAAAAAGCCTGCCCCCTTGTTTCTTTTTCCTAAAATCTTACAAAATTCTTCTGCATATTCATATGCCTCTTTTAAATAAGTGCTTAAAATTAAAGCATCATGATCTTCTTCTCCCAAGAGTTTTACATTTATCTTTTCTAAATATGGTTGTCCTGTATCTGGATTAATCTTATCCTCCAAATATTCTCTTTCTCTTCTGATTACATGTCTTATGTATGGATTATGGTGACCGTAAAAACCATGGGATAGTATATTACCAATTGTTTGATGCTCAGCATCATCCAGTTCATGAATTGTTTTCTTGAATACAAAATCTTCATCCTTCATATTCCCGGCCATTCTTAGAGTATCAAAAAACACTCCTTCATTTCTAGGAGGCAAAGGATTCCTAATCCAATCCCAGTTTTCAGGTAAAATATCAATTGTATCTTTACCCATAACCAAATTAAGTCCTTTTGAAATAAGACTTTTTTTCCTCCAATTGGAGGCAGGGCTTCCTAATACACTATCATTTCTTTGTGAAAGAATATTCATTAAATCCCACAGTTCTACAGGATACATTTGTATGGGAGTGGCTGTAGCCAAGAGCATTGATCTTGTTTTTAATGAGGCACTTAAGAGAAATTTGTATAGGTTATTTGGGCTAGGGCTATGGTGCTCTTTTCCCTCGCCTAGATTTGTTCTTCTTGCCCTATGGCCCTCATCTACTATTATACATTCATATTCTTTTTCTAAAATTCTGCCTATGTGTTCTGATTTAGCAACTATTAATCCTTGGGATATTATTCCAACCTTTCTTGGACATTTGGTCATGGATACCCCTCTATATTCCATACCATTTTCATCAACCCAAAACCTGCCTTCCCATACAGCGGAAGGCATATCTAGTAAATTATTCATTTCATCCTGCCACTGCCAAGTTAAAGTTTTGGGTACGATAATAAGTATAGGTTTATTCCCATATAAAGCCATAAGTTGGGCTGCCATGGCAAGTTGTATGGTTTTCCCAAGTCCTACTTGATCAGCCAAAATATATCTAGCCCCATAGGACATCTTATGATCTGCGAAGACCTTGTCTACAAAGTACTTCTGATGCTCCCACAAACCTAGTTGCTCCCTATATACTGGAGATTCTACTGCAACTGACGAAGGGTCTGGATCTTCATCTTTCCAATCATCTATTCTATCTACAACTTCTCTTTGAGAAATTCTTTTTATGTCCTCTATAATAAAATCTGTTAAAGGAATAGCTGATTTATCATTCCATAAGGAATCAAATTCCTCCTGGACCCAATCCACTGCCTCTTTAGAATCATCTTCCCAAATCAATTCATAATTCAATTTCCACCCAGAGTAGGATTCATTGGCTGAACCTAAAAATGAAGTTTTTTCACCATTTGCTAAAGTTATAACACCAGCCTTACCATGAATTAAGCCAAATCTTTCATTGGGAAGGACACGTACCTCTAGTTTGCCTGAGGATAATAAGTCGTATAATCTTTTGAACCTCGAATGGGAGTTCTTTAATTCCTCTGGTTTAAAGTCACACCATTCTTTTCTTAAGGCTCCTTTTGCTAAATTTGCTGTTAATACATCTTCTTTGGACAAATCTGAATTGCAAATAATCCTAGTTTTCCCTTCCATACTTGCTATATTTTCCCCAGCAACTTCTAAGATTGATGAAGAAAAGTATCCAGCAATCCTATCATAGGACTTAGCATCTGTAAGCTTTTTATTAAGAAGAGAGTCAGATAAAGACTCTCTTCTAGATGAATATCTATTAATCATACAATCACACTCCTAGACCCCGTCATTTCTAAGGGCTTCTCTTAAGACCTTTGCATAATATCCTGTTGAATTCCAATGGTTCATATGATCTATATTTTCAACCCTAGATAAAAAATTTAATATTTCCATCATCAGGTTTTTCTTTTTCCAATACTCATTGTCCTCTTGATAGAATGTTCTTAAATAAGTTATACCTGCTGAAGCCTTGTCCTCCGCTATAGAGTCATTTAAGGCTACTAAAAGATGTCTTGTCAAAGTAGAACCAAATCCATCTCCACTTATTTGCCTTCTCTTAAATTCATTTGCCGTCTTAAACCTAGCCTTGTTTGCAGATGTTGATTGGAACATATCTGTGTAGTTTGTAACACCAAAGCCCCTTGCTAACTCTTGGTAATCACCTATTTGATAGATATTGTTCATCTCTAGTTCTATACCCCTTATAAAAAATCTTTCTTCCTTAGATAGTTCTCTCCAGGAAAAATTATCAAAACCCTCAGGTATTAAATAGTTGTAAGCAATATCCTGAGCCCTAGATATTAATTCTTCTATAGGGTTGGTTTCTTTACTATCTCTTCCTTTTTCTAGCCAATAGGGTATATCTATACCAGCTATTTCCCTATAGGATGTTATTGCCTTTAGGGTAGATGCGTAGGAAGCCAATATAAAGTCAGCATCATTAAAGTCGGGATCATCTTTATGATTTATATCCTTCATAGAATCTATAGTTCTTTCAACCTCATACTTTATTTCATCATATAATTCATCCTGATAAATCTTTTCTGATTCTGTTTGTTTTTTAAGTGTAAGTATAACAGTCCCAGATACATAGTTACCAGATTTTAGTCTACCAGTTACAGTCTCTGTTGAAATGGTCCAGGCTGATACAACCCTAAGACCTGCAGACCATAATATCATAGCAAGTTCCGCCCATACTTTTACATCCTGATGAGTAAACATAACTACTTGAATACCATTATCTGGCATATGGTCATTTAGATTCTTATATATTTCAATCATAGAATTATTAAAGCTTTCTCCAGTGCCTTTTACAGCTAAGACCCTTTTCGAATCCGCATACCATTCCGGAAAAGCCTTTTTCAATAAAACCCTATCCCAAGCTAGGAAAAATTCTGTAAGCTCATGATAATTTACTGCATCTGCATAGGGTGGGTCAGTAATCCAAATGTCACAGGTTGATGAATTGTCTCTAGCATCTTTCGTTAAAATATTGCTGTCAATATTAACATTATAATTATTTATATTAAAATACCAAACTGTATCCAATGCTAGTAATCCTCTACTCCCATAGTTATATAATGTATTTAAAGCCTGATTAACAAAAACAGATTCAACCTTTTCACACCCACTACCTACATTCCAGAAACTTAAAACTGAGTTATAATTACAAAGCCTATTTACCCCCAACAATCCCATTACCTTCTCCATCTGCACACTAGCCTTCTCCTGACTTACCTTAGCAAATAATCCATTTACCAAAAGTTGTCTAGGATTAAATAGCTGATGCCAATATTGCCAACCTCTTTCTCTTTTTAACCTAGTTGTCTCATATCCATCTTCAATAATGTCTGATGGAATATATCCCATCTCTTGCCAATCAGTATATCTTTTACTTAAAATCTCTATTACTCTTTCTTCCCTCTTTAAATCTTCTACAGTAGGTGACGTATAATATCTTTCAGTTTTCTTATTCCCCTTTTCATCTGTATATTCCGTTACATATCTTATGCAATAAAGTCTTTCTTGAAATACATCATCTTCTCTTGGAATAAATTCATTTTTCTCCCAAAGTCTAAGTCCATATATAGTTTGTCCATCTGTTCTTCTATCACCCCTAAGGGCAGTTATCGGAGTCTCTAATTCGCAGTGAGGGCAGTACATATTGTTTCTTTTTACTGTAATGTTTCTATCAGCTTCTTTAAATTGTTCTTTGCTAGCATCCTGCACTATCTCTATATCAAACCCATCTTTTCCATTATCCTTAAGTAGAGCCACAGTTTTAGTTCCCCTCCCTATTACCCAGGAAGGTGCTAAAGGAACCCTATATCCACATTCTGGACATATAGTTTCCATACAGTAGAGGTAGGAGTCTGCCCTGTGTCCTTCTTCATTATGTTCTATACCCCATTCTGTAATCTGTTTGTCAACTTGATCATATACCTTTTCTTGGAAGATTCTTAAGTTCTCCACTTCTTCATCACTTGCACCTGCAATATTTAATGATGCCCAAGTTAAAAGGGATGCCACTGGATTTAAATCTGAGGCATAAACATCAGCCCCCATTCTACCTGCTTCAAAAGGGATAGATCCACCACCTGAAAACACATCCCCTATTTTAGGTTTATGTCCAAATCTTTTTATGCCTAGTTCTTCTATTAAAGCTTGAAGGGAATCTGCATTAGTTCCCAGATGCTCATTTACCTCTTCCCATATATCCGTAGATAGATTTTCTATATGCTCTGGTCTAGAGCAATACTTAAGCCTATCATCATAGGACATTTGATCAAAGGCGTGCCTTTGTATTTTGTCCTTATCATCATTACTAAGCCCTGGTTTATATGTTGGTGTTCCTTTTTCATTTATTTCCATATATCTCTCAATAAAATTTTCATCCGATATTTCATAAAGCTCTTTTTGAGTTAGATTCTTAAACTTCCTAGTAAATAACCCCTCATCATCCATAGTCATTAGTTTTAAAAATATTTCCCTGTCCTTTTCAAAGTTGTTGGATACTGGCAGGAGGACTCCTAGTATAGTTGCCCTTACTAGAACCAAGGGTTTTCTTCCCCACCATTTTCCCAACCCTGTTAAGGTTTGTCCTAAATTTGCCATTCTTTCCTTATAACTTTCCTTAGATACTTTCGATACTGGAAATTGTACTTCTATAAAAGATTTATTATAATCTAACAAGACTTCACCCACCTCTATAAGTCAAATAATTTTAATTGACTTTTATTTTTATCATCTATAGGATTTTCTGTAATAGCATACCTAATTGCCTTTCTCCAACCCCTTTTATCATCTGCATGACCTGTGGTAGCATTTGTCATAGTAAATAACCACCATCTTTCTTCTCTAGAAAAACCTAGCCAGTTTCTTACGGCTGTTGGTATCAGGCTTGGGTCTGAGTCTTCTATAGCCCATAAGAGAAGTATCATCTCTTTGCCAAGAAGCCTATCTATGGGGTTGTCACCAATTTTAAATCTCCCTACCCATATATTATTGTTTTTTAAGGATTTATTTAATTCAGTTTGTATAGTATCTTTGACTAAATCCCATTTATGTCTATCTAGTATAACTTTAGTATTATCATAGTTTATTTCTGATTCTTGGACTTCTCCATCATCCCAGTGAAATCTTTCATAGACTAATACCTTATCATTTTTACCTCTAGATATTCTTACTAAATAGTGGTGTATAGTCTCTTCTGGGATATATCCAAATCCAAGTCCTTGAATATTTGACACATTAACACCTCCCTACTGCCTAATCTTTCCTTTATAGTCCTCAATCTTCTCTTTTTTACTTGAAACCCATCTTTCAAAGTCTTCACCAGTTTCAAATATTATCTCATTAATAGTCAAATTTACCTTAACTTCTTTGTCTTCGAATAAATTCTTTATAATGTTATTTAATTCATCAAGAATTTTTTTAGGACTGTCCACAGTAAATTCCCCACCTACCATAAATTGTATATATCCTTTCCCTTGAGGTGAATCATCTGATATAACCAAGGTTAATCTAGATAGGGATGTATTAAACTGTTCTAGTAGCTCTAGACCTTTAAAGGCATCCGTTGCATTATTAAATATTATTGGTTCTATTATTTTTAATTCTTTCTTTTTATCTATTTCAAATTTTTGCTCCTTAACTTCTATTTGTATAGGTTCTGAAAATATGCCTAGTGCTTCGTTTACGGCTACGGCCTGTATAAATTTAGCACCCTCAGGTACTATAAAATCACCTTCAAAAACCCCTCCACTTTCTCTTGGGTTAGATCCATCTGTACTATATAATATTTTTACATTGTCTGCAGTTGCTTTTAATTCCATATATTGATTTCCATCTTTATCATAGGGCTTGTACTTAAGCTTTACATCTTTAGTCCATTCTACTGGGGCACCTGTTTCATGTTTTCCCTTACTATCTACACACAAAAATGATAGTTTTAATTCTTTAGTTTTAAAGTTTTCAATATCTTCTATTTTTAAGGAAGATTTTGTAGCTACTTGACCTATTTCATAATATATACTATCTCCATATTCAGGTACAAGCTTTAGTGTGACCTCACCTGTATTTTCATCTTCATGAATTTGTATTACTGTTATAGAAGTTTCTGGTGCTGGTGGTTCCTTGTCTATATAGCCTCCTGTTTCTACCCATTCTCCCCTTCTAAGCATATTAGTTTTTAAATCTTCTAATGCATCTGGGTGGTGCCAGGACCAGGATGATAAACTAGCTGTTCTTTCTTTTATGGCATTCCAAGACATTTGTCTTTGTGTGAATATCCTATCTTCAAATTTTCCCCTAAAATCATTGGTTTCAGTATTAGTATCAAACTTCTTTTCTCTAATCAATAAATTTTTAATTTGTTCTTCTAATACATAATTGTTTTCCTCAAACTTCATAGTTATATCATCACTTACCAGCCCCGGTCTTTTCGGATAATAAAGGGTTACAAAGGATTCCCTTAGAGCACTAATAAGTTCTAAATTAACCTTAGAAAAAAGATCTTGTGCCTGTTGATATTGGGGATCTGTTTCTGGTATTTTCTCTTCGTTTTTCATCTTATTTAAAATAGCATTTATTCCTGAATATTCCTTTCCCTTGGTTACAAGATTATCCATAGAATTTCTTTGCCCTGTCAAGAACATTACTCTGTTTTTATAGGTAGAATCTTCATAAAATCTTTTTAAATCCTTATTTAATCCAGAAGAATCTGTGCTTGGTTCAGTCAGAACAAGGGTAATCTTATCCCTAGTTAGGTCGATTTCATCTATGGATGGAAACACCTTAACTTCTTGATAGCAATGTTTTTGCTCCGGTTTAAATTTGTCTTCCAGTATTGTTTTTATTGCTTGTTTACCAAACTCATAGGAATAAGAATTAACTAAATCTATTAACTCTGCATTTACATTTTTTATGTCCTTAAAGTAAACTCTATTAGCCTTATCTTTATAAAGATACCAAGCCTTTGTTGAAAATTCCTCCAATCCCTGTTTTAATCCTGTAATATCTTTCCCTGGAGATGCCATATATCCTATTATTTCTTGTACCGATAATCCTATTATTGCATTGGATACATTTCCTAAAGAAGACACCAATATTAGTTTACTTATATCCTGTATATCTGTGTTCCCTATTTCATTGTCTAGGACCTCTGCTACTGCATTCCCTCCATCAGCTATATCATGAGATATGGCATTGGATATACTCTCCTTAATACCTTTAACAGCTATAACAGTTTGTCCATCATTTAAGTTTATATCATAGGCATTAAGTAAAAATCTTTCCTTTGCTTTCATGTCACCACTATATAGGTCTTTTACCATCAATCTAGTAAGTCTGATATAGCCTCTTGTTTGTTGAAAACCTGGATTTTCTTTAAAGCGAGCAAAGAGATCTCTAACAGATGGGTGGAATGGATAGGATGCTTGGATACCTCTAGCTATTTCATCTGCTGTAAAATTGGTATATCCCATCTGTCTAGTTTCATTTATGGATTTTCTATAGCCCTCTATAACTTCATTTATAGTTTCTTGATTGCCTATTTCTTCAAATAATCTAGTTCGGAGTATATTATATAAATCATCTGTATTTGCACCTACTGGCTCTATATTAATAGCAGATCTTCCCATTTCATTTTCTAATTCTTTAAAGGATCTTTGAAGCAATTGAGACCCTTCTTCATATGTAGCCTGTAAGTCAGATACTACAATATATACATTGTGTAGTTCTGCTTTTCCCACTGCATTAAATAGATTTGATAGGGCAGTTGTAGTTATATCTGCTAGGGTTCCCGTTCCTATGGGTATTGCTCTTGCATTTTGTAAGTAAGGAGGTAATTCGTCAATTAAAATTAGTGTTGGTTTGTCACTTTTCAGAAGATTTATCCAGGCTGTTTGACCCGGTGCCATTAGTGGTGAATAATAATCCTTAAAATAGTCTTTTTTCCCTAATTGTTCTGCTATTTCTCCCCATATTCCAAATTTTAAATCTGACTCTCTGCCTGTATAGGATACAAGGTTTATTTCTTCATTAAAGTTTTTATACTTCCCATTTAAGATAGATGATCTTAGATCCTTATTTTTGGCTAAAACTCCTAGTGCAAGCATATTATGAGTTTTACCTCCACCCATGGATTGAGTTAACTTTACTACTCCACTGGCTGCTTTACCTTCAAATCGCTTAAAGGCTGTATCAAATAATAATTCCATACCAGCAGTAACATAAGTTTCTTTAAAAAACTCCTCACCATCTATGGAATTATCCAATAGGTTAGAAAGGTCTAATGTATCATCCCTTTTTGATTCATCAAAGACACTTTCTCTTGGTTTACAAACTTCATATAATGTTTTCAAACTCATCCCTACCCTTCTATTATTATAATAATTATTTTTTACTAGGTATATAATCTACTATATCCCCTATATTGCATTCTAAAAAGTCACATATTTTTGCTAATATATTCATACTTACTGGTTTGTTATTACTTAATTTTGAAAGTGTTGATGGAGTAAATCCTGCCCCATCTCTAAGGGCAACTTTATTCATATCTTTATCTATTAATAGTTTCCATAGTTTATTGTAAGACCAGGCCATTTAAACACCTCGATTTTTTATTATGAAATATTCATATACTTAAACATATACTTTAAGTACATATTATTATACCATATTAATTGTATTGATAGCATATATGTTTTGCTTAAATTAAGGTACATTCAAAGAAACAATAACTCATAACAAACCATAATTCTATATCTAACCTGTTACGGTAAACCGCCGTTTCAGCTTATAACCTACTA
>JAAYGX010000216.1 GCA_012735585.1 Tissierella sp.
AAAGGTAATTCCTGTACAATGGCTATATTTTTTTCCACTTTGGTGTGCTTTAAGTATTATTTCTCCTTTGTAATAGATGTTCTCAGTTACCCCATTATAGTTTTCAAAATCATTATTTAGAAGATAGGGGTAGTTACCTCCTTTATAATTATAGGAATTTACTATATCTAGTACATAGTTGTTTAAGTGTTGGCTTAGATCATGGGCTGCTGTTCTGTTGTCTGTAATAGGGGTACCTCTATTGGGTTGATCAAGGTTTCTATGAACGATTTCATGATGTTCAACTGTATTTTCTCCACTACTTAAATCAATTATTTCTTCTTTGGGCTCTTCAACTATTTCCTCCGAAATTTTTTCTTCTATCTCCCTAGTTTCCTGTGCCAAATCAATAGCTACATCTTCTTGGAGCAAATCCAACTTTATAGGGTCTTCAGCCCTATTTGTTTTATATTCAGTGACTAAGAAGGTAGTTCTGTTTTCTTTAATTATTGGTAATATATTTTCAGTCCTTAATTCATAATTATATTTTTTATTATTATGGCTAAATATAATAGATGATGTTGATATAATAATTGCTAATACCCCAACTGTTCCTTGTAAAATTCTTTTTTTATCCATATTATTTAAATCTCCTATTAATTCTATAGTTCATAAATATTATATAGGATGATTGTCCTGCTTTATACTAGTAAAATATGGTTTACTATATGAAAAAGGAGCTATTGCTCCAATAGATTATTCATCTATCTTGCAATAGCCCTTTTCTATTTCTAAAGGATACTAATACCAGCACTTGCCTGACCAGTTAGTGTGCTTACTACATCAAGACCACCTGTAATTTCAGAGTGGAATACTAGCATTAAGCGAGTACCTGCTGTAACAGGGATATTAAGACCAGTAAGCGTTCCTGACGCTGTATCTCCTTCGGAGATAAGGCCAGTATAATCAGGTGCAAGGGTAACTGTAGTACCTGGTACCAGTGTGAAAGAATTACTTCCAGCTGGTGCCGAGTATAAACTTGCGTAAACTGTAGCAGTAGAGCCAACTAAGCTTATTCCAACTGTTGTGGTAAAGCTGGCTGATATGGCTTCTATGATACCATCTCTTGGTAAATCAAAGGCTAAGTTTCCTAATAAGGTAATATCAATTGCTCCATCTAATCCACTTACGCCCGTTATAGTGTCACCAAAACCTACAATAGAACCAGTGTTTAATAGTCCACCTAATACTGTAGTTAAAACAGCTGGAACTGTACCAGAAGCAAATGGAATAATTGCACCATCACCCGGTGGGCCTGCTGGACCTTCTGGGCCTATTGGACCTTGTGGGCCTGTTGGACCCTCTGGACCTTCTGGACCCGCCGGACCTATCGGACCTTGCGGACCTGTTGGACCCTCTGGGCCTTCTGGACCTGCTGGACCTATTGGACCTTGTGCTCCTGTTGCTCCTGCTGGGCCTTCTGGACCTGCTGGACCTATTGGACCTTGCGCTCCTGTTGGACCCTCTGGACCTTCTGGACCTGCTGGACCTGTTGCTCCTGGAAGCCCTGGTGGTCCCTCTGGTCCCTCTGGACCCATCGGTCCTTGTGGCCCTGTTGCCCCTGGGAAACCTTGTGGCCCTCTCGGACCTGTTGCTCCTATTGGACCCTGTGGCCCTGGTGGACCTTGCGGCCCTTCTGGCCCTTGAGGCCCTCTAGGACCTGGACAGCACCATTGCCATTCCCATGGATTGCAAGGATCTTGTGGATATGGTGGACATGGTCTCTTTGGTGGATACCATGAACTAGGTGGCTCTGGTTGCCATGGTGGCCTTGGTGGACACGGCGGCCTTGGTGGACACGGTGGCCTTGGTGGACACGGTCTTGGTGGAGTTGGCGGACATGGTGGCCACGGCCAGAAGTTCTGCATATTATCTAGATAGTGCGTTCTTGTGACACTATTATTCTTTGGTATAATATAGGAATTAGATTGATTTGGATTTACATAATAAGTCATAGCTGCCTATCTCCCCTTTTTTATTGTTTAAGAATTTATTTATTCTCATTAATAATATATGAGATGGATGTACAAGTTGTGACAAGCTATTTTATTTTAATTCTTTATTAGTTAAAATCTCCATAAAAATATAGTAGATAAGTAACCTTAAATTAGGCCAAAATCTGGGGTCTAAATTATAGAAGTCCCACACGCCTGTCATCTTCCTCTAGGCACACTATTTTTGAAAGGTTATATATAAACC
>JAAYGX010000068.1 GCA_012735585.1 Tissierella sp.
CAATCAACCCATCCTCATTCAGGAGGTTCTGATGGTAATGGAGAAGGAGGCAGTGGAAGCGGAGGGGAAGAAGGAAGCGGAAGCAGTGGAGAAGGAGGCGGCGGAAGCGGCGGAGAAGGCGGTGGGCAATCAGGGTCCCATGGTTCTGATACCAATGCAGCTCAACCCCAGTCTAGTGAGTCTATTAAAGAGCAAAAAAACAAAGAATTATGGATGGATATAGACAAGTCAATAGAGGCTATACATCTCCAATGGTCATCCTATGAAAATGAAGGAGTGCAAAAAGGTGCTTCTAGGGATCGTGTAGTTCAACTTAAGGATACAATAAATAAATTAACAAAGTCTATTGAAGAAAGAGATATCATCAGTATATATGACTTTGGTAGTCAGTCCCTACTAAATCTTAAGCCTTTTTATGATTTATATAAGGATGACTATAGGGGAGAAATATGTGAGCTAAAGCATTCAGTATATCAATATTATATTAAAGCACTTGCTGGGGATACAGTAGGTGCAGCAGAAGAATTTGCATCTAAGGAAAATAATATAAATAGAATTAGAATGCTAATTGGTGAAGATGAAAAAAAGAACAAGGAGCTTGAGAAAATCAGTGCTTCAATAGATAGCATTGGTATTTCTTTAGATGAAGGTAGTAGAAGAGTATTTATGCTTGAAAAAGATACCCTAATAAAAAACCTAGAATCCTTAGAGTAGGTATTGTTTCAATATAAAATATTTTGAAATAAAATGACCCAAAATGGAAATTGATTATTTCTTAGATATTGTTTAGTATTAAAGTCAATAGGTATATTTTAGTAGGCAGTGGAATAGAGTCTAAACTATAATCAAAAGAAGAGGTAGATATGAAGGAAGATGAGGATTTGAGTGAATTAGAACAAAAAATCAACAATGAAAGGAAAAAGCTAGATAGTCTCGTTTTAGAAGGCTTAGACAAAGACAATTTATTAAAATTAAGCTGTGAACTGGATGAATTAATAAATGAATATTATAGACTAATTTTAAGAAAAAGCAGTTAAAAAAGTAGCAGCAGATTGCTGCTATTTTACTGTCAAAAAGTATTTTACATGCCAAAAAGACCAGTTTTTTAAATAAAACTGGAAAAGGCATCTATAACATCGATATGTAAGGATTATTTAAATAGAAAGAATAAAATAAAGCAAATAATAATTCCTATGAAAATAGTAAGTGCCCAATTAAATACTTTTTTACTTATAAAAAAAAATTTCATTTATGACCACTCCTTTTAATATACCTATTACTAATTTATTTGAGATGATTGAAATATATACCAGAATAATTTATTTTTGTTTTATTATCCAAAATATAGTATTATATTTATATAGTATTAATGGCCATTTTATTTCAAAGGGAGGTTGTTGAAATGGGAGTAAGAATATTATGTGATAGTGCCAGTGATCTATCGGAGGATTTATTGAAAGAATATAGTATAGATAGATTATCTTTGATGGTTATTAAAGGGGAAGAAGAATATTTTGATGGATTGACCATATCATCAAAAGAGGTATATGATGGTATGAAAGATGGAGAGATCTTTAAAACTTCACAAGTTCCACCAAGCTCTTTTGAAAAAAAGTTTGAGGAATATGCAAAGAACCAAGATTCGGTGATATACCTAGCTTTTTCTTCTGAACTATCTGGTACTCACCAAGCAGCGGTATTTGTTAAGGAACAAATCAAAGAACAATATCCTGAATTTGACTTAACTATTATTGACACAAAATCCGCATCCATTGGACTGGGATTAATAGTACTAGAAGCAGGAAGGCTTGCAAAAGAAGGAAAATCAAAAGAAGAAATTTTAAAAACAGTAGAGTTTTATTTAGATCATATACAACATGTGTTTACAGTAGATAATTTAGAGTACTTATTTAGGGGAGGCAGAGTCTCCAAGACACAAGCATTGGTAGGAGGCTTATTAAATATCAAACCTATACTAAATATGGAAGATGGAAAACTAGTTCCATTGGACAAAGTTAGGGGCAAAAGTAAAGTGTATAAGGCTTTACTGGATCTAATGGATAAAAGAACAAAAGGAGCAGATCTTACAACTCAAATAATAGGGATATCCCACGCTGATGATCTTGAAAATGCACTAAAGCTAAAGGAAATGATATCTGAAAGATTTGCTGTTAAAGATTTCGTTATCGGGGATATTGGTGCGACAATTGGAGCCCACGTAGGACCAGGTACACTAGCTTTATTTTTCATGAGTAAAACCAAATAAATTATCATACAAATTGGGTAATAAAGAGAGATTAATTTGTTATCCAATTTTTTAATATTTACTAAAAAAACATATGGACAAATCCAAAATAGAGGAGTATAATAAAAGATGTTCCAAATTTGCACCTTTAGCTCAGTTGGTAGAGCAACTGACTCTTAATCAGTGGGTCCAGGGTTCGAGTCCCTGAAGGTGCACCACTCTTGTAAGGCTCTTAGATTAATCTAAGAGCCTTTAATATTTTATCCATAGCCTAGATCAATATATAAATATAAGCCTTGTTTATTGGCTTTTCTAATAAGTATATTAAGGAATGTAAAAGTAATTAGTTATTAGTAATTAATCATGAAAAGGTACATAGAATTAATTAACTAATAAGGGATTAGATTGGTGGCATTGCTTATAGATAGAGAAGCAAGAATTATAATATTCAATTGTTTTTATTTAAACATAGTTACAAAATCGTTGATTTTGCATAGTTCTAATTATAAACTTGAAATACAAAGATTGTAGAATAAATATTTATATTGAAATTTTTAGATTTAATGGTAGAATTAATATTACGATGTTGAATATTTAGAATATTAAAACGAGTAAATTCCAACATTTTACCGTTGCATTACTTTAGCAGAGTTGATATAATTAGTTTAATTTATTTCTAACCAGCTAGTTCTTGGTAAAATAAATCTGTAAAATAAAGTAGGACTAGCTTGGGATAAAAAATAGTTGAAAATTTGGTCCATTTGGTATAGAATAGAATAAAATTATAGCAATTGTTTGATAATTGACTGTACTATTTAATTATCAATCATAAAACATAATTAGTTATAAGTAATAATATAATTCTATGCAGGGATTTAAATTTGTTTTTAAAGAGATATGAATCCTTCGTATCTACTTTTAAAATAAAAAAATTTAAGGGGGAAAGTTAATTATGATGAAAAAAAGTATAATGTTGTTACTTATTTTATCAATGGTTCTTTCAGTATTTTTAATAGGTTGTTCACCTTCTGATGAGCCAGTAGATACGCCACCAGTTGATGGTACTGAAGATCCAGTTGAGGATCCAGGTGACGATGTTCCAGGACCACCATCAGAGCCAACTGGTCAATTAATCATTGGTAACAGCACTGAGCTATCAGGAGACTGGATACCACATTTCCAAAACAATGCTGCTGAAGCTGATATTTATATCGCTACAGGTGGTGTTTCAGGTGGATATCCAACTGTTGCAATGACACCAGCAGGAGAATATTTAGTAAATGAAACAGTTGTAGAATCATACGAAACAATAGAAAATGAAGATGGTTCAAAGACTTATATTTGGAATATTAAAGATAATTTAGTATATGATGATGGTTCTCCAATCACTGCTAAAGACTATGTAGGTCAAATGCTTCTATGGTCATCTGATGTTGTATTAGCTATGGGAGCTAATGGAAATCAAGGCGATAGATTAGTAGGATATGGGGATTTCTCCTCAGGTACTACGAAAGAATTTACAGGAGTTAGAATATTAGATGAATATTCATTCTCTCTTACGATTGCTCCTGAATATTTACCATATTACTATGAATTACCATTAGTATCTGCTATTCCTGAAAAATTATCATTCTGGACAGAAGGTATAGAGGTAGTAGATGATGGAAACGGAGCATACTTTACTGGAGACTTCACTGTAGAAGCTCAAGAAAAACATATTGACAATGCAAGACGTGCAATACCTCGTCCATCAACTGGACCATATGTATTAACTAGTTATGATGAAGCTTCTAAGACAGCAGTTCTTAATGTAAATGAGAACTTTGTAGGAGATTATACAGGACAAAAACCACTAATTCAAACGATCATTTACAAATTAGTAAATGCTGAAACAGTAATGGATGAATTAGCTACAGGTGGTATTGATTTATTATTACAATCTGCTAGTGGTCCTGAAATCAATGCAGGTCTTGATCTAGTTGAACAAGGTGGATTTAGTTATACTACATTCCCACGTGCAGGATACGGTAAATTAGTATTTGGTGGGGATATTGGACCTACACAATTTATTGAAGTACGTCAAGCACTAGCATATCTTTTAGATAGAAATGATTTTGCTAAAGCCTTTACAGGCGGATATGGTTCCGTAGTTCACGGCCCATATGGTGAAGCACACTGGTTCTACCAAGAAACAAGAGCAGAATTAAATGAAAAACTAAATCCATACCCATACAGCTTAGAAAATGCTGTTGAATTATTAGAAGAAGGCGGCTGGGTATACGATGCAAATGGAAATGATTACACTTCAGGTATCCGTCACAAAAAACTAGACGATGGTACTTTAATGCCATTAGTAATCGAATGGGCATCAAGTGGTAATGAAGTTTCTGAATTATTAACAGTTAAATTAGTTGAAAACCCAGACTTAGCAGAGGCTGGTATCCAAATCAATGAAACTGTAATGACTTTTGCAGAAGTATTAAACTACATGGAGAGAAACAGTGTAGAAGATCCTAAATATGGCGTACCAACTTATGGTATGTTCAACTTAGCTTCCAACTTTACTCCTGTATATGACAGAGCATTCTACGATCAATATGGTCATGGATATAATACAACTTATCTAGACAATGCTGAATTAGCAGCACTAGGTCAGTCCATAGCTCTTAGTGATGCTGAAGATAAAGAAGGATTCAAACAAAAGTTTGTTGATTATATCACTCTTTGGAACGAGCAATTACCAGAGTTACCACTTTATTCAAATATTTATCATGATTTCTATAACGATAAATTAGTAGGATTTGAAGACACTCCATTTGCGAGAGTTATTCCACAACTAGTTCATTGTTACGTAACTGAATAACATATTTATATATCTATTGTATAGATAAAAATTGAATTAAATTAGAAATAGGGTATATATATACCCTATTTCTTCTGATACATAAAATATTTGAAAAAGTTGGTGATAATATGGCAAAGTACTTTGCTAAAAGAGTTTTATATATGGTTTTTGTTTTTTGCGTTCTGTCTGTTCTCCTATTTTTCCTATTCAATATGATTCCAGGAGATCCGGCTGCCATGGAATTGGCGGCAGTCAAAGAGTCCATCACGCCAGAGCAGTATGCTCAAAGATATGCACAACTTCGTGATCAAATGGGCCTTGATGATCCTTTAATTATTCGATATGTAAAATGGTTTAGTAATATGATAACAGGGGACTTTGGAATGAGTCACGTCTACAAACAACCAGTACTGGATGTAGTAAAGGTTCCTCTTAGAAATACTGTATTTATAAATGTATTTGTGGTCATAATTTGTCTTATAATCACAATACCTTTAGGTATATTCTGTGCAGTAAAGAAAAATTCATTATTTGACAAAGTTGTACAAGTCTTTACTGTAATAGGCTATAGTATGCCTAAGTTTATAATTGCATTACTATGTATTTATCTTTTTGCTGTAAAAAACAATTGGTTCCCAGTAAGTGGAATGAATAGTCCAAATTTCCAGGGGACAGGATTTGCACTTTTTAAAGATACAATGCATCATTTATTTTTACCGCTTTTAGTTATTATCTTGGGTTCCTTAGGTGGAATTACAAGGTATGTTCGTGCAGCTATGATTGATGCTTTAAGTATGGACTATATCAAGACTGCAAGAGCAAAAGGGTTAAAAGAGAGAATTGTTATCTTCTCCCACGCTTGGAGAAATGCATTATTGCCTGTAATCACTTTGATTATTTCATGGTTTATGACTATATTCTCTGGTTCATTGATTGTAGAGAGGATGTTCAACCTGCACGGAATGGGTAAATTCTATATAGACGCACTTAATAGACAGGATTTCAATGTAGCCATAGCGATTCAGATGTTTTATATCGTAATAGCTTTGTTTGGGAACCTGATCACGGACTTAAGTTATGGAATAGTTGATCCTCGCGTTAGAGTAAATAGTTGACAGGCGGAGGTATAAGATGAATAAAAAAAATAATCAAGAAAATAATAAAAAAGGTTTTTTTGCATTGATGTTTGGAAATCTTTTTAAGAATAGAAATGAATTATCAATTTTTGAGGAAGAACAAGTAGAAAGCCCATTTAAGACAATGGTGAATTCCTACCTTGGTAATGCAGTTGCTATGACGGCATTGTCAATCTTTCTATTGATATTTTTGATCGTAATTATTGGACCTATATTTGTGCCAATTGATCTATCCTTTATTGAGACGACTCAAGAAAATGTGCCACCTGGACTTGATATGATGGACTTTCCTAAAGAGTTGGATGGTAATGTAGAGCAGATTGCTATTGGACCTACATTTAGCGTTGGTTTAGACCAAGATGGTCAGGTCTATGTTTGGGGTAAGTCAAAGATAACCAATACCATTGATATCCGAGACATCCCAGAAGGTATGGGTCAAGTAGTTCGAGTTGCTGCTGGTACCGATCATGTAATAGCACTGAATAGTGAAGGAGAGCTATTTACATGGGGAAGTAACCGTCAACAACAAGGAACAATTCCATATGCATTAGAATTTGTAAACAATATTAAAGACATATATGCCGGTTATCAAAGTTCTGCCGTTTTAACAGAGGATGGTATGGTCCATTTCTTTGGGAACATAATGAATAACGACTATAATGAGTTCCACCAACACCAAGGCAATATACAAGAACTGGCATTGACAGCAGATGCTGTTGTAGGTCTTACTTATGACGGAGAAGTAGTATACTTAGGAACACAACAGAATAGCTATGCTAGAATACCTGAAAATATGGGTAATGTTGTAAAAATTGCTGCTACATCAGCTACGGTTTCAGCAATAAATGATCAGGGTGAATTATTTATTTGGGGTAACATAACAAGAGCAAAAGGTGAAGGTAGTATACCTGAATTTGACGGAAAATTAGTTTCAGTTCAAGGTGGAAGATATCACTATAGCGCTTTATCAGAAGATGGTAAGGCATATGCATGGGGTGCTGACTACTATAATCAGGGGTCTGTACCTAGTAAAATAAATCAAAATAAGATAGTTGAAATATATAGTGGATACAATCAAAACTATGCCGTCACTGAAGATGGAAGCATTGAGACATGGGGACTAAAAGGATATCCACTAGGTAGTGATAACTTAGGTAGAGATATATTTGCTAGATTACTGAATGGTGGACGAATGTCAATGACCATAGGTGCTGTTGCAGTAATTATAGCGACGGTAATTGGTGTCATCGTTGGAGGTATCTCAGGCTACTTTGGTGGAAAGGTAGATATGGTTCTACAGAGAGTATCTGAAATTATAGGTTCCCTTCCATTTTTACCATTTGTAATGATTCTCTCTCCTTTAATAGGAAATGCGTTAACATCAATGCAGAGAGTTTATTTGATAATGGTTATCTTAGGGTTACTTTCTTGGACTGGTCTTCAACGACTTGTTCGTGCTCAAGTACTTTCTGTACGTGAACAAGAATACGTAACGGCAGCCAAGGCATTGGGTGTCAAACAAGGAAATATAGTATTTAAACATATTTTACCGAATGTTGTTTCAGTTATTATAGTACATGCAACTCTTAATTTTGCAACAAGTATGTTAACAGAAGCTACCCTTTCATTTTTAGGTTTTGGGGTTCAACCGCCTATTCCTACATGGGGGAATATGCTATTCGGTGCCAATGACAGTATAGTAATTCAAAACTTCTGGTGGAGATGGGTTTATGTGGCAGCTGTTCTAGCAGTATGTGTTGTAAGTGTAAACCTTATAGGCGATGGATTGCGTGATGCGATAGATCCTAAATCACAGGAAAGATAGGGGGGATATAAATGGCATTATTAGATATTAAAAACCTACATACCTATTTTGAGACCAAAAGGGGTACGATAAAGGCAGTCAATGGGGTTTCTTATGCTGTTGAATCAGGAAAGACCCTTGGAATTGTAGGTGAAAGTGGTAGTGGAAAAAGTGTTTCTGCTATGAGTATTATAAAGTTACTGGATGGCAATGGGCGTATACAGAATGGTGAAATTCTATTTAATGGACAAAATCTTACAAATCTCTCCCTAAGAGAAGTAGAGAAAATTAGAGGAAATGATATATCCGTAATTTTCCAAGAGCCAATGACCTCATTGAATCCTATATTTACAATTGAAAAACAAATCTCGGAACCTTTTATAATACATCAAGGAATGAGTAAAAAAGAAGCAAGAGAGCATGTAATTGAGATGTTGAGTCTGGTTAAAATACCAAATCCAAAGGCAGTTGCTAGACAATATCCCTTCCAACTTTCTGGTGGTATGAGACAGCGTGTTATGATAGCAATGGCATTAGCTTGTAGACCAAAACTATTAATCGCTGACGAACCAACAACAGCTTTAGATGTTACAATACAGGCTCAGATATTAAGGCTTATGAATGAATTAAAAAAAGAAGTCGGCACATCGATTTTATTCATAACCCATGACTTAGGCGTTATCAATGAAATGGCTGATGATGTTGCGGTCATGTATTGTGGGCAAGTAGTAGAAAAGGCCCCTGTTGATAAAATATTTGGTGATAAAAGTATTTATTCCCATCCTTATACAGAGGGCTTGATGGTGTCTGTACCTAGATTGGATACAGCACCTGATACTAGATTAGAGGCAATACCAGGTGCGGTACCTCATCCATTGGATCTACCGATTGGTTGTAAATTTGCTCCTAGATGCAAATATGCTACTGAAAAGTGTAAAGATGAAGAACCAGAATTATTAGAAATTGAAAAAGGTCATCAGATTCGTTGCTTCTATCCAAAGAAAGGAGTGAGATCCAATGGCTAAAGATAAAAAAGTATTGATTCGTGTGGATCATTTAAAACAATATTTTCCTGTTAAAAAGGCTTCATTTTTATCGAAAGAAAGCTTATTTGTAAGAGCAAATGATGATGTTTCTTTAGAAATTTATGAAGGTGAAACTTTTGGGCTAGTAGGAGAAAGTGGTTGTGGTAAGTCTACTTTAGGTAGGAGTTTATTACAACTTTATACACAAACAGCTGGTAGAACTTTATATTATGGTCGAACTATACATGAAGTAAACCCAGAGTATGTGCTGGATACATTCAAAAATCTTGTTAATTTAAAAAAGCAATTGGTTGAACTGCAAAAAAATGCAGAAACTTCTAGAACAAGATATGAAGCTTTAGATGAAGGTGAAGAGAAATTTGATGCACTAGAAAATCTACGTAAAGATGAAACTGAATTAAGAAAGGCACATTTAGATTTAGTTCAGTTAATAGGTGCATTTGTATTAGCCGAAGATCTAGTTCCAGTTTCAAATATTTTAACAAAAGAATATAACACTGCAGTTGCAATGTATAAACATAGTGATAATAAAGAAGAGCTTGGGAAACTTGAAAAAGAAATGAAAACCATTCAAGCTGAAATTGACAAGATGTTAGATGCATATAGAGATGATTCTAATTTTGATGAATATCAAAGGCAAAAAGATGGTGGGATTGATCTTACAAAACTAACGGAAGAAGAGATGAGGAATCTAAGAAAAGACCTACAACTTATTTTCCAAGATCCTTATTCATCATTAAACCCAAGGTTAACAGTGGGGCAAATAATTGCAGAAGGCCTTTATACACATGATATTTACAAGAAAAATGATCCAAAAGTTCAGGATTATGTACTAGAGGTTATGGAAAATTGTGGGTTAGCTCCATATTTTATCCATAGATATCCACATCAATTCTCAGGTGGACAAAGACAACGTATTGGTATTGCAAGGCCTGTAGCTTTAAAGCCAAAGTTTATTGTATGTGACGAGGCGGTATCAGCTTTAGACGTTTCTATACAGTCACAGATCATCAATCTACTATTGGATTTAAAGGAAAAAGAAAACTTAACTTATCTATTTATATCACATGATTTAAGTGTAATAAAATATATCAGTGATAGAGTAGGGGTTATGTATTTAGGGAATATTGTAGAATTAGCTGAAACTGCTGAGCTATATACAAGGCCAATGCATCCTTATACGGAGGCGCTTTTATCTGCAATACCTACTGTAGATACTAGAAAAGAGAGAAGCACTGAGATATTGGAAGGAGATATACCAAGTCCAATTAAACCACCAAGTGGATGTAAATTCCACACACGTTGTAAATATGCAACAGAAATCTGTAGGAAAGTAGTACCAGAGTTTGAAGAAGCTGTTCCTGGTCATTTTGTAGCATGTCATCACAAACTTAACCAATAGTTAAGTTGAATAGAAGGGAGCTTGATTCTTGTGTTTTTCCAATCAAAATTAGATAGAGCAATGGAATGGATTAAGAATAGAAATGAAATATCAAACTCTCCTTCTAATGAAATAGGTAATATAAATGAGGAGGACTTTAAGTTTGATAAAACAGATATATTAGCTTTAATTATATCAGCACTATTGGTCTTTGGACCAGTAATCATCGTTTTATTAACTATTGTTTATTTCCTATTACAGATAAGTTAAACATACATTTTGACAACACTTAAAAAATCGGCATAATTATATGCCGATTTTTTATACATACTAAGGGGGTTTTATTATGGCAATTATTTTAAGAGCAGTAGAGATTGAAAAAAAATATGGCAAAGGAGAACTTCAAGTAAATGCTTTAAAACCGTCAAATTTAGAACTTGAAGAGGGAGTATTTTATGCAATCATAGGAAAAAGTGGTTCTGGAAAGTCAACTTTATTGCATATGCTAGGGGCTCTTGATAAGCCTAGTAGTGGTAAGATTTATCTAGAAGGAGAAAGTGTCTTTGATTTAAAAGATAGTGAATTGGCAGTTTTGAGAAGAAGGCGGATTGGTTTTGTATTCCAATCATTTAATCTATTGCAAGAGCATACTGTATTAGAAAATATATTGATGCCAATACATTTAGATAATAAAGATCCAGATAAGGAACATTTAGATAAAGTAATAACTTCATTGGGAATTGAAGACAAACTATCTTTCTATCCAGATGAACTATCTGGTGGAGAAAGGCAACGTGTTGCAGTTGCGCGTGCTTTAGTCTCTCAACCTGCTATTGTTTTGGCTGATGAGCCTACAGGAAATCTAGATGAAAATACAGGGCGAGAGGTTATGAGATTGATAAAGGAATCCGCAAAGAAATTTGGTCAAACTATAATTTTAGTTACCCATGATTTAGATATAGCTAGAGAAGCTGATGTGGTAATCACAATTGCTGATGGAAAAATATTATCTATTGAGGAGACTAAAGGTTTAGCAGATAATAAATAGATATATGGAGGTATCGATTTATGGATTTAAGAGAGATTGCAAAAGTTGGTCTAAAGGGTCGAAAAAAAGATACGCTTCTACTAAAAATTGTTATTGTTTTGGCATTTGTATTTATAGTTACTTCCATAGTATTCCAAGGAAGTGTAGAAACGACTAAATTAGAACAACGATTAGATTTGTATGGAGATTGGCATGCTGCTTATTTGCAGGGTAACGCTCAGGTCTTAGACAGACTTAAGACAGAGAAGGATATCGATTCTATAGGAGTTAGTACAATTATTGGTGTATCAGAAAAAGCCGGAGTAATCGGTACTTTTAATGAAGAATTATTAGAAATGGGCAGAATGGAATTATATAAAGGTAGATATCCACAGGCTTCAGATGAGATTATGGTTGAGCTAAATCAAATCAGTGATATGGGATTGGATTTAGAAGTTGGACAAAAGATTGAAGTAGAATTAGTAGCCGTTGATAGGAAGTGGGATTTAACAGAATATGTTGAATCCTTAAAGGATAAATTTGATGAACGTTGGATAATTGAGAATGGTTACACAAACTTAAAGTATAATACCCATCATAATGTTCCTTTTGAAAAGGTTGGGGAAGTTCTGGTTGTAATGAGTGCAAACTATATCTATGTCTCTCCAAGGGAGGCTTATGTTAGCCCAGAGATGCTTATAGATGACGGAGGGCTAATTTCACATAAACTTATTTTAAAAAAAGAATTTACAATTACAGGGATACTAAATACTTATAGCGATAAATGGGATAGTAATGGATTTACCGTAGCCAACTCTTTTATAACAGAAGAGGGAGGCCAAGAATTTACAAATGCAATCTACAATAACTCCTTGGGGGATTTTTCATATCTTGATATGAAAAGTAATATTTATTTGAGATCTGATGCTCTTGAAGGTGAGCTTTTTCCAAGTATAAAGGATCAATATCCGAATATGGTAATAGAAGATATCGAAAATGATACCCAATGGATGGTAAACGCCTTTGTATTTACCTTTGGCAGAAGCGAAGAGGAACGTCAAGCAGTTTATGACAATATTCTTTCTTACAGTTCAATAAAGGAGAAAAATGAAGGTAATATTGAAGGTGGAGGTCAAGATCATAGCAAGATGGAGATGAACACGTCGAATTTTAGAAGGAACAATTTCTCCTATCCAGACAAATTGGCGTCAACAGAATATGTCCTTACACTTTCAATTATAGCAATAATATTCATAACAACAGCATTAGCTATATTTCAGATATTTTTAACCCAAATGAGGAGAAGAGCTAGAAAAATAGTCTTATTAAAATCAATCGGTGCTACGAATTCTCAAATAGTTAAGATGATAGCCTATGAAGGATTTTATTTACTAAGGACTGGTATATTAATTGGCCTACCTACAGGTTTGGGATTTGCAGCTTTAATTATATATATTATGAATAAATTTGGCGGTAGAAATATAGATTTTCATATTATCCCATCCTTATTGATACTGGGAATTATAGCAGGGATTCTAGCATTATTAATAGGAATGGCAGTACCTGTTATATATGCTGTAAGGATACCATTAGTTGGAACAATGTCAAAACCACCGAAACATAAAAAGATCAGTCAACATACAAAGAAAAGTACCTTAAAGCGTCAAACTTTTAACTCTATTAACTTACAATACTATAAACAAAATAGAGGTAAAACATTGATTACATTTGGCTTATCTTTAACAAGTATTGTAATTTTGACCACTACTATTTTATTGTGTTATTTATCCTTTGATAATTATAGAGAAGTGGTACGATCGACCAATAGACCAGATTATGCAATGGAGACATATTATGGTGAAATGACCATAAAATTACCCAAGGTCCAAGAAGAATTATTGCAATTGGAAGGTATTAAGAAAGCGGAGCCATATAAAGTTGGTAGATCCACACTGCTTTGGTATGATGGTATTGGGGATAATAAATTCCTTAATGATTTTAAAGAACTGCTCCCTATGAATCTTGGAGCAAGACATTTTACTAGTTATAATAATGAATTAGTAGAGCAGGAACCTTGGATTCATAATGCTTTTTATACCAAGTACTATGGTATCGATGGAAATAGTGAAATATTTGATAGATTTGAATCTCAATTAACAGTTGGACGTATTGATAAAGAAAAATTCCATAAAGGTGATGAAGTAATATTACTGATTCCCATGTATCTAGAAATGGATAAAGAAATAAAGGATGTAAAAATTTCAAGTGAGCAGTTATCGGTGTCAACCACGGATGATAATAGGATGGCATGGATATTTAGAAATAATGGTCGCTATGATTTATCCTATAGTAATCGGTATGCGGATTACTATAGATTCCCAGAAGAAATTAAACATGGAGATACCATATATTTATCAGCAGATGAAGAAAAAATAGAGGGAGATTCAAGGGTAACAAGCTATGTGACAAAAGAAGTTCAAGTCGGAGGGATTATACATTACTTCCCAGAAGAAGGGGTATGGCCATTTTCCAATTCAATGGCATCCTATGTAGTAGTGGGATCCTATAATGGTATGGAATCAATATATCCGAATTCTAGAAATGGATTACTTACTAAATCTTTGTCTGAGATGAAAAGTATAACGGATACTTTTTATCCAAATGGATATGGTCGTACCATATGGTATTTAGATACAGATTCTCAAGGAGTGGATCGTATATTAGATGCTAAACTTTTAACCTTTGCAAATGAAAATGGATATACACTCTTTAATTATAAAGCTAGTAATGCTGAGCTTTATCATGAAGCACTGAATAATGCCATAATTATAGGTTTGTTGGGAATTACCGCATCTGCTATTGCTTGTGTTATTCTCTATAATACAACTGTATCAAAACTAGAACAGGATAAGAATCGAATTGGTATATTGCAGGCATTGGGGGTTACAAAGGAACAGTTTTCTAACCATTATCTAAAACTAGGTATCATTACAGGAATCGGTAGTATGATAATAACCCATATCATATTGTTTATAGTATTATTACTTACTTCAATAGGATTAATAGAGGGAGTAAATATGAGTTTTGTAGATTACGTACATGATATATTCGTTAATCGATTATGGCTATATCCTTGGTTTGTCCATGTAATCGTCTGTATCGTATATCTAATCATTACAATCTTTATATATTATCTACCAAATAAGAAAGTCACCAATCTATATCCAGTAGAAAACATTAGAAGTTTAGGTAGATAATCAAGCCATAGAATTAAAGAGGCCACTACTATTTTGTCATTCTAAACGCAGTTAAGGATCTAGTATGTTCAATACCTTTAAGATTCTTCCCTAAGGCTTTGAATGACAAATAAGTGGCTTTTTTAGTGGTCTCGAATTAAATACTATATTTTGGGTATAACAAGTATAATATTAAATAAAGTTAGGGTGATAATATGACAAAGATTGCAGCATTTTTTGATATTGATGGTACAATTTTTAGAAATTCCCTTATGATTGAGCATTTCCAAAAACTGATCTCATTTGAAGTTATTGATCCAGCCATATGGTACACCAAGGTTAAAAAGGTATACCAAGAATGGGAAAGTCGATATGGAGACTTTGAGCAATATTTAGAGGTATTGGCAGAGGTATATTTAGATGAATTAAAGGGAGTAAAGAAAGACTATATTCAATATATTGCAGCTCATGTGATCAATGTAAATGGAGATATGGTATATAAGTATTCAAGAGATAGAATTGAATGGCTTAAGGAACTAGGACATAAAGTATTTTTCATATCAGGGAGCCCTGACTTTTTAGTATCTAAAATGGCCGAAAAATATGGTGTCACAGAATATAGAGGCAGTCTTTATAAAGTAGATGAAGATAATTTATTTACTGGTGAAATAGTAAGGATGTGGGATTCGGTTAGCAAGCAAAAAGCAATTGATGAATTAATCGAAAAATATGACGTTGACTTAGATAATAGCTTTGCCTACGGAGATACAACTGGTGATTTATCAATGCTTAAAATGATGGGTAATCCTGTTGCTATTAATCCTAATAAGGAGTTATTTCTAGCCATAAGAGGTGATAAAGAACTAGCAGAAAAGACTACTATAATAGTTGAAAGAAAAAATATAATTTATAAAATGGACTCAAACATTGAAATATTGTAAATGTAATCAAATCGTAAATTGTAGATTAAATCAATAGGGTATAATTAATATAAGAATACTTTTTATAGAAATGGACATACTTTCCAAGGGGTGATTAAAATGAAAAAGAAGAATATATTGATTCTTATATTAATTTTTGTACTAACAATTGTAGGGTGTAAACCAATACTAGGGTTTGAGGAAGTCGATGTAAATGTCTCAAGTTCTGAACTAACTATATCGGACTACTTTCCCTTTACAGAAAATAAGGCTTTTTATTATGAAGGCATAGGAAATGAATTTGCTGAACAAATGGTATACTTTGAATTTATAGAAGACAATAAGGCTCAACTAAAGATAATGAATCCTGCTACTAATGTAGTAAGAGTATTAGAATATGAAGAGGGTCAATTAAGAGAAATATATAATGAAGGAGAATTTTATCATATAGAGAATATGCTAGGTTTTAAAGGAGAGCAAACGAATATAGTTCTTGCGGAACCACTTGAAGTTGGAAACTCTTGGACAACAGCAGATGGTTTTAATAGAAGTATAACAGGACTAGATGTAGATATAGAAACTCCAATGGGTTCTTATAAGGCCCTAGAAGTAACTACAGAATTCGATGATGGAAGAATGCAAAAACAATATTATGTTAGGGATATCGGTATGGTGGCAAGTATTTTTAAAGATGGAGACTCTACCATTGAAACATTATTAAAATCAATTGAGGATGGACCATTAGTAATTGATATTGAAGCATATTATCCATTATATTCAGATATTAAAACAGCATATATCAATGAGAAAATTAACTTCTATACCAATGGAAGCATAGAGAAACTATTGGAAGATATACTAAAGAATCCTCCAAATGATGAATTGATATCGGTAATACCTGACTCTGTTATAATAAATTCAATTAAATTGGATCGGTCCTCTTGGACCCTAAGGGTGGATTTTTCCCAAGAGTTATTAACAGATTTAAACATAGGCTCATCTATGGAAACAGAAATATTAAAAAGTATAGTCAATACATTAGGTAGATTATATGATGTGGAGAATGTATATATTTCAATAGAAGGTAGGCCATATGAGTCTGGACATTATGCAATAAGAGATGATGAATTTTTTAATGTAGATATTGAAGAAATCCAAAAATATGAGTAATAATAAAAGGTCCCCGCTGAAAAGTGAGGACCTTTTATCGTTATCTTTGTCTTTGTTGTCTTTGTTGTTGTTCTTGTTTTTGTTGTTGCTCTTGTCTTTGTTGTTGTTCTTGTTCCTGTTGTTGTTTTTGTTGTTTTTCTTTCTTGCTTCTATTTTTCTCCATTTTCTACCCTCCTAAATTAGAAACACAATTTATTCTATGTCCTATAGCCTACAATTTTTATATTCAAATCCTTTTAGGGCTTAAATATAAAATTGCATAGCTTTTGGATAAGTGCAACTTTACATCAGTAAATTTCAGCTGAAGTAAGTTTTCTATAATAGTATCTCTTGTTTTAGAAAAATTAAACAGAAAAAACTAATTTTTTTGTAATTCTAACAGAAATCTCGATATTTCTTTTGAATTATTATTCATAGAATCTATAGTTATAAGGGTAAGACACTTTTTAGCTCTTGTCATACCAACGTAAAACAATCTTCTTTCCTCTTCCAATAAATCTAATTCGCCTTTTTGAAACGATTCTATACTTGATGAATTAGGAAATTCTCCATCAACCAAATCAATCATATATACATTTTCAAATTCTAAACCCTTAGCAGTGTGGATAGTTGAAAGAGTTATGGTATTCTTATTATCAGAAGAATTAC
The DNA here is from genome assembly GCA_012735585.1 of Tissierella sp. Classification (GTDB taxonomy): domain Bacteria; phylum Bacillota; class Clostridia; order Tissierellales; family Tissierellaceae; genus JAAYTL01. The sequence continues at coordinate 17,459 of JAAYGX010000068.1, forward strand.
TACATAAGTATTGGATATGTTTTAATCTACCAATAAGTTCATCCAAATCTTCACATTCTTCGCTGATTAATTTTAGATAAAAAATCATAGAATTTAAGTTTTCATAAGTATATCCAAATTTCATAGCATTTTCTCTTAGGTAAGTGTCATATTCAAGAAAATATTCTATATATTTAATAGCCTCAATAGGCTTCCTTTTAGATATTTTTTTGAAATCAAATTTCAATTCACGTAGATTTCTTTTATAGAAATCATTGATACCAGGAAAATCCATGATCCTGTCAAAAACACATTGATCTCTATTTAAGTTCTTAGCATAATTGATTTGTTTTTTAGAGATATATCCCTTGATCTTGTAATAGATGGTCTCGTAGATTACCATATTACTTGTATCTGTTGCAAATATCATAAGATTGATAATATCCTTTATTACCCAATGGTTAAAAAATCTAATTTTTCTATCTCTCATAAAAAATGGGATATTATTTTTTTCTAATCCATCGATGATACCTAGAGCAGATAGATTATTTCTATAAAGAACCGTACATTTCGATAGATCCTTATTCTTTAAATCTTCCATGAGATAATCATATTGTTCTTTTGGAGATTTTACTTTAATAATATTAATTGGCTCAACATGGCCATTAGTAGTAAATATATTTTTATCATATCTTTTAGTATTACTTTTTATGAATTTATTGCATATAGATACGATGTTTTTGGAGGATCTATAGTTTTGTTCCATAAAATATATTTTACCATCTTTAAACTGTTTGTTAAAATCCAGTAATCCTTTTGGATAGGCACCTCTAAAGCCATAAATAGATTGATCATCATCGGCAACAATTACTAGATTATTTTTTGGAAAAGCGATAAGTTTAATAAGCTCTAATTGTATCCTAGAGGTATCTTGTCCCTCATCCACTTGGATAAAATCATATTTACTTCTATATTTCTCAAGAAGATATGGATTTGATTTGAGTATTTCCAAGGAAATAGTCAACATATCATCAAAATCTATCAAATTATTCCTTCTTTTGTAATTTTCATATTGGGTAAATATTGTCTTTAAATTTTCTATTTCAACTTTGTTATGATCTATAAATTCATCTATGCCCATCATCATATTCTTTATATAACCGATTAGATTTAAAAGAGTATCTAATTTTTCTTCTGTAATATAATCATTATTTACATCCAGATATATTTTTTTAAGTAAAGCATACTTATTTAATTGATTGCTCTCGTCTTCGATCAGTTTATAGCTAGTATTTTTCATATAAGCGTACTCTCTAATAAGGCTAAAACAAAAGGCATGGATTGTAGAAAAATGTATATTGTTATTAGAGAAATTGGGAAAAGTTCTATAAAATCGATTTTTCATATCAACTGCGGATGCTTTACTAAAGGTAATAGAAAGTATCCTATCTGGATTTATATTATGATTTTTGATTAGATTATAAGTTCTATGAATAAGCACAGTTGTCTTACCTGCTCCTGGAACTGCCAATATCAGCGCAGGTCCATTGACATGATTTATTGAATTAAGTTGTTCATTACTAAGTTCCAAAGATTTCACCTACTTTTTACTTTTCAACTCATTTATATATGATATCATAAAAACATACAATGTATAGTTGGTGACATAAAATTTAATTTAATATAGATAAATTGTTATACTATTGTTTCCCCTATACTAAATTTGGATATATTATATAATAGACAGAAATAAAGGTGGGATGAAGATGAAAAATATTTTTAAAAGTTTCGATAATTACTTGATTAGACTTATTAATGATAGGATAAAGAATGATTTTTTAGATAAGTTTATGTATAGGGTAACAGACTTAGGAGGAGCAATATTTTCCACCGTGTTTTCTATTATATTAGTTTTATTCGGGAATGCTACTATTAGATTAATTGGCCTGGAGGCTTTGGTTGTATTAGGATTGAGTCAGATTGTTGTACAGAGTTTGAAATTGATACTAAGTCGGGAAAGACCATATACTATTATTGAGCATTTGAATACTTTTGGTATTAGCTTAAAGGACTATTCGTTCCCATCTGGGCATACGACTGCAAGTTTTTCCATAGCTACAGTATTGGCACTTAATATTCCAAATGTTCTCTTGCTGACATATTTAATAGCCACAATTATTGGAGTCTCAAGGATTTATTTAGGTGTTCATTACCCAACGGACGTCCTTGCGGGGATTATTTTAGGTGTTGGAAGTTCTATACTAGTCCATATCTTTCTACTACAGTATATTGAGGAATTTGCTAGTGTTTTTGGGTTAATATATTGATTGATTAAAGGATATAGTGGTATATATTAATATAATAGGTAAATGGAGGGGTTTATATGATAATGGGAAATTTTTTAAGGAACAGAAAATCCATAAGGGACTTTAAAAGTAGTAAAGTTGAATTTGAAAAGCTAGAAGAAATCAAACTAGACTTAAAAGTATTACAAAACGAAGAAGGTAAAGATAATTTTGCCTTTAGACTTTATGAAAACGGCGATAGGCTTATAGAAGACTTATCAGGGAAAGCAGGATATGCAGGAGTTATGATAGATGCACCTCATTATATTGCCTTAGATTTTTTAAATGATTTTGATTCAACTTTAATATACGGGGCTTATAATATGGAGAGAATGATTACTACTTTAAATGAAAAGGGCTTAAGTACATGTTGGATTAGCCTTGAAAATTTAGATCAAAGCTTTAAAAAAGAAACTTTAGGGGATTCAACTAATAATATTGAATATATATTGGCTTTTGGTTATCAGAAACCACAGCCTCCTTATTCAGAGGCACCATTTAGTATAAAATTAGGAATCGAGGATTTTGTTTATAGTGATGAAATAGAAAAGGAAATAGATACAGATAAACTAGATGCCATGGGATTGATGGATTTATTCTACTATATTAGATTTGCTCCATCACGAAAGAATTTGCAACCATGGAGATTTATATTAAAGGATACCACAATAGAGCTACTATTAGTTTATGAGGATTGGGATAGATATCAATTAATGGATGCAGGAGTAATCATGTATTACTTTGAACAAATGACTAAATCCTTAGGTATTGTAAATCAATGGCAATTAGTAGATGGCAACATCTATGAAGGCCAAAAATATAAATATAAATCAATAGCAGTATACCAATTATAATGGGACGGAAGATTAGGAGGAGATCACTGAAAAACCATAGAGTTTTAGCCTGTCATTCTGAGACGTAGTCGAAGAATCTTGTTATACCAAAAGGTTTAAGAACCTTGACTATCGCGCTCAGGATGACATAATCGAATTTTTTTAGTGGACTCTGTTTGGAGTTGTGTCCCAGTAGGAATACCATAGTAGCCATATTAAACTCCGTGAAAGTATTAAAAGTAGAGGAATAACTCTACTTTTTTTCTATTTTGTGATAAACTATTAGTACTACAGTTGCGGGGTGTTAATTTTGTCAAATCATTTAAGGGATGAGCAAAGAAGAAAGAATTATATTTTACTAGCGGAGAATTGTTATTTACAAGGTGGCAAAGAAAAAGCCATAGACTTTTATAATAAGTCCCTAGGATTTAAAGGGACTGAAGAAGATAATATTGAAGTTTTATTTAATATTGCATTAATTTATGATGAGCTGAATTTACCCCTTGAATCAAAAAATGCATATAAAAGGATACTGGAGGTAGACTTAAATAATCCTGGAGCATACTATGGAATAGCCATAATGGATGAGCAACTGGGAAATGATGAGCAGGCAGTATACAATTACAGGCAGGCCATCAAATCTGATCCTACATATGATAGGGCATACTTCTTTTTAGCAAATCTATATGATAAACTAGGTACTACAGATTTGGCTATAAAGTATTATGAAAAAGTCATTGAACTAGTTCCTGATGATTACCATGCCTATAATAATCTAGGCTCTATCTATGAAGAAATGGGAGAATATCATATAGCATTTGATATGTTTAAAAAGAGCATCCAAATATATCCTTACTTCTATAAATCAAAATTTAATCTAGGGGTAGTATATAAAAGATTAGGAAATAATAAGATGGCCTTAAAGAACTATTTTGCTTCACTGGAATTAAGTGAAAGCTATCATTACACCTATCTAAATATTTCTGCCATCTATATAGAAGAAAAGCAATACGAAAAATCCATTAAAATATTAAGTGATGGGATACAATCAAATGAAGAAGCAGATGTTTTATACTATAATAGGGCTTGTTGTTATGCTATACTAGGTATGGAAGAGGAAGCTATATCTGATATAAAACAATCCCTAAGACTGAATCCTAATACTCTAGAGTGGGTTAAAAAGGATAGGGATTTTAAAAATTTATATAATAATGATGATTTTATAAATTTAATAAAAGAATAGACAAAGGAAGGAAAATATAAATGATAATATTAAAAACGGAAAATCAAATTGAAAAAATGAAAGAAGCTGGGACAATATTAGCTGGATTACATAAGGAAATAGCTAAGATGATTAAACCAGGAATATCCACCATGGATATAGATCGTTTTGTGGAGAAATATTTAGAAGAAAGAGGAGCATATCCAGAGCAAAAAGGATATCAAGGTTACAGTTATGCTACTTGTGCATCTATAAATGATGAAATATGCCATGGCTTCCCTAGAGAAGAAAAGTTAAAAGATGGAGATATAGTTACTATCGATATGGTTGTAAATGTTGATGGGTGGTTAGCTGACTCTGCATGGTCTTATCCAGTTGGGAACATTTCAGA
>JAAYGX010000069.1 GCA_012735585.1 Tissierella sp.
TATATTTAAAACTCCATCTCTTCAACAACAGTAGTGATAACCCTCGCAGCATCAAAGCCTGCTAAATCAGCTCCGTTGGATACAAAGATATTATTTGCTAATATCTCGTCCATTGCCGCTTCCACCTGGATAGTATCCAGGTCCTCCTTTGGATTATCTAGACTTAGGCGGAATCTTTTGTTCATTCCATCTATGAAGTCCATCTCCAACTTTCTCTTTTCCATTATCTCACCTCCATTTCTCCTATGTCACCTTTATCTATTCAGATATCAGTGATACTTCTTCGATTTTTTTGACCCTTATAAGGTCTTTGCTTTGAAGATCTGCTATGGCAACAGCAGTACCATGTACATCTTCATCAGCTGCATCAGTCTTTACCTTAGTGAAGCTTTTAGATAAAGTCTTTTGCTTTCCATCTACAATGCCATTGTCTAACTCTAGTCTTAGAGTTGATTTTTCTTTAAGAGCAACTATAGCCATGTTTACACCCCCAATCTTTGGTTTATTAAATTGAAAAAACCTATATGTTATCAGGTTCAATTAACATATAGGTTTCGTTGGAGTATTTTACTATTTAGTTTAACATCTTTTTTCTATTCTACATTTCTATATCTAATTTCAAGAGACTCTTTGATTGTTCATTAGCCGTTATGTAGTCTTCCATAATACCCCACCCCAGTATTCCACAATTTCATAGTAAATTTCCTAGAATATAAATATTTGTTATACAAGAACCTTATAAAACAATAAATTTAAAGGAGGAAAATTATGAGAATAGCAGTATCATCAGGGCACAATGTATATATAAACAATGTATTTGATCCAGGAGCAGTGGGTAATGGTAAAAGAGAATCTGATATCAATAAGGAAACAGTAGGATTATTGATTTCATTATTAAGGTCTCAAGGCCATACTGTCCTAGATGTTACTCCTTATAATGAGAAGTTTAGATCAAGGCAATCACATCATGAATTAAGGTGTAAAAGAGTAGATGCGTTCAATGCAGATATTTATTTAGATATCCATATCAATGCAGGTGGCGGCACAGGATGCGAAGTCTGGTGCCATAATGCAAATAGTAAATCAGTCCCCTACGCAACTGAAATCTCTAAAAATATATCAGTCGACATGGATCTACATAATAGGGGAGTAAAATTCAATCCAACATATTGGTCCCTATATTTGACAAAAAAACCAGCAATGATCATCGAAGGAGCATTTATAGACAATAAACTAGATATGGATAAGCTGACAGCTGAGAAGTATGCCATATCTATAGCTAAAGCCTTTGGTGAGGTAACCCCCTCTAATAATGAACAAAGATTGTATAAAGTACAAGTTGGGGCCTTTAGGGTTAGAGAAAATGCAGAAAAACTTTTAACAGAGCTTAAGGATAGGGGTTTTGAGGGATTTATTATTACAGATAAAAAAGAATCAGAAAAATGAAGGATATAAGGGCCACTTTTTTAGTGGCCTTTATTTTATATCTATTATTATTTACTTTAATATCTTAGAACTAATAAGCACCCTAGTAAACTGTATAAGTTTATTAAGGTGCTTGGTAATTATATTATCTAAAACTCCATCTCTTAAACAACAGTTGTAATAACCCTAGCAGCATCGAAGTCTACTAACTCAGTTCCGTTGGATATGAAGATATTATTTGCTAATATCTCGGCCATTGCTGCTTTTATCTGGAGTGTATCAAAATGAACTCCAACACCATATTTGAATCCAATTAATTTATCTAAATTATAAAAATATTTTTTATTTTTTGGGAAAGTCTAATTTACGATTTATATACTTCCAGTGATTCTTAACTTGGTTTTCCATAAGATTATTAGTCGACCCACTAGTGTCAAAAATTTCTTGGGATTTAGTTACATAACTTAAAAAATTACCGTATCCGTTTTTGTTTTTCCCTAAATGTGAATATAATTTATATAAATTTTTTCTATATTTTATTCTTCCATACTCATTAGATTTCCAGTTACTTAAGCGAACATTCTTATAAGCTCTACTATAGTATTTAAATAAGCTTTTTTCACGTATTTTAACATTAATTCCATCAAAAACAAATCCTAAATAATCTAATTTACTTGGTCTTAGACTTTCATCATATATTTGATTATTATCATAAATACGTTTTTCCGTTTTTTCAGGTTGAATTTTCAGCCTACAAATACCACCATAAACTTTTTCTATAAATTTAATATGATCATTATAGTGATATTCCTTCACTTCATCTTCAAACGGAATAATTATAATTAAGTCATCACAATATCTTCTATAAATGCCGTTGTATAGTCTTACGTATTCATTTATTTGTTTATCAAAATCTATAAGATATATATTAGAAAAAACAGAACTTACTCCTGCACCTTGGGGAATTCCAAAGCCTTTTTTATTGGTATGGACTATCTTTTTATTCGATTTTTTAAATTTCCTAAATTCCTTTTCATCAAAATATCTTAATTTTGTTCTTTCTTTAATTTTCTCATTACTCTTATACTTTTTCTTTAAAACTTCCTCTATAATCTCTTTATCTACCCAATTAAATTGGGTAACATTCTTAAACAGAGCGTAATAATCATCAGGTAATTTATCTTCGTCTAGTACATATTTAAGTTTTTCCTTTAAATATCGATGATCTAGGTTGTCAAAAAAACTATCAAAATCAGCCACATAAATAAAAGCTTTCTTTTGTTCCTTGATAAAATCTATTACTTCTTTTGCAAAATGTATATTACATTTACCATTATGATTATTTCTATATGCAGTTGCTACTTCATTAATCTCAAGCTTATTAGCTACTTCATTATATCTATGGTTTAGCATATCTCCATAATATTTGAAAATATAACTGTCTATATGTGAAGCATAATATAAATCACGAGACTTTTCTTTTTTTTCTCTCTCTATTTTATTATATTTATAGAATGTTAACTTAAAATGGATAAATGGGTAGAATCCATGCCTCGTTACCCAATCTGGGCTCGCTATATTATCTATTACCCTTTCAACAGGTATTTTTTTATCGAAATGTGTATAATGTTTAATCTTGAATTTATTCAAGTCAATAATTTGCTCAGAGCTAGCAAGAGTATATAATCGTAGCCCATTATTCTGAACCTTATTCATTCAGTCACCCCTCGCTAGCATGTTTTTTCGTTCTTGTTTGAATCCCATGTTAAAGCTTCAAATGAACTTCTAAGCTGCTCTCTATTTCTAGATTTACAGCATGGCTACTTGCATAACTATTATGGTATACTATTGAGTATATGATAGATTGGTTATTGATTATTACAAATGGAGGTGTTTCCTCACAAATGCCTATTAATCAAACGATATTCGTAATTATTGCTTGCTATGAACTAATTACAAGAAATATTATTGGAATAAAGCTTGACAAGAATCAACCAGTCTCCCCCATAACAACTTCTATGA
>JAAYGX010000070.1 GCA_012735585.1 Tissierella sp.
CTAATCAAAGCGCAAATAAAATTGTCACAGCTAGCGAGATGATAAAAAGCATTGCTGAACAAACAAATCTATTAGCATTAAATGCTGCTATTGAGGCTGCTAGAGCTGGAGAAGCTGGAAAAGGCTTTGCAGTAGTTGCTGATGAAATAAGAAAGCTTTCTGAACAATCGTCAGAATCTACTAAGTCAATAAATAATATAGTTAAAGAACTTCAGAAAAATGCTGAACATGCTGTTAAGACTATGGAGAGAATGGAGATTATTGTAAAAGAACAGACTATGCGTGTGGATAATAGTAAAGATAAGTATCTATTAATTGATAAAGCGATGGAGGATGAAATCAAATCCGTTGTTGAGCTGCATAATGTAGGCAAGGAAATGGAAGAGATGAAAGAAGAAATACTAGATATTATGCAAAGCTTAACTGCTATTGCTGAGGAAAACTCTGCTTCTACAGAGCAGGCTTCTGCATCAATGGAGGAACAAACAGCGTCTATGGAGCAAATCGCTGGTTCCAGTGAAAACTTAGCAACATTAGCACAAAATTTACAATCCATAATACAAAGATTTAAAGTTTAAACTAAAACAAATAAACTCAAAGATCCTTTGGTTGTATTGTCAAAGAATCTTTGAGTTTTGATTTTTATAATAAGGAGTCTTCTAATTTGGTTATGTTCAATATCTTAACCTTATTTTTATAAAAGTCTATAATCCCTTCTTCTTTCATATTAACTAACTCTCGTGACAATGAAGGTCTTGGAATATTAAGAAGTTCGGCCATTTTTTTTCTACTATAAGGTAGGGTAATACTTGTAGATTTTTGCCTATTGTACTCAAGAAGTAAGATATTAGCAATCTTTTTTCTTAATGAATCATAGGACAAATTTGTCAATCTATTATTTAACATCAATATTCTATTAGATAGAACCCCCATAAAATTGTTGATGATAACTGGATTATTAGCCATCATCTTTACAATATCTTCTCTTTTTATATACATTACTTCAGAGTTATCAGAGGATATTATGGTTGCAGGATATACGTGTTTCTCTGAAAATACTAAAGCTTCACCAAAAACGTTTCCAGCTGAAAAGTGATTGATAGTTACAACTTTTCCTGATGGAAATGGTTTGTGTATCTCAACATTTCCAGAAAGAATGATACCTAGACTATCGCAGTCATCATTTTCTATAGCAATCACTTCATCTTTTTCATAACATTTAACTGTATAGATCAATGAGTTGATAATATTCTCTATTTCCACTTCTTCAAGTTTTCTAAATAAAACACATTGAGACAAACTCTTCATGTAACTAATCATTTAATCCACTCCTATCATTTGTTCAATCATTAGAGTATCATATTTCAAGGCTTAAGACAATTTTTAAATAAAATTAAATTTGGTTTTAAAATATAAGTTTGGGTATGTATATAAAGTATCTCATGTATTTCTGGAAGGAGTTATAAAAATGAATAAGATTCTGTTAATTAACAGATTAAATCCTCAGGATTATACTGAAAAAAAGAAGAAGGTTTGTTTCGTTATTGGCGGGATGAACATTCCAAAAGTAGAGGATAGATTAGTAGAAATACTAAGCAACACAGATATATTAAGATTAGACGACATACTTTATAAATACAATGGTGTAGAGTTAAACATCACCACTCAACAGATACCAATAGTTACAAGGCTACTTACTAAAAACAATATTGATATCTATAGTATTTTTGAAGTATACAATCCTGAAATATAATGCATAATTTAAATAACGAATTTTTCAGATGAGCTATAGTATAACTCATCTATTTTGTTTTCCTTTTAAATATTTAGGAAGTTTTATTTTACGCTAGTAAGCATATAAATATTTAGAAGGGAGTGGTGTATTTGAAATGTAGATCTCTAGGCAATTATATATTTATTTTAATAGCTATATTATTACTTTTAGGTGTTTGTTTACAAATAAAAAATATGACATCTTTAGACTCTTTAATTACTACTTCAAAAAGAAATAAACAAAAACTTACGATTTTAGTAGAAGTGGATAAGAAGAAGTTATCCTTAATAGATAGAGAAAATGAAAAAGTTTTAGATACATACACAATAGCTTCAGGAAAGCCATCTTCTCCAACGCCATTGGGAAGCTTTCAAATAGTTGAAAAAGCACATTGGGGAGAAGGATTTGGATCAAGATGGATTGGACTTAATGTGCCCTGGGGAATATATGGGATACATGGCACAAATCAACCAAGCTCAATTGGAGGTAATGTATCGGCAGGATGTATTAGAATGAGAAATTCAGATGTGGAAGATTTATATGATAAAATTTCTTTAAATACATCTGTAGTCATTATGAATGGGGAATTTGGACCATTTGGGCAAGGATTTAGAACTCTAAAACCTGGGGATAGAGGATCCGATGTACTAGAAGTCCAAAAAAGATTATCGAGAATAGGATACTATAGTTTACCACTTGATGGAATATATGGGGAAGGAATGAAAAAAGCTCTGATCGATTTCTTGGATAGTAAGGATATACCTTTAACTGATAAAATAAGCCATGATATCTATAAAGAATTGGGAATCATATTAATGGATTAATTGTGAAATAATAAAAGATAGGTCATTTGACCTATCTTTTTGTTTGATAATTATAGATTTGTTCCACTAGGTGGTTGTTGGCCTCCAGCCATATTTTGTTGAGCCATTCTAACTAAGTTTTTAGTCATATATCCACCAACATATCCATTTTGTCTAGATGGAAGGTTACCTTTATCTAATGTATCATAGTTCGCCATACCTAATTCATTTGCTATTTCTAATTTCATTTGGTTTAGAGCTTGACGAGCCTCAGGAACCACTATTTTATTACTATTATTGTTGTTATTGTTATTTGACATTTTTGTATCTCCTTTCAAATTTGTTTTTGTTAATAATTTTGTCTAATAGTATTATGTGTAAAAGTTTTTTTAATAATCATGTAAAAAAATGAACCACTTACATAAGATTGAATTTTATCCATAAAATTGATAAATTGATTTTTTAATTATTAATCGGTTTCGTTAAATTATAGACACCCTTTCTTTATAGTCTGCGTATTATGTAATGAAAGTAAGTTATAGGAGGGAGATTAATGAATGATAACTATGAAGTTACAAGGAATTGTAATAAAGAGTTAGCCAGATGCTATGTACCAATACAAGAAATGAATATGGTTTATAATAGAAGAGAAGCGTTAAAAAAAGGTACTCTTTTCCCAGAACTATATAGACCATATACTCCATGTGATAAAAGAGAAGGGAGAGGAGAATATTATGGATAGAGCTCAAATGGATTTGTTAGTTGAAATAATGGAGGAGAATTTTGTTTTATTAGAGACTGCTCTTTATCTAGATAATCATCCAAACGATGAAACTGCGTTGAGGCTTCATAATAACACCTCTCAAAGATATCATCAATTGTTAGAAATGTATGAGTCAAGGTATAGTCCTCTAAGAAATACTAGTATGAGTAGATATCCTTGGGGTTATATTGAAGAACCTTGGCCATGGGATATAAACTTTACTAATTTTAAGGAGGGGTAATATGTGGATTTATGAAAAAAGATTACAGTATCCAATAAGGGTAGACACTACTAATCCAACATTAGCAGCAATGATAATAGAACAATTTGGGGGAGCTGATGGTGAACTATCAGCAGGTATAAGATATTTAAGTCAAAGATGGACAATGCCAACAGGAAAATCTAAAGCTCTTTTGACGGATATAGGCACAGAAGAATTAGCCCACTGGGAAATGATTGGTACCTTAGTTTATAAATTAACCAAAGATGCAACAATAGACCAAATTAAAGGGACACCTTTTGAAGCACATTATGTAAATCATGGAAAAGGATTGTACCTTCATAGTGCAGGTGGAGCACCATGGATTGCTGCTTACTATAATACTAAGGGAGACCCAGTAGCAGATTTACATGAAGATATGGCTGCGGAAGAAAAAGCTAGGGCAACCTATGAATGGTTGATAAATATAAGTGATGACCCTGGGGTTACAGACACTTTAAGATTTTTAAGACAAAGAGAAATTGTCCATTTCCAAAGATTTGGTGAAGCTTTAAGGGATGTACAAGAACATAATCTATGTAAAAAATATTATTAAAGACAGCTCCCGATTGGGAGCTTTAATATTTTCAAGAAAGCCTTAATTTATTCAAGTAAATGAAAGATGATAATTAAAAAGAATTATATAAGTAATAACTGAACATCATATGTATATTGGATGACTATGAAAGAGAGTGAGATCATTGAATATACCACTAATAATAATGACAGTTATTTCGACTATTCTCAATGTAATATTTGGAGTTATAACTAAAATTATATTAAATCAAATAAAAAATAATTATAGAATACTAAAAAATGTATCAAAATAATTGAATAGATCCCATTGAATATACCAGTAGATGCAGAACCTCCATCTTTGGAGGCTTATTTGAGTTTAGTGATTTAATATAGTATAATAAAATCTTACATTAAGATTAAGGAGTGAATAAACTATTGAAAGAATTATTTGAAATATTTATGATTTTTTTTAGAATAGGTGGCTTCACTTTTGGCGGTGGGTATGCTATGCTTCCTGCTATACAAAAAGAGTTTGTAGAACAAAGAAATTGGGCTACTGGTGAAGAAATATTAGATTATTATGCTATTGGTCAGTGTACTCCTGGAATTATTGCTGTTAACACAGCTACATTTATTGGATACAAAAGGAAAGGTATAGCAGGTGGAATAGTAGCAACATTAGGTATGGTAGCTCCGTCTTTGTTGATAATAACCACCATAGCAACATTTTTCCAACATTTTCAAGATATAAAGATTGTGCAACATGCTTTTGGAGGAATAAGAGTAGTTGTGGCAGCATTAATAGTAAGTACTGTAATAAATATGGCCTCAAAATCTATTAAGAATTGGATGAGCATTATTTTATTTGTTTTAGCATTTTTTGCAGTTGCAATATTAAGGACTTCTCCAATTATAGTGATAGTTATATCAGCTATCACTGGAATCATAGTTTGTAGAAATAAGGATTTTGAGGAGAATGACCTATGATGATATATCTTAAATTATTCGCCGTATTTTTTAGAATAGGATTATTTTCTGTTGGTGGGGGACTAGCCACATTACCTTTTTTACAGGAAATTGTACATAAATATGGATGGATTACATCTGAAGAACTGTATAATATGATAGCAATTTCTGAATCAACTCCAGGACCTATTGGTATAAATACTGCTACCTTTGTAGGATACAATACAGCAGGGGTATTAGGTGGAATAGTAGCAACATTAGGTGAAGTTACACCATCAGTTATTATTATTGTTATTATAGCTCATTATTTTGCAAAGTTTAGTGAAGAGAAAATAGTTAAATCTAGTTTTTATGGGATTAGGCCAGCAGTTGCGGGATTAATAGGGGCTGCAGGATTTGAAGTAACAAAGATTGCATTGTTTACTTTTGATAAATTTAATATAACAAATAATATTAAGGACTTATTTGATTTGAAAGGAATTTTATTATTTGCATTGATATTTTATCTAATAAGAAAATTCAACAAACATCCAATATCATATATACTATTGGCTGCAGCCATCGGTATAGTATTTAAGTTTTAATTAGTTGATTAAACATTGATGTTTTGGTAATATATAAGTATGGGTAATAATGGTACAGGTGACTTTTAAAGTCCAAACTAAAACAGAGGAGGAATTTAAATGAACGCAATGACACAAGATAACCTAAGGTCAGCATTTGGCGGAGAAAGTATGGCTCATATGAGATACAGAATTTGGGGTGAGAAAGCAAATAAAGAGGGATTCCCTACAGTTGCTAGATTATTCTTAGCTACTTCAGACGCTGAAGAAGTACATGCTACACTACACTTTAATGCTATGAAAGACATTAAAGGTGACTATGCGGTAACATCTATGGCAGGATTTGGCCTAACTAGTACTTCTGAAAATCTTCAAGGTGCTATAGATGGAGAAGTTTTTGAATATACTCAAATGTACCCTGCTTACATAGCAGTAGCAGAAATGCAAGAAGAGAAAGCTGCAGTTAGAGCAATGAAATATGCTATTGAGGCTGAAAAAGTTCATGCTGAATTATTTGGAATAGCTAAAGAAGCAGTAGATAAAGGAAATGACTTAGAAGCTAAAGATATTTTATTATGTCCAATTTGTGGATATATTTCCCTAACAGGAGAAGAGGACAATTGTCCATTATGTAATGCTAAAAAAGAATTATTCATAGCTTATTAAAAAAGACACCAGATGGTGTCTTTTTTTTAGGAAAACATTTTTATTTAAATATTAATAGAATAATTGGAGGTTAAATATGTATATTGAAAAAGTAACTTTACAACTTGAGACGGGACTACATGCAAGACCAGCATCAGCATTAGCTCAAGAGGCTTCAAGGTATTCCTCTGAAATCAGATTAGTAAAAGATGGAGAGGAATTTAATGCCAAATGTATTATGGGACTATTAAGCTTGGGCGCTGCAAAGGGAGATATCTTCATAATAAAGGCAGAAGGTGAAGATGCTAAAGAAGCAGTAGAAGGTATCAAATACATAATTTCAAAGAAAGCCTTAAATTAATATAAATAAGAACAATAAATTCTATTTAAATAAAATATATATTGGTTAAAATTTAGCTTAATAGGAATAATAAAGATAGATTAAATTAGGAGGTTTTAATGTGAATTTAAGACTTTTTATTATTGCCGTTATACCAGCGATTATATTCCTATTTGCTATTTATTTGACTGATAGATCAGATCGGGAACCTATTAAGTTGCTTTTGCTTACATATTTATTTGGGGCATTAGCAGTGATTCCATCTATTATTGTGGAAGAGGTATTAGTTAGATTTAATGTATTCTCTGGAGTTTTCCAAGCTGCATATAATGCATTTATAGTAGCTGCATTGACAGAAGAATATTTTAAACGATTGGTGATACTTAAATTACCATTTAGAACTAGTTATTTTAATGAAAAATTAGATGGAATAGTATATGGTGTATTTGCTCACTTAGGATTTGCTACTGTTGAAAATATTATCTATGTTGTATTTACTTATACAAACAATCCGTTTATAGGTTTATACAGGGGAATATTTTCTGTACCTGCTCACGGGATATTTGGTATAACAATGGGATATTATTTATCTCTATCAAGATTTGACACTGATAAAAAAAGAAAAGCCGCAAATTTACGCAAATCATTTACAGTTCCTTTATTACTACATGGAATATTTGATTTTATATTAATGGCCAATATTCCAGAATTAACCCTGTTATTTGTACCATATGTAATTTTTCTATGGTGGATGAACCAAAGGAAACTTTCAAAGTTTGTCTTTGATTCAAGAAGCAAAATAACTAGGAAAAGGGAATAGTCATTCTATTAGAACATATTGAAATTAAGGTTCTTAAAGTGTAGAATAAAGAAGATTGATAATAAATTATAAATTAGGTGTAAATATGAAAAAAAGATCTCTTTATTTAATAATATTTTTATGCTTACTATTTACTATGGTATTCAAAGGATTAGGATTAAACCCAGATAATGTCCAAGTAGTAGAAGATAATACTGATATAATAGAAGAAGAACCTGATACAACTGAAATAGTAGAAGATATAATAGTTGAGCCAAGACTTACAAACATAGACATTTTAGCCGTTGGAGATATTATGTTTCATATACCTCAGATTAAATCAGCGAATATTGGTGGGGATGAGTATGATTTTAGCCCTGTATTCAAACATGTTAGGAAATATATCCAAGACGCTGATTTAGCCTTAGGTAATTATGAAACTGTTACTGTTGGAGATAGGGCATACTCAGGATTTCCTAGATTTAATAGTCCCCTTGAGACAATCAAAGGATTGGAAGATGCTGGTTTTGATATTCTATCAACTGCCAATAATCATAGTCTGGACCAAGGTAAAACAGGGATAATCTCTACTATAGATGCCATAAAAGGACAAGGACTAAAGCATACTGGTACAAATAAGGACAAGGATGTAGAACCATTAATAGTAGATGTAAAGGGAATCAAGATAGGGGTCTTATCTTATACATATGGATTAAATGGACTTGACTCACTACTGACGGCAGAAGAGCTATCATATATGATTAATTTAATTGATGAGGAGAAAATCCAGAAAGAGATTGACTTGTTAAAAAACAGGGATGTGGACATAATCCTATCCTATATACATTGGGGACATGAATATCATCACCAACCATCGGATGATCAAATAAACTTAGGAAGAAACCTTGTTGAATGGGGTGTAAATATTGTACTAGGAAGTCATCCCCATGTAGTTCAAAAATCAGAAGTGATTGAGTTCAATGGCAAAGATCATCTGATAATTTATTCCATGGGAAATTTCTTATCAAATCAAAGTGAAATTACTATGGGAAACTCCTACACAGAAGATGGCGTAATGGTTAAGATAAATATAGAGAAAGATTTAGATTTAGAGGAAACAGTAATTAAAGAAATTGAATATATTCCTACATGGGTACATAGATATAATGAGGGAGGTAAGCATCATTATAAAATACTTCCATCAGAAGACGCGTTAATGGGAAATCTTGATTTAACCCTAAATTCTAGTATAATGAAGAGGATTGAAAAATCCTATAATGATGTTAAGAATGTGTACGGTGATCATTAGACAAAAGTATAAAATAATATAGGATTATTTTATACTTTTTTTAAAATGTAAAATCTCACAATTTAACATCAAATGTAAATATTTTATAAAAAAAGTTTTATTCATAAAGGTTTTATTATATAATGTATGGTAAGTATGTTTTTAAATAATGTTGAAGGGTGTGATATCCTTGCAAGACTTATACAATATATTTTCTAATGTTAGAATACGAGATGTAATCGATATCCTAATTGTAGCAATTGTATTATATAAATTGCTTAGCTTGATTAAAGAGACTAGAGCAGAACAACTTACAAAAGGTATCGTTGTATTACTTGTCTTGACCAAGTTAAGTGAATGGGCTAAGTTTTACACCATTAATTGGATATTAGATAATGCAATGACAGTGGGAACTTTAGCCATACTAATAGTTTTTCAACCGGAGCTAAGACGTGGACTGGAGTACATAGGAAGAAGTAGCTTCCTAAAGAAGTCTTTAATTGAAGTAAGAGGCGAAAGCTTAACTAAAGTTGTTGAAGAAATGGTTGATGCTGTTGCTTCCTTATCACGACAAAAAATAGGTGCTTTAATTGTTATAGAAAGACAAACTGGACTTAATGAAGTAGCCGAAACAGGCACTAGGATTGATGGTTTAGTATCAAGCGATTTACTAATAAACATATTTATTCCTAATACACCACTACATGATGGTGCAGTAATCATTAAAGAAGATAGGGTAAAAGCAGCAGCATGTTTTTTACCACTGACTGATAGCTCAAATGTGAGTAAAGAGCTAGGTACTAGACATAGAGCTGCACTAGGTATATCTGAAAGATCCGATAGTCTTTCCATCATTGTATCAGAGGAAACAGGTTCCATATCAATAGCTGAAAATGGTACTATTTCTAGATATCTTGATACCAAAACCTTAAGACAGATTCTTACAGATATGTACAAACCAGAGGAAGACAAACAAACTTTTATAACAAAATGGAGGCTAAAAAATGGACAAGGGAAAGAGTAATTTAACCCCTAAGATACTTTCTGTGATTATAGCCATTATTTTGTGGTCTTATGTAATGGGAATCAAGAATCCAGACTGGCCAAGGGAGTATAGAAATATAAATGTAGAATTTACAAATATTGAAGTTTTAGATAGACAAAATTTAGTTGTCATGGATCCACAAGAAGCCAAGATAAACGTAAGTGTCACTGGAAGAAAATCAGATATGGATGGATTTACTGCAGCCAATAATATAGTTGCAAAGTTGGATTTAAGTGGATATAAGGAAGGTCAGACTAGAGTTCCAGTATTAGTAAGCTTAAAAGATAGCGCATCTACAGTAAGAATCACCGATTGGGAGCCTAGTGATATTTTAGTTACCATAGATAGAGTAGTTACAGAGGAAAGAACCGTAAATATCCGAACTGAAGGTGAAGTGCCTGAGAATCATACAGTAGGTGATTTGGTTGCAAAACCTGAAACCATACTACTTAGGGGTCCAAGATCCTGGATTAATGATGTTACGGAGGTATTCGCTGTTGTATCAATTAAAGATAGAACGACAACGACCAATATAACAGCTCCTGTTCAGTTAAGAGATGGGCAAGATAATGCTGTAGTTGGTTTGGAAATGAACCCTAGTGTAGTTGATATAACCATACCTATTTATAGAAAGAATACATTGCCAATAGAAGTAGTACTTGAAAATGAACTACCAGAAGAGTATGTGATTACAAAGATGGAAGTTGTTCCAAGTACAATAGGAATTAGAGGCGGAAATAGTATAGCAGATTTAACTAGTATCAAGACGAAACCAATAGATGTTAACTTACTGTTGGAAGATCCTAGTCTTGAGGTAGAACTGGATTTACTAGATAATATAGAGCTGTTAGATCCTAATGAAAGAGTTACAATAAATGCAGTAATCGAAAGAATAGATACTAAGGAATTTGAGTTTGAATTTAGTGAAATTGATATAAGAAACCTTGATGAGGAATTGGTATTGGCTGAAAATAGTAGAACTATAACTGTATCAATCGTTGGAACAGAATCATTCCTAGAGACCATTACTAAGGATGTTTTAAAACCATATATAGATTTAAGTAATCTCTCGGAAGGCGAACATGAAGTAGAAATAGAATTTGAAGAAGTTCAAGGGGTCACTATAGAATCTATAGTACCAGAAAGTTTGACCATTAATTTATCAAATAGATAAATTAATAATATAAAAGTGATGTTATCTTATCTGTGTCGGTGTTTTTCAGGGTGAGCTTTAGGTAAGAATCTTAGATTCTTCACTGATGGCTCATCTAGAAACACTATTGGATAAGCAGTCGTACAAATTTTGGAGATGTTTTATAATAAAATTTATCAAAAATATATAATAGAGGTGATATAATGGCGAAAAATTTTAATTCACTTATGAAATTAGCAAAGGAACGTGGGCCAAAGGTAGTTTCTGTTGCATGTGCCCATGATGAAGACGTTTTACTATCCATTAAAATGGCAATGGAAGAAGGAATAATCACACCAGTTTTAGTAGGAGATAAAGGTAAGATTATGGAAATAGCCAAAGATATCAAGCTTAATTTAGAAGGTCTTGAGATTATAGATGAAGCTGATAAAGTGTTGGCAAGTAGGAAGGCTACAGAGTTGGTAAATGTAGGACAAGCTCATATTTTAATGAAGGGTTTAGTAGATACATCTATCATTATGAAACAAGTACTTGATAAAGAAATAGGTCTTAGGACAAATAAGCTGATCAGTCATGTGGCAGTATTCGATGTAGAAACTTATCACAAGGTATTTTTAGTAACGGATGCTGCAATGAATATAGCGCCTGATCTGGCACAAAAAAAAGATATCATAGAAAATGCTGTTGAGCTGGCTCAAGCATTTGATATTGAAATGCCAAAGGTAGCAGTTTTAGCTGCAAAGGAGAGCGTTTCACCTAAGATGGAAGCAACTGTCCATGCTCAGGAATTAGCAGATATGAACAAAGAAGGTAGTATCAAAGGCTGCATCGTTGATGGACCATTTGCACTTGATAATGCTATTAGTAAAGAGTCTGCTAAAATAAAAGGTATTGCTAGCGTAGTTGCAGGAGATGCAGATATATTATTGGCTCCAGATATAGAAGCAGGAAATGTACTATATAAAGCTTTAAGTTTCTTAGCAAAGGCAAAATCCGCAGGATTGATTTTAGGAGCAAAAGCACCAATAGTTCTTACATCAAGAGCAGACAATGAAGAAGCTAAACTAAATTCCATAGTACTATCAGTGCTTATGTCATCTAGGGGGTAAGTTAATGTATAAGATATTAGTCATAAATCCCGGCTCTACTTCAACTAAAATTGGTGTATTTGATGATGAAGAGTTAGTATTTGAAGAGACAATCAGACATTCAGTAGAAGAATTAGCAGAGTTCGACAAGATTAATGAACAAAATGAATTTAGAAAAAATGTAATCATTAAAACCTTAGAGAAAAACAATATAGATATCAATGAGTTAAATGCAGTTGTAGGTAGAGGCGGACTATTAAAGCCAATAGAAGGCGGAACATACCTAGTTAATGATAAAATGCTTGAAGATCTAAAAGTGGGGATTCAAGGAGAACATGCCTCTAATTTAGGAGGGCTGATAGCTTATGACATCGCAAGGGAAAACGGTGTCAAATCCTATATCGTAGACCCGGTTGTAGTAGATGAACTACAGGATATTGCAAGAATAGCAGGTATAAAAGAGTTGGAAAGAGTAAGTATATTCCATGCACTAAATCAAAAAGCAGTTGCAAGACGATATGCCAAATCTATTGATAGAAGATATGAAGATTTAAACCTAATTGTAGTACATCTTGGTGGCGGTATATCAGTAGGTGCCCATCACAAAGGCAAAGTAATAGATGTAGCAAATGCGCTACATGGGGAAGGACCATTTTCTCCTGAAAGATCAGGGACACTTCCTGTTGGAGATTTGGTCAAGCTTTGTTACTCTGGTAAATATACAATAGATGAAGTGTTCAAATTGATAAAAGGAAAAGGTGGACTAGTTTCATACTTAGGTACCAATAATGGCAAGGAAGTTTCTGATAGGATTGACAAGGGAGATATATACGCAGAAAAAATCTATAGAGCAATGGCCTACCAAGTTGCCAAAGAAATAGGTGCAATATCTGTAGTACTGAAAGGAAAAGTCGATGGCATAGTACTAACAGGTGGTATCGCATATGACAAACGATTTACCCACTGGATAGAAGAAGATGTTCAATTTATATCTGATGTATGTATATATCCAGGAGAAGATGAACTATCAGCATTGGCAGAAGGTGGGCTTAGGGTACTTCGAGGTGAAGAAGAAGCCAAAACATATATTTAGGAGAAATCAATGATTAATGATAAAAGAGTAAGAATCGTAATAGGCCATTATGGCAGTGGTAAAACTGAATTTTCTTTAAACTACGTCACAAAACTAGCTAAAATGGATAAAAAAGCCATGTTAGTTGACTTAGATGTAGTAAATGTCTACTTTAGAAGTAGAGAAAAAGCAGAAGAGTTAACAAAGATGGGAATCAGGGTTATAGGTGGCTCAATAAATGCAAATGCACTTGATATACCTATGATCCCAGGTGAAGTTATGACTGCATTCCAAGATGAATCCTTTGATGCAGTATTAGACGTAGGTGGAGATCCAGCAGGTGCTAGAACATTAGGCAGATATGTTGGGTATCTTACTGAAGGCAACTATGACATGTTTTTTGTATTAAATGCCAATAGACCAGAAACCAAGTCTGTAGAACAAGCAGTAGAATATATGATAAAAATTCAAGATACTGCAAGAGCAAAAGTAACAGGCATTGTAAACAATACCCATATGTTAAAAAGTACAAGCATTGATGATGTTCTTAAAGGTTACCAGTTTGCTTTGAAGGTTAGTGAAGCAACTGGAGTACCCTTGAGATATAATGTAGTATTGGAAGATCTAGTGTCAGAACTTCCAAAGGATTTAAAAGGGGAAGTATTTCCAATAGAGTTAATTATGAGGGAAGAGTGGATGCTTTAATAATAATAAAGGAGGGAATCATATGGCACAAAAAGGAAGAACTACATTTAAAGAAGATATCTGTAAAGGATGTGGTCTTTGTGTATCAGTATGCCCAGTAAAAATTATAGCCTTAGAAGAAATAGAGATCAATAGAAAAGGTTATCATCCAGCTGGAATAAAAGAAATGGAAAAATGTATCGCATGTCAAAACTGTGCATTAATATGTCCAGATTTAGTAATCACAGTAGAAAAACTTTAATAAGGAGGAAGATAAGATGGAAAAAGTTCTCATGAAGGGGAACGAAGCAGTATGTGCAGCAGCTATTGCAGCAGGTTGTAAATATTTCTTCGGATATCCAATTACACCCCAAAATGAAATACCAGAATATATGGCAAGAGAGTTACCGAAAGTTGGAGGAACCTTTATACAAGCAGAATCAGAAGTAGCAGCAATTAACATGGTATATGGTGCAGCAGGAGCTGGAGCAAGAGTAATGACATCATCCTCTAGTCCAGGGGTTGCACTAAAACAAGAAGGAATCTCCTACTGTGCAGGAGCTGAACTACCAGCAGTAATAGTAAATATGATGAGAGGTGGTCCAGGACTAGGTAGTATCCAACCATCACAAACAGACTATTTCCAAGCAACAAGAGGTGGAGGAAATGGAGACTACAAGACATTAGTATTAGCACCGGCTGATGTTCAAGAGTTAGTAGATCTAACAATAGAAGGATTTGATAAAGCAGACTACTATCGAAACCCAGTAATGATTCTAGGAGATGGATTCATAGGACAGATGATGGAGCCTGTAGTATTTAAAGATAGAAGTGATGTAGAACTACCAGAAAAACCATGGGCAACATCAGGAACAAAGGGAGAAAGAAAACCAAATATAATAAATTCATTGTACTTAGGAGCAGAAGAATTAGAAGAACATAACATACATCTGCAAGCAAAATATGCTGAAATGGCAAAAAATGAAGTAAAAGTCGAATCATTTGGATTAGAAGATGCAGAATTAGTAATAGCTGCATATGGAACAACATCAAGAATATGTAAAACAGCAATAAGCAAATTAGAGAAAGAAGGGTACAAAGTAGGATTAATAAGACCAATATCCCTATGGCCATATCCATTCAACGAATTTGAAAAGATAAATGACGACTGTAAAGGTGTATTAACAGTAGAAATGAACACTGGACAAATGACAGACGATGTACAAATTGCATTAAACGGAAGAATGCCTTCATACTTCTATGGAAGAACAGGTGGAATGGCACCAACTCCAGAAGAGATAGTAAATAAAGTAAAAGAAATCCTAGGAGGTGACAGATAATGACAGTAGTATTCGAAAGAACAACAGGACTAACAGAAGTAGAAACCCACTATTGTCCAGGATGTACCCACGGGATCATTCATAGATTAGTAGCTGAAGTATTAGTAGAACTAGATATCCTAGACGATACAATAGGAGTATGTCCCGTAGGATGTTCAGTACTGGCATACAAATACTTCAACTGTGATATGCAACAGGCAGCACATGGTAGAGCACCAGCAGTGGCAACAGGAGCAAAAAGAGTACATCCTGATAAATTCGTATTCACATATCAAGGAGACGGAGACTTAGCATCTATAGGAACAGCAGAAATAGTACATGCAGCCCATAGAGGAGAAAAAATCTCCACAATATTCGTAAACAATGCAATATACGGTATGACAGGTGGACAAATGGCACCAACCACACTAATAGGGCAAAAAGCCACAACAGCCCCATATGGTAGAGATGAAGAAACAATGGGTATGCCCCTAAGAATGTCAGAGATGCTAGCAACAATAGACGGAGCAAAGTTTGTGGAAAGAGTATCTGTAGATACACCAGCAAATATAAGAAAAGCAAAAAGGGCAATTAAAAAATGCTTCCAAGTACAATTAGAGGGTAAAGGATTTGGAATAGTAGAGGTACTATCCACATGTCCAACAAACTGGGGATTAACACCGGTAGAATCATTAAAATGGTTAAAAGAAAATATGATCCCATATTATCCTCTTGGCAACTTCAAAAGTCCAGAGGAGGTAGAATAGAAATGGAAGAAAGAATAATAGCAGCGGGATTTGGTGGACAAGGAGTAATGGCATTAGGTCAAATGCTAACATACGCAGGAATGGTAGAAGACAAAAGAGTATCATGGGTACCATCCTATGGACCAGAGATGAGAGGTGGAACAGCAAACTGCAACGTAATCATCTCAGATGACCTAATAGGTTCACCAGTAGTAATAGAGGCAACAACTGCCCTAGTGCTTAATAAACCATCATTAGATAAATTTGAACACTCCGTAGTACCTGGTGGAAAACTATTTATCAACTCATCACTAATATCAACAAAATCAACAAGAGAAGATATAGATGTATACTATGTACCAGCAAACGACATAGCTAACGAAATCGGAAACAACAGAGTAGCAAATATGGTCATGCTAGGAGCATATCTAGAAGCAACAAAGATGGTAGGAATGGATTCTATAGAAAAAGCATTCTATAAAGTGTTTGGAGAAAACAAAGCCCATTTACTTCCAATAAACAAGGAAGCTTTAGAAAAAGGTGCAGAAGCAGTAAGAAAATAAACATATAGAAAGGTGAAAGCTCAAAGCTTTCACCTTTTTATGTCATCCTGCCTGTACCCAGCGTATTTCTGGGTGAGCATAGGGAGGGAATTTTGTATCTTTCACTTCCCTTTAGCATCTAGTAGTGCCTGCTAATCCTGGAACAGCAACTTGTCTATTTTGTAGGAGTTTAAGTGTTAGTTCAATAACCATTTTTTCCTCAATATCTCTAAAATATTTTTCTTCAAATGGTAGATTATCATGATGTGGCCTATGACGTCCAATAAATTCATCGAATTCGTATATACTTGCAGAGACTAAATCACAGAAAGGTAATTCATTGAAATTTTCAGTTCTAAATTGATTAATTTCAGAAAGGTCACCAGATAATAGGCTATCTTTTTCAGCAAAATGTTTATTAGGCAAATCTTTTTGAACAAAGTATTCAAACTCAGTAACAGTGTTTGTTAATAGTGGTGCAGGTGGTGTTATAAAGGTAATAGGTGTAGATAATTCAAAAGGAACATCTATAGTGCAATGGCGAATATCTCCGCATACTCCTTGCCTATTTGAGCAATTTCCAGTAGTGTAATCAAGAGTTTTGCGAATAAATCCTTTTATAAAGAGAATATTAGTAGGCTGAAGCAAAGTACATTGGGTGACCTTCAGTTTTTTTTTAATATCCTTAATTTCCAAGGCAAACTCAGGTAGTCTTATATTTGCATGAACATTAAATTGAACCGTAAACTCGGATAATAAAACTGGTACTCTTACGATTACATCACCTGGTAAAGCAACAGGTGTAACAGGTGTATTATCAACATTATCGACAACAGTACTATCCACATCTACACAATGATGTCTACCAGAATCACCACAAACATTATCCTTTGGAGTAGTTGGTTTAGCCACAGGTTTTATATCATTGCCCTTCTTTTCTATAACATTAACGTTACTAACCTTGGTGTTTATAATATTATTCATATATGAATTCCTCCATTTACTATATTAGGAAGAGGATTTATCCTTGTCCTAATATAGTTTATTCATGGAGTGGACAAAGGGTGAATAATTTATTAATCAAAAAATGAAAGTTGTTCCATATCAGCGGGAGAAAGATTTGAAACAGTTATTCCAATCAGCCTAACTTTTTTAGACAAATTAACTTCTTCTAATAATGATATAGCTACATCATATATATCATTAGCAGAATTTATGAAATAAGTAAGGGTTTTACTTCTGGTGATTACCTTAAAATCTTCGTATTTGATTTTTAAACTGACGGTTTTTCCAGTAAAATTGTCCTTATCCAATGCTGATTCGATTTCCAGTGAAAATTCATAAAGATAAGATTTGAGAATATCTTTATTATCTGTATCTTCGAAAGTAGTCTCAGTGCCTAGGGATTTCCTTTCTCTTTCAGTATCAATCACTCTAGTGTCTATACCTCTGATTCGACTATATATTTCATTACCATGTTTTCCGAAAAACCCTACTAGGAAATCTTCGCTTAACCTAAGTAAATCTGCAATCGTATATATTCCAATATTATTAAGTTTTTCAGCTGATTTGGGACCTATACCATGTACCTTTTTAACACTTAAAGGCAGCAAAATCTCAGGTACCATGTCATAACTGATGATTTTCATTCCATTTGGCTTGTTCCAATCAGATGCCAGTTTTGCAAGGAACTTATTATAGGATATTCCAACAGACAAGGTAAGTCCAGTAGTGTTAAATACCCTTCTTTTTATTTCCTTAGCCACATCCACTGGGTCCATATCCAAATTAGAAATATCAAGATAAGCCTCATCAACAGAAACAGGCTCAACTAAATCAGTAAAATCATAATAAATACTGAATATTTGCCTTGAAACTTCTTTATACCTATGCATCCGCACAGGTAAATAAATACCATTAGGGCAAAGCTTCTTAGCCATAAATCCAGGCATAGCAGAATGGACCCCATATTTTCTAGCCACATAATTAGCAGTGGTCACCACACCATGGTTAGAAGATCCACCAACTATGATAGGCTTACCTTTTAAATGAGGATGATCCTGCTCCTCTACAGATGCATAAAAAGCATCCATATCTATATGTAATATATTTAGTTTATTCATATTTATCACCGATGTATATTATATAATATGGGGATTGGATAAACTAGTTGGGGGTATTTTAGTGTAATTTATTTATCTATTATACAAACACTATGTTATACTAATACTAATATTTATTAGCGGAGAAATATAAAAAGTGGGACGGTACTCCTGACCCAGGTCACTGTCTCTTTTTGGAGGATGCCTATGATATTTAATTTGCCTGATTATGTTAATGTGGTTTTAAATAGATTGAAAGAATATGGATTTGATGGATATATAGTCGGAGGTAGTGTTCGAGATATATTACTAGGCAAGGCCCCACATGACTATGATGTGACCACCAATGCTAAGCCTGATGAAATCCAAGAGATATTTAAGGATTTTAAAACTGTCTCTGTTGGAAAAGAATTTGGCACTATTGTAGTTGTACAAGATGAGGGAAGTATAGAGGTCACCACCTATAGAATAGAAGGAAAATATTTAGATGGAAGAAAACCATCTGAAGTTACTTTTTCCAATAAAATAGAAGAGGATCTAAGTCGTAGGGATTTCACCATTAATTCCATGGCCTATAGCCATCTCCAAGGATTAATAGATCCTTTTAATGGTAGGCAGGATTTGGGCTTAAAAATAATTAGAACAGTAGGCAATCCCAAAGAAAGATTTGCTGAAGATCATCTTCGAATATTAAGAGGAGTTAGATTTGCTACCCAACTTGGATTTAAAATAGAGGATGAAACTTATACAGCTTCTAGAAAAATGAGCTACTCATTGTCCAATATAAGTAATGAAAGAGTTAGGGAAGAATTATTTAAGATACTTCTATCAAGAAAGCCTTCCTATGGTATAAGACTTATGAATGAGCTTGAAATCCTTGATATTATATTACCTGAGTTAAAGCCTACTGTTGGCTTTAACCAGCAGAATCCTTATCATGATAAAAATGTATTTGACCATACCTTATGTGTAGTAGATAATGTATCTAATGTACTTGAAATTAGATTAGCAGCTTTATTTCATGATATTGGTAAGCCTCATACCTTTACGATAGATGAAAAAGGTATTGGACATTTTTATGATCACGATTATGTTGGTGTTAAGATGACTAAAGAAATACTCACTAGACTGAAATGTCCAAATGATTTAATCAAAGATGTCCTACTTTTAATTGGAGATCATATGACAAAGAGCAGAGATATGAAGGATAAAGGCCTAAAAAGGTTGATTAGTAGAGTAGGAGAACATAGAATTTTTCATCTAATGGAGCTTCAAAAAATCGATCGAATGTGTACCAATCCTTTGGCAGATGTGGACTTTTTTGAAGAGAGAATCACTAATATTACCCGCATTTTAGATAATCATGAAGCCTATGAAAAAAATCACCTTGCAATTGACGGTTATGATATAATAAACTTAGGATATGTTCAGGGTAATATTATTGGAGAAATTTTGGATTATTTGATGGAAAAGGTATTATCCAATCCTGAGTTAAATAATAAAGAGAAATTAATTGAATTAGTTAAAAATAAATATAAATTATAAGATCAATGTTACAAGGGGGACTAACTTTGTCAAGATTATTTGGTACAGACGGTATCAGAGGAGTTGCAAATAAAGAATTAACGCCTGAATTGGCTTTTGAAGTAGGAAGGGCTGCTGCCGCTACAATATGCAATTGTAAAGAAGGTAAGATTCTAGTAGGTAAGGATACGAGGGCTTCAGGTGATATGTTAGAATCTGCACTTGTTGCCGGAATTACATCCATGGGATTGGACGTTATTTTAGTGGGTATTATACCTACGCCAGCAGTAGCATATTTAACTAGAAAATACAAGGCTTTAGCTGGAGTGGTCATATCAGCATCACATAATCCAGGAGAATATAATGGCATTAAAATCTTCGATTCAAAGGGTTTAAAATTACCAGACCAGGTAGAAGGAGAAATAGAAGAGATTATATTAGATAAAAAACAAATAGACAATAGACCTACTGGAGCTCAGATCGGTTATATCATGCATGAGAAAAATGGTTCAAGGGATTATATAGATTACTTAAAATCAACTATTAATATCGATCTTACAGGCATGAAAATAGCCATGGATTGTGGGCATGGGGCTTTATACAAAATTGGTCCTGAAATTATCAAAGAGCTCAATGGGCAGGTGGTAGTAGTTAATAATAGCCCAGATGGCATGAACATAAATAGGGATTGTGGTTCGACGAATCCAGATATTATCAGGGATTTAGTAATAAAGGAAAAGGCTGATATAGGTATTTCATTTGACGGCGATGGAGATAGGATCATAGCAGTTGACAACAAAGGTAATTTAATCGATGGTGACCATATCTTAGCCATATGTGCAACCCATTTAAAGAAAGAAGGCAAGCTAACCAATAATACAGTTGTAGGCACAGTAATGACCAATATGGGTCTCGATGTATATTTAAAAGAAAATGGTATGGATATAGTAAAAACTTCAGTTGGGGATCGATATGTTTTGGAGGAAATGCTACAATCAAACTATGTAATAGGCGGTGAACAATCAGGCCATATAATTTTCTTGGAATATAATACAACAGGTGATGGATTAGCTACAGGATTACATTTACTAGAAGTAGTAAAGGAAACGGGTAAGACTTTAGAAGAATTAAACAATTTGATGACAAATTACCCACAAGTTCTAATAAATGCAAAAGTTGACAATCATAAGAAATATAGTTACTTTGAAGACGAAATCATAAAAACAGAAATAGAGAAAATAGAGGAAATGTTTCACGGTCAAGGTAGAGTAGTTATTAGACCATCTGGTACAGAACCATTGGTTAGGGTAATGATTGAAGGTAAGAACCAAGAAGAAATTACTAAAATTGCAAAAGATTTAGCACAGATAATAGAAAAAAGAATAGGTTAATATATAATTAATGGGGGTCAAATGATGAAGTTTAAAATTGTAGCTGATAGCAGCTGTGACTTAAATGAAGACTTAAAGAAGAATATGGATGTAAAATTGGTACCGTTTAAAATAGATGTGGATGAGGATTCATTTATAGATGATGAGAATTTAAATGTCTCAGACTTAATAAGTAAAATGAATGCAAGTCCAAACCCAATCAAGACATCTTGCCCTTCGCCAGGGGATTTTGCAAAGGAATATGATGCTGATAGCGTATATGTAGTAACGATCTCAGAACAATTATCGGGAACATATAATAGTGCAATACTAGCTAAGGATATGGTTTTAGAAACTTCACCGGAGAAATTCATCCATATATTCAATTCAAAATCAGCAAGTGTAGGAGAGACCTTAATTGCAATGAAGATTAAAGAGTGTATAGATGAGAAACTTTCAAATGTACAATTGGTTGAGAAGGTGGATAAATTTATAGATGATATGAGAACATACTTTATCTCTGATGATCTGAGTAACTTGGTGAAAAATGGTAGAATATCTAAAACAAAAGGACTTTTAATCAATGCTTTAAACATAAAACCAATAATGAGAGCAACTCCAGATGGAAATATAGAGGCGATTGATAAGGCAAGAGGTAGCAAAAAAGCTTTCAAGAAACTAATAGATATCATTGGAGAATCGAGTATAAAATTTGAAGAAAGAATAGTTGCCATATCCCATGCAGATGCTTTACAAAAAGCATTGGACTTGAAAGAAGATTTAAAGAAATATAATTTTAAAGATATAATAATTGTTGAGACGAAAGGACTAAGTACTGGATACGTTAATGACGGTGGAGTTATTTTAGCGTTTTAGAAAGGTGAAATAGATGAAGAAAAAGGTAGTACTAGGGATGAGCGGTGGTGTTGACTCATCTGTAGCTGCATATGTACTTAAGCAGCAAGGATATGAGGTTATAGGTGTTACACTAAGTCAAATACCCCATGATGAAGTATATGATGAAAATGCAGGTGGTTGCTGTTCAATATCTTCAGTTTTTGATGCAAAAGAAGTTGCCCATGAATTAGATATACCCCACTATGTATTGAATTTTAGAGGACTTTTTGAGAGAAAGGTTATAGATTATTTTGTAGATGAATATCTACAAGGAAGAACACCAAATCCATGTTTAGCATGTAATAAATTCATAAGATTTAGTGAGTTTTTAGAAAAAGCGAAGGGTTTAGGCGCTGATTATTTAGCTACAGGTCATTATGCTGTAGTGGAAAAGGACGAAAAAACAGGTAGGTATCTGATGAAGAAAAGTGAGGATACTCAGAAGGATCAGACTTATTTCTTACACCAAATGACCCAACATCAACTTGGAAATACACTATTTCCATTAGGTGGCTATACAAAGGATAAGGTTCGAAAGATTGCCGAGGAAATAGGTCTATATATTCATAATAAACCAGATAGTGAAGAGATATGCTTTATACCAGATGATGATCATGGTAGTTTTATAAAACATAGGGCTCCTGATAAGGTCCTTTCGGGAAACTTTGTTGATACTTCTGGTAATATTCTAGGTCAGCATAAAGGAATCGTATACTATACAATAGGACAGAGAAAGGGCTTAGGTATTGCCCTTGGGAAGAAAGTCTTTGTACAAAGTATAGACCCAATAAAAAATGAAGTTGTATTAGGTGATGAAGAGGGTATATATAAAAGTAGATTCTTTGCAAATGATATAAATTTCATTCCATTTGAAGAATTGTCAGGAGAAATGGAAGTTACTGCTAAGATTAGATATGGAATGAAAGAGGCAAAGGCAAAGATTAAACCTTATAAAGATGGTGTAATGGTTGAATTTGACCAACCACAAAGGGCCATAACAAAGAGTCAAGCTGTAGTTTTCTACGACGGAGATATCGTAGTAGGTGGAGGTTTAATTAGAGAAATATTTGATTAAAAAATTATTGACAAATCCTAATTGGGTGGTATAATATTAGAGTAGTTAATATTTATGCGGGAGTGGCGGAATTGGCAGACGCGCTAGACTTAGGATCTAGTGTCATTGACGTGGGGGTTCAAGTCCTCTTTCCCGCACCACACAAACCAATGGGATTTCCATTGGTTTTTCTATTGTTTGAAATATATAGATTGTTATGATAAAATTTTATGATATAATATTATGGATAAAAAGGAAAATTAGAAAAAATTTGAGGAGGATACAATATAATGAGCGTGGTTTTAGAAAAAAAAGAAAACAATAAAGTTTCCTTTAACTTTAAGTTAGAAGCTGATAAATTTGAAAAGGCTTTACAAGAAACTTATTTAAAAAATAGAGGAAGATTTAATATACCAGGTTTTAGAAAAGGTAAAGTTCCTAGAAAAATCATCGAAGTGAATTATGGAGAAGAGGTTTTCTATGAAGACGCTATCAATCTTCTATTACCAGAAGCATATGATAGTGCTGTTAAAGAATTAGAATTAGAACCAGTTGACACACCAGATGTTGATATTGAAGAAATAGTAAAAGGTGAGCCAATTTTAGTAAAGGTTGAGGTAGATGTTAAACCTGAAGTAAAACTTGGCGATTATAAAAGTATAGAATTAGAAAAAGTAGAGTATAATGTTACAGATGAAGCGATTGAACATGAGTTACACCATGTACAAGAAGATAATGCAAGACTTACAAGTGTAGATAGAGCAGTTAAAGAAGGAGATTTACTTACAATTGATTTTGCAGGTTTCTTAGGTGAAGAACAGTTTGAAGGTGGAACAGCAGAAGGTTATGAATTACAAATTGGATCAAACACTTTTATTCCAGGATTTGAAGAACAATTAATAGGTAAAAACAAAGAAGAAGAAGTAGATGTAAATGTTACATTTCCTGAAGAATACCATGAAGAATCCTTAGCAGGAAAAGACGTTGTCTTTAAAGTAGTGATCCACGATATCAAAGAAAAAGAATTACCAGAACTAGATGATGAATTTGCTAAAGATGTAAGTGAATTTGACACAATAGCTGAATACAAAGAAAGTATCAAATCTAAATTAGAAGAAGAATTGAAGAATCAAGAAAAAGTGGAAAAAGAAAACAAAATTGTTGAAGCAGCAATTGAGTTAGCAGAAGTTGATATACCAAATGGTATGATTGAGTCACAAATAGACAATGAACTTAGACAATTTGATTTTAGATTAAGAAATCAAGGATTGGAGTTAGAAAAATATCTTGAATTAACAGGTTCAAAAATAGAAGATATGAGAGAACAATTTAGAGAAGTTGCTGAGAAAAGAGTAAGAGCTGATCTAGTACTAGAAGCTATTGCTAAGGCAGAAGCAGTTGAAGTTAATGATGAAGACATAGATAAAGAATTAGCAAAAATGGCTGAACAATATAATGCAGAAGATGTAGAAGAATTTGTAGCTGATATGAAAAAAGGTGACTTAGAATTCTTAAATGCAGGAATTTCCAACGGTAAAGTAATAGATCTATTATTAGAAAATGCTAAATTTATTTAAGAGGAGAGGATAAGTATGGCATTAGTACCAGTAGTAGTAGAACAAACAAGTAGAGGCGAAAGATCCTATGATATATATTCAAGACTATTAAAGGAAAGAATTATATTCTTAGGTGGAGAAGTAAATAATACGATGGCAGATTTAATCGTAGCACAATTATTATTTTTAGAGGCTGAAGACCCAGATAAAGATATTCAAATATATATTAATAGTCCAGGTGGATCTGTAACTGCAGGATTTGCTATATATGATACAATGCAATATATTAAACCTAATGTATCTACGATTTGTATAGGAATGGCTGCAAGTATGGGAGCATTCCTATTGGCAGCAGGCGAAAAAGGCAAGAGATATTCACTTCCTAATTCTGATATCATGATTCATCAACCACTTGGTGGAACACAAGGTCAGGCTGAAGATATTAGAATCCAAGCAGAAAGAATACTAGAGATTAGAGACAGAATCAACAAAATCTTAAGTGAAAGAACTGGTCAACCTCTAGATAAAATAAAAAGAGATACAGATAGAGATTATCATTTGTCAGCTCAGCAAGCAGTTGAATATGGTATAATAGATGAGGTTATTATATCAAGTAAATAAATTAAGTGAGGTGTAACCATGGCAAAATATGAAGAAAAACAGCTTCGATGCTCTTTTTGTGGAAAACCCCAAGACCAAGTTCGTAGACTTATAGCAGGGCCAAATGTCTATATTTGTAATGAATGTATTGAACTGTGTCAAGAAATAATTGAAGAGGAATTCCTAGATACTTTTGACTACGATATGAAGGAGCTTCCAACTCCTGCAAAGATTAAAGTAACTCTTAACGATTACGTAGTGCAACAAGAAAGAGCAAAGAGAGCTTTAGCCGTGGCTGTTTATAACCATTATAAAAGAATCAATAGAAAATCCGTAAAGAAAAATGACATAGAATTACAAAAAAGTAATATTGTAATGATTGGGCCTACAGGATCTGGTAAGACCTTATTGGCACAAACATTAGCTAAAATACTAGACGTACCTTTTGCAATAGCAGATGCTACATCTTTAACTGAAGCTGGTTATGTAGGTGAAGATGTTGAAAATATAATTCTAAAGCTGATTCAAGCTGCAGATTATGATATTGAAAGAGCTGAGAAGGGTATAATCTATATAGATGAAATTGACAAAATCGCAAGAAAAACAGAAAATCCATCTATTACAAGGGATGTAAGTGGTGAAGGAGTTCAACAAGCACTACTAAAAATATTAGAAGGAACAGTTGCTAATGTTCCGCCACAAGGTGGAAGAAAGCATCCCCATCAAGAGTTTATTCAAGTAGACACTACAAATATATTGTTTATTGTCGGTGGTGCTTTTGATGGTATAGATAAGATCATCCAAAACCGTGTTGGTAAAAACTCAATAGGATTTGGAGCAGAAATTCAATCCAAAGAAGAAAAACAAATCGGTAAATTGCTAAAAGAATTACAACCAGAAGATTTACTAAAATTTGGCTTAATACCAGAGTTTGTAGGTAGATTACCAGTAATGGTTACTTTAGAAGAATTAGATGAAAATGCATTGGTAAG
Source organism: Tissierella sp. (assembly GCA_012735585.1). Taxonomy (GTDB): domain Bacteria; phylum Bacillota; class Clostridia; order Tissierellales; family Tissierellaceae; genus JAAYTL01. Next base: position 26,464 of record JAAYGX010000070.1, read on the forward strand.
TATACTTACTGAGCCTAGAAATGCATTAGTAAAGCAATATAAAGAATTATTTGCTATGGAAAATGTAGATTTAGAATTTGATGAAGAGGCTTTAAAAGCAATAGCTAAAAAAGCAATTGAAAGAAAAACAGGAGCTAGAGGTCTTAGAAGTATTATAGAAGAAATAATGCTAGACATAATGTTTGAAATACCATCAAGAGATGATGTGGAGAAGTGTCTAATAACTAAAGATACTGTGATGAATTTAGCTGAACCTACTTTAGTATTATCAGATATGAAAAAGCTGAGTAGGACAAAGAAATCTGGAAATACAGAATCTGCATCTTAAAGGCTCACATCAGTGAGCCTTTTTTATTGAAGTAACTTTAAGCACAGGCTGCCTTTGGCCGCCATAAGGGAGGGAGATTATGTTAAACGATTATTATAATATAGAAAAAATGACCCTACCTTTAATACCTTTAAGGGGGATATCCATATTTCCTTATATGGTAATTCATTTTGATGTTGGAAGAGATAAATCAATCAATGCACTGGAAAAGGCCATGTTAGATGATTCATATATATTACTTTGTGCACAAAAAGATCCTAAAATCGATGAACCAACAGAAGATGAGTTTTACAATATAGGAACTGTTTCCAAAGTTAGGCAGATGTTAAAGCTGCCAGGTGGAAGTATAAGAGTTCTAGTAGAAGGTGTTAGTAGAGGTAGAATAATAAATCTTTTGGAAAATGAAGAGTATTTTGAAGCTGAAATAGAAAACTTGACTTATGAATCAGAAAATATAATTAAGGACAAGGCTATGGAAGCTGCAATGAGATTAGTAGTTACTGATCTAGAGGAGTATATTGAACTAAGCTCAAAAGTATCACCTGAGCTAACCTCAGCTGTCTCAGATATCGATGATCCAGGCAGGCTTGCTGATGTAATAGCTTCATATGTGTTTTTAAAACCTGAAGATGATCAAAAAATACTAGAGACATTTGACCTATATGAAAGATTAGAGGTTCTTCATGGGATTTTACAAGAAGAAATCGAACTTTTAAAAATTGAAGATAAGATTAATCAAAGAGTAAAAAAACAAATCAATAGAGTACAAAAAGAATATTATTTAAGAGAACAGATCAAGGCTATACAAAGAGAGCTTGGCGAAGGCGACGAAATCCTAGGTGAAGTAGAGGAATATCAAGAAAAAATTGATAAGATAAAGATGCCTAAGGAAGTAAAAGAGAAGGCATTAAAAGAGTTAGATAGACTATCGAGAATGTCACCTCATTCTGCTGAGGTAGGAGTAATAAGAACTTATTTAGATTGGCTAGTGGATTTACCTTGGGATAAAGAATCAAAGGGCAAAATCGATATCAATAAATCAAGGGATATTCTTGATGAAGATCATTATGGATTAGAAGATGTAAAAGAAAGAATATTAGAATTTATAGCCATAAGGAAATTGACCAACTCAATGAAAGGTCCAATTCTTTGTTTAGTTGGGCCACCAGGAGTGGGTAAGACATCCATAGCAAGGTCCATCGCTAGATCTTTAAATAGAGAATTTGTAAGAATGTCCTTAGGTGGAGTAAGAGACGAAGCTGAGATTAGAGGTCACAGAAGAACTTATGTAGGTAGTATGCCAGGTAGAATAATAGATTCTATAAAAAAGGCAGGTACAAAGAATCCTGTATTTTTATTTGATGAAATAGATAAAATAAGTAGTAATTATCGTGGAGATCCAGCTAGTGGATTACTGGAAGTATTAGATCCTGAGCAAAACTCTACATTTGTAGACCATTTCTTAGATGTACCATTTGATTTATCTAAGGTTATGTTTGTAACTACTGCTAATACTACGGCATCTATTCCAGGACCATTACTAGATAGGATGGAAGTTATTAGAATAAGTGGCTATACAGACGAGGAGAAACTTCAAATTGCTTTAAACTATTTACTACCGAAGCAATTGAAGGAACATGGATTAAAAGATGACAACTTTGCTATTTCAAATACTGCATTAAAAAGTATAGTAGATTATTACACACGGGAAGCTGGAGTTAGGAACTTAGAGAGAAATATTGCTAATGTCTGTAGAAAAGCTGCAAAGATCATCGTTGAAAAGGGAGTCAAAACTGTAAGGATTAATGCAGGGAATATTTCAAAATACTTAGGAGCTCCTAAGTATAGATTTGATACGGTAAATGAAAAGGATCAAATTGGTGTTGCAAATGGATTAGCATGGACTGCAGTAGGTGGCGAGACCCTATCGATTGAGGTTAATATCATGAAAGGCAATGGTAAACTTCAATTAACCGGTAAGCTTGGAGATGTGATGAAAGAGTCAGCAGTAGCTGGTATAAGCTATATTAGAGCTAATTCAGAACTATTAGATATAGAAAGTGAATTCCATAAGGATACTGATATTCATATTCATGTGCCTGAAGGAGCAATACCAAAAGATGGTCCATCAGCAGGTATAACCATAGCCACAGCAGTAGCTTCAGCACTATCCAATACACCTATATATAGAAACTTGGCAATGACTGGAGAAATTACTTTAAGAGGTAGAGTTCTACCTGTTGGAGGTATCAAAGAAAAAGTATTAGCAGCAAATAGAATGGGCATAGACAAAATACTTTTACCTTATGAAAATAGTAAAGACTTAGATGATATACCAGATAAAGTTAAAAGAAAAATGGAGTTTGTTCTAGTAAAAAATATGGATGAAGTTTTAGAACATGCATTAGTAAAAAGGACTGAAAATCATGAAGATAATTAAATCGGATTTACATGCTATAGCTGTCAAACCTTCCCAATATCCTCAAGACGATTTACCTGAGATTGCATTTGCAGGTAGATCCAATGTTGGGAAGTCATCTTTCATCAATTCTATGATCAATAGAAAAAACTTAGCTAGAACAAGTGGAAAACCGGGTAAGACACGAACAATTAATTTTTATATAATAAATGATGAGTTTCGTTTTGTGGACTTGCCAGGATATGGGTATGCCCAAGTATCAAAAGCAGAGCAGAAAAAGTGGGGAGATATCATAGATAAATATCTAACCAATAGAGAAAACTTACGGGAAATAATTTTGATAGTGGACATGAGACATGAACCGACGGCTCAGGACTTGATGATGTATGAATGGATAAAAGCATTTGGATTTACTGGTATTGTTTTAGCAACTAAGGCAGATAAGATATCAAAGGGTAGTTGGCAAAAAAACTTAAAAGTTATTAGGCAAAAGTTAGACATAAAGGATGCCAGTCTTGTGATTCCCTACTCTTCTGAGAATAAAACCAATAAAGATGAAATTTGGAGTATTTTATCTGGGAAATTAGTATAAACAAAAGACCAGCAAAGGCTGGTCTTTATGTATTATTATTCTTTTTCGAATAAATCTTTAGTTGCTCCACATACTGGGCAAACATAGTCCTCTGGTAGATCTTCAAAAGCTACACCAGGATCAATTCCTCCATCCGGATCTCCTTCTGCAGGATCATATACCCAACCACATGGTGTACATACCCATCTTTCCATAATTGCATTCTCCTTTCTTTTGTAACTATAATAATAGTACCCAGATTATAGCAAAAATAATCACTAATTACAATAATTATATGTTATTTATTATTTTGACTAAGAAATTGCCGTTATAAGTGAAAAAAAACATTTATGTTTTGTTAGAAGCTTTTTATAAATGTTAGATATAAATTATTTTGGGTAAAATAGATAATGAAAATATAATTTATGGACGTGAGAACAATGGACTTTAACTATACTGGATCAATATGCAGTGATTTGGCACTTATTAAGAATTTTTTAGATGAAATCATTACAAAACTAAATAAAATAATTGCAAATGGAGACACTATGTTTGATATAAAATTGATATTAAATGAACTAGTGATAAATGGTGTTTTTCATGGAAATGAATGTCAGGATACAAAATGCGTAACCCTATCCTTAGTAGTTAAAGACAAGCAAATCATTATTGAAGTAGAAGATGAAGGTCAAGGTATCGATTATGATTTTTCAGGCTACGATCCACTAGATTTAAAATGTAGTGGAAGAGGTTTAGTTTTGGTTAAAGGATTATCTGATGAACTTATTGTTAATCAAAATCGTATTACTGCAATCAAGAATATTCAGTAGAATATATTTATATTATTGTATCCATGAGTACCTAATATTCTAAAGATGATAATATGAAATTTAAAACTGGTATTATAAAATACCAGTTTTTTACTGTGAATTAGAAAAACAAATTTGCAGTATATTAATAATATGATAGAATTAGCTGTGGAAATTAAACAAAAGAATTTTAAATGAGAGGATCTGTTTTATGAATTTAGTAAGAAATGATATAAGAAATATAGCTATTATAGCCCATGTAGATCATGGAAAGACTACATTAGTTGATAGTATGCTTAAGCAATCAGGAGTATTTAGAGAAAATCAAGTGATTGCAGATAGAGTAATGGACTCTGGAGATATTGAAAGAGAAAGAGGTATAACAATTCTTTCAAAGAATACAGCAATCCATTTTAAAGATACAAAGATAAATATAATCGATACGCCAGGCCATGCTGATTTTGGTGGAGAAGTGGAAAGAGTATTAAAGATGGTCAATGGTGTAGTTGTATTAGTTGACGCTTTTGAGGGACCAATGCCTCAGACAAAATTTGTATTAAAAAATGCCCTAGATTTAAAACTTCCAGTTATCGTTTGTATCAATAAAGTAGATAGACCAGAGGCAAGACCAGAAGAAGTTATTGATGAGATACTGGATCTATTTATAGAATTAGGGGCTAATGAAGATCAATTGGATTGTCCATTTGTATTTACATCAGCAAAACAAGGGACTGCTAGCTTGGATATAGCTAAACAAAATGAAAATATGGAGGCTCTTTTTGAAACTATATTAGAGTATACACCGGCACCGGAGGGCGATGCAGATGCTCCACTACAAGTCTTAATTAGTACAATCGACTATAATGAATATATAGGTAGAATAGGAATAGGTAAAATTGAACGTGGTACAATAAACCATAGCGAAGAAGCACTGATAGTAAACAAACTAGACCCAGATAAAAAAGATAAGATAAAGATTGGTAAGCTTTATGAATTTGAAGGATTAGACAGGGTAGAAGTTGACACAGCAGAAGTAGGAAGTATTATAGCAGTTTCAGGGATAGCAGATATCAGCATTGGTGATACCATTTGTCCAATAGATTACCCTGATGCCCTTGATTTTGTAAAGATTTCAGAGCCAACCATATCTATGACATTTTCAGTAAATGATAGTCCCTTAGCAGGAAGAGATGGTAAATTTATCACATCTAGACAAATAAGAAATAGACTATATAGAGAGCTGCAAACAGATGTTGGTTTAAGAGTGGAAGATACTGATGCAACAGATGCTTTTAAGGTTTCAGGCAGAGGAGAACTTCATCTATCAGTTTTAATCGAAACAATGAGAAGAGAAGGATTTGAGTTTCAAGTTTCAAAGCCAGAGGTACTATATAAAACAATAGATGGAAAAAAATATGAGCCTTTAGAGAAAGTGACTATTGATGTTTCTAATGATTTTGTTGGAACGGTAATAGAGAAACTGGGCATGAGAAAAGGCGAATTAGTAAGTATGACTGAACCAACTGGTGGATATGCTAGATTGGAGTTTGTTATTCCTTCCAGGGGTTTAATAGGCTATAGACAAGAATTCATGACAGATACAAAAGGAAATGGGATTATAAACACAGAATTTGATGACTATGCTCCATTCAAAGGTGAAATTCCAAAAAGAAAAGTAGGATCGATTGTCGCTTTTGAAGCTGGAGATTCTACAACCTATGGTTTACATTCAGCTCAGGAAAGAGGCATCCTATTTATAGGTGCAGGGGTGCCAGTATATGAAGGAATGGTTGTAGGTTCAAGCCCGAAAGGCTTGGATTTAGAAGTTAATGTTATAAAGAAAAAGCAACAATCAAATGTTAGAGCTTCAGGCTCAGATGAATCTTTAAGACTTTCGCCGCCTAAAAATATGTCTCTAGAAGAAGCCTTAGAGTTTATAGAAGATGATGAACTAATAGAGATTACCCCTAATAACTTTAGGATTCGAAAAAGAATATTAGATACAAATAAAAGATACAAATCCAGAAAAAACTAATAGGATGTAAATGAGGTGGTATTGTGGATGTATTTATGGAAAATTATCGATTAATATTTAGTAACCTTTTATGGATTAATATCATATTAGGTATGATACTAGTACTATTTGAACGAAGAAATCCAACCACAACATGGCTATGGCTTATGGTATTAACTTTTTTACCGGGGATTGGTTTTATCCTCTATTTGTTTCTGGGACAAGATTTATCTAAGAAAAGGATATTTAAAACTAAGGAACTAGAGGATGACTGCTTTAGAAATATAGCATTAGAGCAAAAGGATGCAATACAAAATAATGACTTTTATCATAAGGATCCTAATTTTTCTAGATATGAAGATTTAGTTAAGATGTTTCTTATGAATAGTGAAGCATATTTTACACAGGATAATACTGTAGACTTACTTTTTACAGGGGAAGAAAAATTTAAGTCCCTTTTTGAGAGTATAAAAAAGGCTGAAAATTATATTCATATACAATACTATATATTCAAAAGTGATGGGATTGGTACAAAAGTCCTAGATGCTTTAACTGAAAAGGCAAAAGAAGGTGTAGAGGTAAAGCTACTAGTAGATGGCATGGGAGGTAGAAATCTATCCAAAAAGTCATTAAAAGCTCTTAAAGATGCTGGAGGAGAAGTATCTATATTTTTTCCTCCTTTTGTTCCATTCATTAGTATAAGAATAAATTATAGAAATCATAGAAAAATTTGTATCGTAGATGGAAAAGAGGCCTATGTAGGTGGATTTAATATAGGTGATGAATACATAGGTAAGTCCAAAAAATTTGGAAACTGGCAAGATACTCATATTAAGATTACTGGATCTGCTGTAAGTTCTTTACAATGGAGGTTCTATTTGGATTGGAGATTTGCATCTAAAGCTGAATTAAAAGCTTGTCAAAGTTATTTACCAGAGTCAGAAGGATCAAACAATGTAGGAATTCAAATTGTTTCCAGTGGGCCCGACTCAAAATGGCCTAGTGTAAAAGATGGTTATTTAAAAATGATAACAAATGCAAGGGATAAAGTATATATAATGACACCATACTTTATTCCAGATGATAGTATTCTTGAAGCTCTTAGGGTAGCTGGTCTATCTGGTGTAGATGTTAGAGTAATGATTCCAAATAAGCCAGACCATCCCTTTGTATATTGGGCTAGTCTAAGTTATATTGGAGAATTACTTCCAGCAGGTGTAAAATTTTACACTTATGAAAAAGGATTTTTGCATTCTAAAGTTATTGTTTCAGATGATTTTATTTCATCTGTAGGAACTGCTAATTTAGATATAAGAAGTTTTAAATTGAACTTTGAGGTCAATGCATTTATTTATGACGAAGGTATTAATATTAAACTTACAGAAAGATTTTTTGAAGATTTAAACAATTGTAAGGAGATAACTGATGAAGTGTATTACAATAGGTCGAATTTTGTAAAATTAAAAGAGTCAATTTCTCGACTTTTATCACCAATTTTATAATATAAATAGATGTATAATATTATTTTCACCTCATGGTTACAATAAGCATGAGGTGATTTTATTTGAAATTTAAAAAAATAATTATAATATTAATACTACTAATAACAATAAGTGGGTGTTCTAATAATAAAAACAATACATCTGAGATTAAAACCTTAGACAAAGCTCCAGATAGTGTAGGTGAAGTAGATAAAGAAATAGGAAGAGTTCTAGAAAATGTGGGCAAAATTGAAAGAGTTGTTTTAGACATAAATCTTGAGGAAGAAGAACAAGGTCCTGGTCAGCATGGCCAACAAGAACAATCAGGCTCCCAATCAACCCATCCTCATTCA
>JAAYGX010000198.1 GCA_012735585.1 Tissierella sp.
ACTCGGACATTGAACGGGGCTTCATCCGCGCGGAAGTCGTCCACTTTGACGACCTGGTGCGCGAAGGCAGCATGGCGGCCGTCCGCGAGAAGGGCCTCCTGCGCCTGGAAGGAAAAGACTACGAGGTCAAGGACGGAGACATCATCCATTTCCGCTTCAACGTTTGACGAAACGGGGCGGGCGGGAGGCGCAGGACGCGTTTGAACCATTTCGTGCTGGAGAACAAAATTTTTCCCCGGCTCGCGCAGACCCTGCGCGACGCCGGCGAAGTGTGCGTTGACTTTGAACTGGCCCCGTACTTCGCGCACTACGTAATGCGCCATCACTTCGAGCTGTGGACGCTGCTGGAGCAGCAGCTCCATCCCACCGAAGACCTGCAGGCCCGCTTCTATCTCCGGAGCCGCTAGCCCGCGGCCACGGGGCCTGCGGGCCGACGCCGAAGCCGCGGGGAGGTCCGAAGGCGCGAGGCGGGGCCAAGGCCCCGCCACGCGTGTATTCAGGCCTTGTCCGCCAGGAGCGAGCGGGCCGCTTCCACGATCTTCTCGACGCTGAAGCCGAGGTGCTCGGCCACCTGGCCGCCGGGCCCGCTTTCGCCGTAGCGCTCCAGGGAGTACACCATGTCGCCGGGGCGGGTGAGCCGGTGCCACCCCGCGCCGACGCCGATTTCCAACGTCATGCGGCGAGCGCCGGCGCCGCCCAGCACCTCGTCGCGGTACGCCTCGGGCTGCTCCAGGAACAGCTCCCGGCACGGCACCGACACGATCCGCACGGAGCGGCCCTCGGCCGCCAGCCGGTCCGCCGCGGCCCACGCCAGGCCCACCTCGCTGCCCGTGGCGATGAAGACCAGCTCCGGCTCGGTGCCTCCGGTCTCGCGCCGGATGACGTACCCGCCTTTCGCCACGGCTTCGGGCGTAGTCAACGCTTCCTCCAGCACGGGCAGACCCTGGCGGGTGAGAATGAGCGCGCTGGGGCCGTCGGTGCGCTTCAGCGCCTGCAGCCAGGCCCGGCCCGTCTCCCGGGCCGTGGCGGGGCGCCACACTTTCAGCCCCGGAATGAGGCGCAGCGCCTCGATATGCTCGATGGGCTGGTGGGTGGGCCCGTCTTCGCCCACGTACACCGAGTCATGGGTGAACAGGTAGATGACGGGCTGCTTCATGAGGGCGGCCAGCCGGATGGACGGCCGCATGTAGTCCGAGAACACCAGGAAGGTGGCCACGTACGGGCGCAGGCCGCCGTGCAGCGAGCGGCCGTTGGCCATGGCGCCCATGGCGTGCTCGCGCACGCCGAAGTGGATGTTGCGGCCGGAGAAGTCGCCGGCCCGGACCGCCTCCGAGCCCTCGATGTAGGAGTTGTTGGACGGCGTCAGGTCCGCCGAGCCGCCCACCAGACTGGGCACATGCTTGGCAGCGATCTGAAGGGCCCGGCCGCTCAGGGCCCGGGTGGCCGTGGGCTTGTCGGCCGTCAGCGCCGCGAGCTCGGTCTCCAGCTCGCCCGGCAGCAGCCGGCCGTGGGCCGCGTCCCACTGCCGGCGCAGCTCGGGATAGGCCTCGGACCACGCCGCGAACTTGGCCTCCCACTCTTCCCGGGCGGCCCGCCACCCTTCGCGCTTGGCGGCGAAGAACTCGTACACCTCCGGCGGGACGTAGAACGGATCCTGCGGCATGCCCAGCGCCTCTTTAAGCGCTTTGACGGCGTCCTCGCCCAGCGGGGCGCCGTGGACCGCGGACGTGTTCTCCTTGACGCTGTGGCGGCCGATGGTGGTGCGGGCCACGATGAGGCTGGGCTTGTCGGTCACTTGCCGGGCCCGGGCCACGGCGGCCGTGATGGCCTCAAGATCATGGCCGTCGATGGTTTCCACCGACCAGCCGTACGCTTCGAAGCGGCCGGCCACCGACTCGGTGAAAGCCAGATCGGTGGAGCCGTCGATGGTGATCTTGTTGTCGTCGTAAATGACGATGAGCTTGTGCAGCTTCAGGCGCCCCGCCAGCGAGGCCGCTTCCGAGGCCACCCCCTCCATCATGTCGCCGTCGCTGGCCAAGACGTACGTGTAGTGATCCACGATGTCGTAGCCGGGCCTGTTGTACCGGGCGGCCAGCATGCGCTCGGCCAGCGCCATGCCCACCGCGTTGCCCAGCCCCTGGCCCAGCGGCCCCGTGGTCGTTTCCACGCCGGGCGTATACCCGTATTCTGGATGGCCCGGCGTCTTGGAGCCCAGCTGGCGGAACTGCTTGATGTCGTCCATGCTGACTTCGTACCCGGTCAGGTGCAGGAGGGCGTAGA
>JAAYGX010000071.1 GCA_012735585.1 Tissierella sp.
AATATATTTGTTATGTGATTTTTTACTGTCCCTTCTGTTATATAAAGTAATGAGCTAATCTCTTTGTTGTTCTTCCCTTCTCCAATTAATAGTGATATTTCGTACTCCTTTTTGGTCAAAAGCATATATAGGTCTTTATTATAATTATCAGATGTATTGCTTACTTTATTATCAATATTTTTTACAAGTTTTTTGGCAATATTCGGCTGTAGAAGCACGTTTCCTTCAAATACAGCGTTTATTGCTCCCGCTAAATTTTCAGAGCCAATATCCTTTAAAAGGTACCCGTCTGCTCCATTTTTAAGTGCTGGAAAGATATATTCATCCTCATCAAATGTAGTCAATATGAGAACTTTCATATCTGGATACTTCTCTTTTATGACTTTTGTTGCATCTACTCCATTCATTACAGGCATTCTAATATCCATCAGTAATAGATCCACTTCTAACCTTTCCACTGCTTGGATAGCTTCTTCCCCATTAGATACCTCTCCAACTATTTCAATACCATCATATAAACTAAGCATCATACGAAGTCCTTCACGTATTAGTTGCTGATCATCTACAATAAGAACTTTTATCATATTATCACCTATCCGACTAGTGCTTAATATTTTAGTATCCCTAAAAAGTGAGTAATACTTGCTGCCAATACAAATATATGCCATATTCCATGATTAAACGGTATCCTTTTGTTTCCATAAAATATAGTCCCTATTGTGTATAAAAGACCACCGGCTAGTATCCAGTAAAAGAAATTCATGCTGGTTGCGTTTATTATAGATTTAATAGGTATTATAGCTAACCATCCCATACCTATATATATCAGTACTGACAGTATCTTAAACTTATCAAACTTATTGTAAGTGACTATTTTAAATATAACTCCAGATAAAGCTATAGCCCATATTCCAATTAATGTTATAAGTCTAAGGTTTCCTTTCAAAGCTAGTAATGCTAATGGCGTATATGTTCCTGCAATGAATAAAAATATTGACGAGTGATCAAATACTCTTAAAACTCTCTTAGCTTTTTCAATTGTAATACTATGATAAAGGGTTGATGATAGAAACATTAGGATGATACACCCACCATATATACTAAATGCCACTATGGAAGGAATATCACCTTTATTTATAGAGATTACCAAGAGTATTGTCAATGCAACAATCCCAAAGACAACGCCCATACCATGACTTATACCATTGAATATTTCTTCTACTTTTGAGTATTTTTTACTTAATAATTTATTGTCTTTATTATCCTTCAATTCATATCACCATCCTATATTTTTAATGTGCAAATTAATCATCTAGAATTTTTCTGTCATTCCCAATGCAACGAGGAATCTTAAGATCCTTCATTGCATTCAGGATGACAAAAAAGTCTACTCTATCTCATCCTGATCAGTCAGTATCATTGGTCCGTCTTTTGTAATTGCAATTGTATGTTCATATTGGGCGGATAGGCTTCCATCGGCTGTTCTTGCTGTCCATCCATTGTCATCTAATGTCATGTTGTATTTACCCATATTTACCATTGGCTCAATAGTCATAGCCATACCTTCTACTAATCTTTGCCCACGTCCAGGTGTACCATAATGAAGTACTTGAGGGTCTTCGTGCATATCCTTTCCAATGCCGTGACCTACAAAATCCTTAACTACAGAAAATCCATGGGATTCTACATAGGATTGAATTGCATAACCTATATCTCCAAGTCTATTTCCTACAACAGATTGTTCTATACCTAAATATAAAGCTTCCTTGGTCACATCTAGAAGTTTTTTAGCCTCATCTGAAATGTTCCCAACTGGATAAGACCATGCAGAGTCAGCTAACCACCCATCAACATTTACAACCATATCGATAGTAACTATATCTCCATCTTTTAACTTTTCTTCTCTAGGGAAGCCATGGCATA
>JAAYGX010000072.1 GCA_012735585.1 Tissierella sp.
CAATCTACAGTACGATTTATTCGCAAGAATCTACTTGCTTTCTTTTTTTCTTTATTTATCTTATTGATTATAAATCTAATAGTATTTGTTTACTTAGGGTATCAAACTGTAAAAATTGATGAGTCTATAATTGCCCCAAATACACTAAATAGTCAACTGATTGAGCAGATTAATCAAAGTGATTCATCTATAATCATAGATGAAGAAAGTCTTGTAATTCTTAGGGAAAATAAAATATGGGCCATGGTCATCGATGATGAAACAGGTACAGTAATTTGGAGTGAGGATTTACCAAGGGAAATTCCCACATACTATTCTAGAAAAGATGTTGCTTTATTTACAAGATACTATCTGAAGGATTATCCTGTTTTTACTTATGTCAATGACAAAGGACTTTTAGTATTAGGTTATCCTAAAGATAGCTACGGAAAGATTCCTACTAATGCTTTTCCATTACTTCTGTTACGAAATTTACCTCAAAATCTTATGTATTATTTGATTTTTAATTTGATAATTGTTTTTATTATATATATGGTATCAAAAAGAAAATTACTGAAATCCATCTACCCTATTACTAATGCCATATGTGAGATTTCAAGCGGAGAAAAAATACAGTTAGAAGAAAAGGGTGATTTATTGGATATTAAGACTGCTATCAATAAAACATCAGAGCAATTACGACAAAGAGACTCCATGAGAATGAACTGGATTGCTGGAATTAGTCACGATATAAGAACACCTCTATCTCTCATTATAGGATATGGGAATCGACTTTTACAAAGCAAAAATCTTAATGAGAAAGAAAGAAAAGAACTTAGATTAATTCAAGTTAATAGTACTCAGATTCAAGACTTAGTTAGTAATTTAAATTTAGCTTCTGAACTAGAATATAATTTAATACCCATGGAAAGAAAAAGTATTTCTATCATAAAAATTCTAAGAGAAATTATTGTGTACTATATGAACTATGAAGATCAAGATTTATATAGCTTTGATTTTGTTTCAGATAGTCTTTCCTCCTCCACCATGATATATGGAGACGCAAAGTTATTGGAACGAGCCTTTAGAAATCTTGTTTTGAATTCCATGAAACATAACCCAAGGGGATGCCAAATTGAAATAGAAATTACTATAGATGCTAATGAAATTATTATTCATATTTCTGATAACGGTATTGGTGTATCAAATGATAGATTAAATTCTCTAAACTTTTCTATAGCAGAATCTATTAAAGAAAATAATAGGACGGAAAAATTCCATGGATTAGGTTTATTGATTGTAAAACAAATTATTGAATTACATCAAGGTTCTGTTACCTTTAGTAGTCTCGAAAATCATGGATTCAATACTAGAATAACTTTACCTTCTCAACTGCAGAAATAAGCCTATTGCTATCTACTAATAGGCTTATTTTAAGTTTTAGTTAGATTTATATTTTTATATTCATCATAAAATATTAAATCAATCTCGAAACCCTTTTTATTCCCAAAGTCATAATTAACTCTACCATCAAATTTAGCAATTTTATCTTCAATTCCCAGTAACCCATTACCCTTAATCAATTGGCTACAACCAGTCCCATTATCCTTAATTCTTATGATTAATTTTGAATCTTTATATTTAATATCTATATTTATTAGATTAGAATTACCATGTTTAATACTATTTGTAATTAACTCTTTTATCGATGAATGTATCATACTCTTATATTCAGGCAGTAAATCCTCTACTTTATCATCAAAATCCAGCTTTACTTTTATTTTACCAGTACTTTGAATATTGTCTATTAATCTATCTATGGAATCCCTTAAGGTAATTGGTCTTTCTTCTTTAAGGGCATATACGGCCTTTCTTAGGTCCTCAATACTTTCTTTCGTAATTGATTGAGCCTTATTGATTAAATCCTTAGCCTTATCTATGTCCTTGTCTACAATCTTAGCTGCTACATCTAAGTTCATGTTTAAGGCTATAAGATTATGTCCTAGATTATCATGAATTTCTCCAGCTAATCTATTTCTTTCCTTAGATATGGACAACTGCTCTATTTCTTCAGATTGCTCCTGTAATTTTTTATATGATAGTTCCAATTCTTTATGCAATCGATCTACTTTCCTCTTTTCTTTCCTTAAATCTCTATAGGCATATAGCATAAAACCATAAAAAAGAAAGCCTACAGAGGACATAAGTAAATCTACAGTGTTTTCTTTCCAGAAACTTATACTTAATATATCTTGGATATTGATATTTATAAACATAGTGATAGAAAGAATAAACATCATCTCTAAAGTAATAAATAGCTTTGATAATTTACCCTCTGTAAATAAAATTAGCTCATATACGATAATGAACATAAATATATCTGAATATCCACGTATATGATAGATCAATATACTACTTGCAATCATCGTGGCAAACATAGATTGATAATATCTTTTTGAAACCTTATAAAAATGGTACATTCTTAGATAATCATTCACTACGATAAATACAAATAAAGAAAAATTAAATAAAAGCTCATTAGTACTTGAATAAGGTCTACGAATAATATCGATTCCTATTAAAATACGTGACGCAATATACAAATAATGATTCAACCTCCATAGTTTACTCATATACGACCTCACTCATCCAATAGTCTTTCGCTTCTTCTCTCAAATTTTATATTCTTATAATAAATATAACAAACAAAAGATGTCAATGCAAATAGTAGTATCCCTTTCATATAAAAAACTAAATCTTTGCCAATCCTTTCATAAATAAATCCGCCGATGATGGGTCCAGCAATCGCACCCAGATTACTGAAAAAACTGTATAGTCCATAGGAGCTGCCCCTTTTATCTTCACCCACAAAGTCGATAATCAATGATGAGAAAGATGGACCATAAAACATATCTACAATGGCAATGATGGTATAAAGGATCATAAAACTATAATAGGATTTGGTAAAGGGAATCCATAACTGCAATATGGCAATCAAAGAAATTCCAGTAAAAATAATCTTTTCTCTACTGTAATTATCGGCAATGATTCCAAATTTTCTTGGAAGAAACATAGATAATATTGCCGATGGAACATATAGAAGGGATATCATGGAAAAATCATTGGTGATATGATCCTGAAGATATAATAAAAATATAGGGGCTGTTAAATTGGTTATGAAGGATAAAGTAAACATTGTGATAAGAAATTGTTTAAAGTTTTTATGTCTTTTTAATTTAGTAGGATCACTTAATATGGGTTGATAATTGATTTCTTTCATATCCTTAAATCCGAAAAACAAAGCTAAAAAACTGGTAATGCTAAATATCATAAATACTAATTTAAATGGTTCATCACTAAAATTACCAAAGAGTATATTAAATCCTATAAGACTTCCTATAAATCCACCCTTTGCAGATATCTGCCCGTTGGTTGCATAGTTGGTACCTCTATTTTTTATATCGCTGACATCTGCAATATAGGTACTGATACTAATCCATAGAAATGATGCCCCAAAGCTTTGGATGATCCTTGCAAAAAATAGTCCGTTCAAATCCCTAGCTATAAAAAATCCCAAATTAGCCATTAAATAAAGAGACAATCCTATGTGTATACCTAGTTTTCTTCCTTTCTTGTCAATCAGCCTACCTACTACGGGTCTCATGGTAATCGCTATGATGGAAAATATTGAATATAGAAGTCCAATCTGCATCCCTCCAGCACCAAAAGATGTGGCATAAATTGGAATCATCATACTTACAAAACCAAGGGAAAATGATGCAAAGAATGTGGTTCTTTTTATACTTTTCATAAAGTACCTCCTAAAGTATTCTTAACTATCATTATATACGCATCTTACAAGGAATTCTTCTTGCCTTGGTCATGATTTAGTCCTATTTTTCTATGACTTTAGTAATAAAAAACTGTAATCTATGATTACAGTTTTCATTTCTTTATCAACAATGCCAATTGAGTTCTGTCTCTTAAATCCAATTTCCCCAATATATTTGTTACATGATTCTTTACAGTACCTTCTGTTATATATAGTGATGAACCTATTTCATTATTAGTTTTACCTTCTCCAATTAATAGTGCTATCTCATATTCTTTTTTGGTCAAGGCACTATATATTTCTTTAACTGATTCATCTTTTTTATCTATTCTATTAACTAATTTCTTTAAAATATCTGATTGTAATAGAACATTCCCCATATATATTGTTTCAATAGCATTAATCAAATCATCAGAACTGATATCCTTAAGTAAATATCCATCTGCACCATTCTTCAGGGCTTCAAAGATATATTCGTCCTCATCAAAGGTAGTCAATATCAGCACTTTTATATCTGGATATCTTTTCTTTATAACTTTTGTAGCTTCTACACCATCCATTACAGGCATCCTTATATCCATAAGTATTAAATCTACTTTTTTGTGCTCTAGAAGTTGAACAGCTTCTTCACCATTTGCAACCTCACCAACAATGCTAATATTATTATTAAGACTTAACATCATATGAAGACCTTCGCGTATTAAATATTGATCATCTACAATAAGGACCTTTATCATAATACCACCTTTCCAACTTATGCTAAGTACTTAAATATTCCTACAAAATGTGCTATACTTGCCGCCAATACAAATATATGCCATATTCCATGATTAAATGGAATTTTCTTGTTACCATAGAATATTGTACCTAAAGTGTATAAAATTCCCCCTGCTAATATCCAGTAGAAGAAGTTTATACTTGTTGCATTGATTATTGCTCTAATAGGTATTATGGCTAACCAGCCCATGCCTATATAAATTAGAATTGATAATATTTTGAATTTATCAAACTTATTATAAGTAGCTATTTTAAATATAACACCTGACAAGGCTATGGCCCAAATACCGATCAATATTATAAGTCTTAAGTTGCCCTCTAAGGCCAATAGTGCTATTGGTGTATATGTTCCTGCAATAAATAAGAATATAGATGAATGGTCAAATACTCTTAGAATCCTCTTTGCCTTTTCAATGGTAATACTGTGATAAAGAGTCGATGATAGAAACATCAGTATGATGCATCCACCATATACGCTAAATGCCACTATGGAAGGAATATCGCCTTTTCCTATTGATACTATTAAGAGTACTGTCAATGCCACAATACCAAACACCACGCCCATACCATGGCTGACACCATTGAATATTTCTTCAGCTTTTGAGTATTTTTTACTTAACAATTTATTGCCCTCATTGTTTTTCAATCTAATCACCATCCTATATTATTATTACTACAAATAATCATTCATTCCTTAAGATTCTGTCGTTCCGGGTGTAACGAGGAATCCTAAGATCCTTCGACAAGCCTCAGGATCACAAAAAGGCCTACTCTATAACATCTTGATCAGTCAGTATCATTGGTCCATCTTTGGTAATGGCAATAGTATGTTCATATTGGGCAGATAGGCTTCCATCTGCTGTTCTTGCTGTCCATCCATTGTCATCTAATGTCATGTTGTATTTACCCATATTTACCATTGGCTCAATAGTCATAACCATACCTTCTACTAATCTTTGCCCACGTCCAGGTGTACCATAATGAAGTACTTGAGGGTCTTCGTGCATATCCCTTCCAATGCCGTGACCTACAAAATCCTTAACTACAGAAAATCCATGGGATTCTACATAGGATTGAATTGCATAACCAATATCTCCAAGTCTATTCCCTACAACAGATTGTTCTATACCTAAATATAAAGCTTCCTTGGTCACATCTAGAAGTTTTTTAGCCTCTTCTGAAATGTTCCCAACTGGATAAGACCATGCAGAGTCAGCTAACCACCCATCAACATTTACAACCATATCGATAGTAACTATATCTCCATCTTTTAACTTTTCTTCTCTAGGGAAGCCATGGCATA
>JAAYGX010000073.1 GCA_012735585.1 Tissierella sp.
ATCAGCAGCGAAGCTTCTAAGTTAATAAGATATGGAGAACGTTCAACGACTATCCCATAATGGGAGTACACTTCAAGCTATTGGTAGTGGAAGCGGAGGACACCTAATTTAGTTAGGTGATGATATAGTCTACGCTTATGTGAAAGCATAAGAAGTTCATAGGTAAAGACCTTGAGAACTGTATATATCTAGCGAATATATATGAATGAGCATAAAACTATAATTGAACCTTGAAAACTTTATAAAAACCTATAAGTATTAAAATAACTTTATCATGTCGAAAAACACTCGTTCTCTTTATATCCAGGTAATGGTATAATAGATGTAAGGAGGTGATTCTATGATAAAGTCAGTAAAAATAAGACTTAAACCTACATCTGAACAAGAGTTACTCATGTATAAATCAATAGGAGTAGCAAGATTTACTTATAACTGGGGACTTTCAAAATGGGAAGAGATGTATAAAGAAGGCCTTAAACCTAATGGCAGGAAAATAAAAAAGATATTTAATAATACCATTAAGAATCAGGAAGAAAATTATTGGATAAAGGAAGTATCGTCACAAGGGATATCCGAGTCATTTAACGATCTTCAAAAGGCATTTGATAACTTCTTTGATAAAAACGGTAAATATCCAAGGTTTAAATCTAAAAAAAGGTCCAGACAATCTTTTTATGTAAGATATGACAGAATGAATATAATAAATAATACAGTAAATATAGAAAAGATAGGCAGAGTAAAATTTACAACAAATTATGATATACCTATACTAAAGACCTATGTAAATCCAAGATGCCACTTTGATGGCAAGTACTGGTACCTTACCTTTGGATTTGAGCATAATGAAAACCAAGTTGAGCTAAATAAAGATTTAAGTATAGGAATTGACCTTGGAATAACAAGTCTAGCAGTAATAAGTAGTATGGATCATCCCGTTAAAAATATCAATAAAAGTTCCAAAGTAAAGAAACTAGAGAAAAAATTAAAAAGACTACAAAGGAAATGTTCGAGAAAGTACGAAATTAATAAGAATGGAAAACAGTTTATAAAAACAAAGAACATAATAAAATTAGAAGAAGAAATAAAGCTTATTCATAGAAGACTTGCAAATATAAGAACCAACCACATACACCAAGCAACAAACTCTATAATAAAACAATACCCATATAGGATAGTTATGGAAGACTTAAATATAAATGGAATGATGAAAAATAGACATCTATCAAGATCCATAGTAGTACAAAAGCTATCTGAGTTCACAAGACAAATAGAATACAAATGTGAATTTAATGGAATAGAGTTTATAAAAGCAGATCGATTTTTCCCTAGTTCAAAAATGTGTAGTAGCTGCGGAAGTATAAAGAAACACTTAAAATTATCAGATAGAGTATATAAATGTGAATGTGGACTTATAATAGATAGGGATAAAAATGCAAGTATAAATCTAAGTAATTATAAATTAGCATGATTCACATAAAAGATAATGCTAATATGTACCATGCGTTGTATGGGAATTTAAGCCCTTGGACTGCTAGACCAAACTAGAGTAGATTAATTAATTGAAATAGAGCAGGGTGAACAGGGAAGATTATTGGTAACGATAATCAAAATTAAAGTGTATAGGTTTTTATAAAGTTTTTATAGAAAATTATAGATTTTATGCAACGGCAATCAATTATGAAAATAGATATATGGTCTGATATTGCATGTCCATTTTGTTATATCGGGAAAAGAAACCTAGAATTGGCCTTAAAAGACTTTGAATCAGAGGATGGAGTAGAGATCGTATTTCACAGTTTCCAACTAGACCCTAATGCTAAAAAAGAGGGGAAAAAAGATTCAGTAGAACAATTAGCCGGTAAATATGGAAGTACTATAGAACAAGCACAGCAAATGATAGATAGAGTAGTATCTATGGCAAAAGATGTAGGACTTAATTACAATTATGATGCCATAATAAATACCAATACCTTGGATGCTCATAGGCTTACCCATTATGCTAAGAAATTTAATAAAGATAGAGAGATAGTAGAAGAACTATTTAAAGCACATTTTATAGAGGGCTTGGATATTGGTGATATAGATGTCTTAGCTAATTTAGGTAATAGAGTAGGGATGGATAGTGAAGAAATTGTAAAAGTATTAAAATCAGACGAGTTTAACTCTGAAGTGGATACTGACAAATATATGGCCACTCAATATGAAATAAGTAGTGTTCCATTTTTTATATTTAATAATAAGTATGCAATTTCAGGAGCACAACCACCTCAAGCATTTTTGGAAACATTGAAGACGGCAAGTGAGTAGTTAAGATTATACTTTAAATAAAACAAGGTGGATTATGGTCTGCCTTGTTTTAACGTGTATCCAGTGAGTAAACTAGTCAGTATAAGTCCCATACGGGGAGGCTTCTACTATGGCAAATATGGAATCAAATTTAGAGTTCTGGAGGTGGTTTAATTGCTATACATATATACTTCTATGATCTATGATGAGGATGATAAGCCCAAGTTTGAAAGATTATATAATACATACAGAAAAACAATGTTTTTTAAAGCTAGGGAGATTTTAAAAGATGATTACCTTGCTGAAGATGCGGTTCATTTAGCATTTATAAATATAATAAATAATTTAGATAAAATAGATGAGAAAAACTGTCACAAAACCAAAGGTTTTATCGTTATAGTTACTGAGAATGTTGCCATAGATATGTATAGAAAATTAAAACCAGGTAGCGATATATCATTTGATGAGATAGACTATGTTATTAGGGATATATCACCATCAGTAGAGGAAATCTATGAATATGAAAATGAGAATCTAATTATTAAGGCAATACTATCTTTACCTAAAAATTATTCTTCTATTATGATGCTAAAATATAGCCATGGATATGTAGACAATGAAATAGCTGAAACTTTAGATATAACAGAGAGCAATGTAAGACAACGTTTATCCCGTGGAAGAAAGAAGTTAGAAGAAGTTTTAAAGGAATGGGAGGTGGACTATCATGGATAAGAATTATATTTCAGATGATTTATTGTATAAGTTAATGCCGATAGCAGAGGAAATAATCTTAGATCAAATTCCACCTGATAACGAGATAGATTATGTATTTTCAAAAACCTTTGATAAGAAGATGAAAAAACTAATTAAGGAAAGTAAAAGGTCTAATATAACAAGAGCACTAAGAAAAGTAGCTATGATAGTCTTAGTAGCGCTTTCAATCATATCTGTGACGATTGTTAGCGTGGAGGCTTTAAGAACTAGAGCATTTAAGATAATTAAAAAGGTATACGATGAACTTACAGAAATAACTTTTGAGGGTATTGATGGGGACTTATATCATGATGGTATAGATTTTGTAATAATGAAACCACACTATATACCTGAAGGATATAAGGAAGTAGATTATATAGAAATGAATACAATGGCAGTATTTATATATGAGAATGATGAAGGAGAGCAGATTATGTATAGGCAAAATAAGATAGAGGAATATGGAACAGTGATATTAGATACAGAAGACTCAAAGGTTGAAGATGTACTAATAAAAGGGATTGAAAGGAAAATAATAGTAAAAGGGCAGAGAAACCATATTATATGGTTTGATGATGAGTACCATTATGCCGTAATTTCAACTGTTGGGACAAAAGATTTAATAAAAATTGCAGAAAGTATAAAATAATTTTATAAAAGTGTCACAAAACGTCTTCTTATTTCGTTGTATTAGTACAAGGAAAAATAAAGGAGGCATTTTTATGCACTTAAGGAGATTAGTAGCAGTGTTTTTATGTTTTATAATGTTTATAAGTTTTGGAGGACAAGTTCACGCAATTCCCAACAGTAATTTAGAAACATTTCAAAGAGGAAAAATAAGTCCATTTATGGTTTATATTGTGGATGCGGGAGCTACCTTAAGTATTTCATCTACAGGTAAGGCTGTAATAGATAGTTATTTACTTGGAGATAGTAGGGCTGTGACCAAAATAGAGATAAAGACTGAATTACAATATTATATAAATGGTAGATGGACTACTAGGAATACTTGGACATCTTCTAGTAATAATAATTATACAACCATTGATGAATCGACACAATTATCCAAAGGATACTTATATAGGGCATTATCAACTGTAACCGCATATAGTGGCAGTGCTTCTGAAACTCAGACTGTAATAAGTAGGGAGGTTAGGTATTAATGGAAATTTATATATAACTTTGGGAGGGGTGATTCCAATGGTGATATGATAAGAAATATATAAGTAGACCTGTTTTAACTTTAATTATAGTATATAGGAGGAAATATAATGAGAAAACATAGAGTTTTCAGTTTAATAATAGTATTTGTTTTAGTTATAATTTTGCCCATAAATTCATTTGCTTCTGATAACTTTGGGAGTTCTAATAATATTATTGAAATATCAAAAATTAAACCAAATTCAGATGGAAACTATGAATATGTTTATACTGGAAAAGAGACAAAGTATGATGTAAGAATTGGTTACCATCCAAGTTTTAATAAACCAGAGAGAGCAGATTTTTATTATTTTTCGTCATCAAAACAAGTTGGTTTTGAAATTTCTGTAAGTCTTCTAGGAATAGTTACTGGAAAAGTTGATGCAGGTGCTAGTTCATCATCAGGTTATGGTATCACAGCTGATTCGAGCAGATGGAGTAGACCCTGCATATTTGGGGATGTCACAACATATTACTATGATTTAATAATAAGGGATGATATAGGTAATATTATAAATGTAGTAAAAGTAAAAGAGTCTACTGCATCAAAAACTTATATAAAGGCTGTTTATGATTAAATGGTGATTTGTTATGAAGAGAAAACTAGCTAAAAAGACAATGGTTATAATTATAACTTGTTTCATCCTTATATGCACCTATATAATATTTAATAATTATAATAGACGTCCTTCAATGTTTATTATTAATGACTATTTATTTGTTGTTAATAAAGAACTAAGTCTAAACCAAATTGAAGTAGAAGATTACAAAGGTAATAAAGTTGGAGAAACTAAAAAACAAACCATTTTTTTTCCTAAAAACGATTATGAATGTTTTAAATGTCCTGTAGGTTCTTCTATTTTTTTAGTTAATAATGATAAGCTACTACTTGATGATTATTATAAAAATAGATTTTCTGAAACCAAAGGATATGACTTGCTGTTAATAAACATTGAAAACAAATATTATATATCTAAATTGGTAGTAGCAAATATATATGATAATTACTGGAGGATATTGGAAGAGTTTTCTCAAGAATTTTATAAAAAAGGTGAGTAAAGAAAGAAGAAAGTAATGGAAAAATGCGTGAGATGTTTAAGTTAACCTAAATTTATAGCATAAAAACATCAATAAAAGAATTCTGAAATGGAATCCAGTAAACACCTTGAGTTTACTGGATTTATTCTGCAAAATCATCTTATCAAGCAAAAGAGATAGCCGAGCTATAATATTTGAATTTGAAAATATTATTTAAAATTTATAATAGTATCTATAACTATCAACTTTGCACTAGTCATATATACATTATCTTTGAACATAAAGTCAAGTAAATACAAAATAAACATACACGGTACATATAAATATTGAAAGATAATAGTCTTTCAATGACCTAGTTTTAAGTATATACTAGGGTATTCATAGATTTATCCATTTATAATTTTTTCTAAATAATTTACATGAAATTTATATTTTCTTGATATATAAGGGTTAATATGGTTATAGAGAACTGGTAATATTAGTGAGGTGAAGGCCATTTGAAAATTGAAATCATCAAGGATGGTATTGTAAATGAGGTAGATAAAAAACTAGAAGCATTGAATTATATAATTGCTAATAAAGAGATAAAAACAGTGTTTCAGCCTATTATTTCACTGAATAACGGTAGCGTATTAGGCCATGAAGCTCTCAGTAGGATTACCCATGAGAGTGAAATAGGTAATCCAGAAATGTTATTTAAGGTAGCAGGAGAGTATAATAAACTATGGGAATTAGAGAGGCTATGCAGAACTAAATCCCTGGAAAGTGCATATGAATTTATGATTCCACCATATAGCAAGAAACTATTTCTTAATGTAAACCCTAGTATAATGCACGATGAATCCTTCAAAGAGGGGTGGACTCAGGAGTTCTTACAAAAGTATAGAATTGTCCCTAATAATATTATCTTTGAAATAACGGAGAGAAATGTAATTACAGATATGGCTGGATTTAGGTCCACCATAGAGCATTATAAAAGACAAAACTACAGAATAGCTATAGATGATGCAGGAGCTGGATATTCTGGACTAAATCTAATTAGTGATGTCAATCCAAACTATATAAAATTGGATATGAATTTGATCAGGGGAATAGATAAGGATAATTTAAAATATGCACTTGTTAGAGGAATGGTTGAGCTATCAAAGGTATCTAGTATCTATTTAATAGCTGAAGGAATAGAAACTTATGAAGAATTAACCACACTTATAAATCTTGGAGTCCAATATGGACAAGGTTATTATATTCAGAAACCTGAATCTGAAATACTAGAGATAAGAGAAGAATTGGTAGAATCTATAAAGGAATTAACTTTTATGAAAAATATTATTTCTCAGTCAGATAACAATGAGAGGACAATTAAAAAACTTGTTACAGTCACCAAAACCGTTACATCAAATGAAATGGTAATTGATTTGTATGACTATTTTAATGAAAATCAAGAATCTTTTGGAGTATGTGTACTGGAAGACAATAAACCTGTGGGGATTATAACAAGAGAAAAGTTAAATCTAAAATTAAGTGGAAGGTATGGTTTTACACTTTACCAAAACAAGACGGTATGTCACATTATGGACAGGGATTTTCTGAAAGTAGATTCTAATACCCCTATAAGCATGGTTTCCTCATTAGCAATGGCACGGACAAATGACAAACTCTATGATTTTATAGTTATAGCAGAGGGTAATAGCTACTTAGGTACAGTGACCATAAAGGATCTACTATTAAAGAGTTTTGAAATAAAAATTCATATGGCAAAACACCAAAGTCCCCTAACAGAGCTACCTGGTAATTTGATCATAGAGCAAAAATTAAATAGTTTAATCAATAGTGATTGTAAATATACAATAGCTTATTTAGATATAGATAATTTTAAACCATTTAATGATATATATGGATTTGAGAATGGTGACTTAATTATAAGGTTATTGGCAGATATTATGAGAGAGAATATGCCGGATAATCAATTTTTGGGACATATAGGTGGAGATGATTTTGTAATTATTATAGATGAACATGTAGGGGAAGATTATTTCAATAAAATTAAGGTTGATTTTGAAAGGACAGTTTTAAACTATTATAATACAGTAGATAGAGAAAATGGATTTGTAGAGACTAGTAATCGTCAAGGAGATTTACAGAGATTTCCCCTGATTACAGTCACTATTGTGACTGTAGATAATAAAACTTTTAAATTTGATGACATCTATGAACTTACTAAAACCTTAGCTAAATTAAAGAATAAGAAAAAGCAAAGCCCATCACCAAACCAAGGTAGATTATTATAATCTATCTTGGTTTTTTATATTGAAAATATTTCATTAAAAAGAAGGGAATTTGGATAGTCTTGTAGAATAGTTATGTAGGGAGGGATTACAATGGGTATTGCTTATCTGGGTATTGTTTTATCCATGCTGAGTGCCATATTAGAGGTTATGGTATATATAGCGATTATTTTTGTAGCATTTAAAGGAATTAAGGCTTTAAATATTTATATTAACAAGAATTCATTTTAGTTTAGTGATTAATACTGTACAAGGAAAATATAAAGTCGTGCAAATAAGGGGGATTTAATCATGACGGAAATACTAGAACTATTAGAAATAATACTAGAAGTAATATTAACTTGGTTATCACCAGAGGGGGTAGCCAAGAAAGTAAATGATGAGAATTCAACGAAACTAAAAAGATTCATCCACATTATGCTTTTTTCATTGGTATATGCTTCTGTATTAATTGGTTTAGCAATATATTTTACAATAGTATCGGATATTTTTATTAAAGTATTTATAGTTCTGGTATCTATATTTTTATTATATTGTATGTTTAAATTCTATTATAAAATTATTAATCCATAGTAGAGAGGAAAGGGAGAGATATTAATGAACAAAGTTGAAGAATGGTATGATGAAAAATATGATGAGTGGGAAAGGTTGAATCGACATAAAATTGAATTCGATATTACTAAAAGATACTTAGATGAATACATAATAGGTGAAGGTTTAGAGATATTTGATATAGGAGGTGGACCTGGTAGATATTCTATATATCTAGCGGAGAAAGGGCACAAGGTATCTCTATTAGACCTATCAAAGCGCAATATCCAAGTAGCAAAAGAAAAATCGGCTGATAAGGGCATAACATTGGGAGCTTATATACATGGTAATGCACTAGAATTAGATGCTTATGAACAAAAATATGATGTTATTCTCCTAATGGGTCCTTTGTACCATTTAGTCAATGAATCTGATAGGAAAAAGGCAATTGAAGGTGCTTTGAGGTTATTAAAGCCAAATGGAATTATATTTGCTTCATTTATATCCAAGTATGCACCGATACAAGATTATCTAAAAGGCCTATATCCAATTGATTCTGTAGATGATTTATTAATATTTTTACAGGATGGCAAAAGTAGTGGAGATAAAGGATTTACAACAGCATATTTTACAGATCACAAAGAAGCTAAGGATCTAATGAATAGTTTTGGATTGACTGAGCTTAAATTTGCTGGAGTAGAAAACATTCTAGGCTCCAAAGAAAAAGAAATCAATGTCCTGGAGGAAGAGCAATATCAAAAATGGTTAGAAATATGCTATCAATTAGGTAAAGATGAGAATTTAATGGGGACTAGTGAACATTTTCTATATATTGGATATAAGTAGGAAATATGTTATGCGACAGTTGGATATGTCCTATTGTTGCATGGAAAAGAAAGAAGGTTTATTCATGAAAAAAGGAAGTCTGTTTAAAATGATAGGACCATTTATTTGGATAATAACTTATCTGATGTTGATAAAATAGATGCAACTGGAGTAATTGGCATTGCACGAACTCTTATTTATAATGGACAGGTTTTGGAACCTTTATATATAAGATTACAGAAGGATAACACTATATCTGATGGTACTAACGATTTGGAACCATCTTTTTTTCAAGAATATAAATATAAGCTTGGAGGATTATATGATAAATTTTACACGAAAAGAGCAACAGAAATTGCCCTAGAAAGACAAAAGACAGCTATTGATTTTTATAAAAACTTACTTGTAGAGGTAAGATCATCTTATAAAAATGGTTTGATTGAATTTGATAAGATAGTAAATGAAGATTAAGATAATTAATGGACAAGAGGATGTACTCTATTTACTAGATGAAAACAGATAAATATAATCATAAGAAAGTTAGTGAGGTGTAATTATGCAGCAAGTTTCCACATCAAGCAGAATCATTGAAAAAATTTCAGGAGAGAAACTTAGAGATTATCTTAAAGATAGGTTATTTGATAGATTTGGATATTTCAATACTCAATGGGAAACTTGCCCCAATGGACATACCATGGGATTAGATGGTCTACATTTGAGAACTGATGAATTTGCCAAAGTAGGACAATTATTATTGCAAAAAGGTAGATGGAATGAAGAACAAT
>JAAYGX010000074.1 GCA_012735585.1 Tissierella sp.
CAATTAACTAACTCAAAACACCCTATAAAAAGTGTTAAAGATTTAGATGGTTTAAAGATTCGTGTAAGTCAAAGTCCCCTTCTAGTAACTCAATTTAGAGCGATAAATGCAGGTGGAATTTCTGTACCATTTAGTGATTTATATTCATCACTACAAACAAAAACAGTTGATGGACAAGAAAATCCATATGGAAATATTGTTACAAGAAAGTTCTATGAAGTGCAAGATTACATGACTATAAGTGATCATGGTTTTATGGGATATGCGTTTATTATGAATAAGGATAAGTTTGAATCATTACCAGCTGATTTACAAGAACTTGTAAAAGACGTTGCTAAAGAAGTAACTGCTTGGGAATGGGAGAAAACTATAGAATTAGACGAAGCTTATCTTAATGATTTAAGAGAAACAGACATGATTATTGATGAATTTGATGAAGCTGCAAAAGCGGAATTTAAGGAAGCAACTCAGGCTGCGTATGATGAGTTCTTAGAAATGGAAAATGGAAAAGAATTATTAGAATTAGTAGAAAAATATACAAAGTAATTATTTTCCATATATCAGTAGGGAGTCCGACTATCGGACTCCCAAAAGTAGTATAAAGTGAAAGGATGGTACTTATGAAAAAGTTTCTTAAGATATTGGATGTAACTGAAGATGTTATTGCATCTAGCTTGTTGATAATAACATCTTTTTTGGTATTTTTTCAAGCAATATTAAGATACCAGTTTAATTATTCTATATCCTGGTCAGAAGAAGTAGCAAGAATGATGATAGCTTGGTTTATATTTATAGGGAGCAGTATTGCAGTTAGGGAAAATGCCCATGTTAATATGGATGCACTATCTTCTATATTGCGTGGAAAGATCAAAATATTTATAAGTATAATAGTAGAGATTATAAATATTGTATTTTGTATTATGATAATATTTGCTGGTATTAATATGATAAAAAATGCCATAAATTTAGGTTCAATGGCAACATCTATAAAAATACCACTATACATACCTTATGCATCAGTACCTGTAGGAGTATCCTTAATGTTGATACGTTATGTAATGAGGTTTTTAGATACGGTAAAAGAACTATTTAAATTTGATGATTTACAGGGAGAGGTGTAATAATGATATTATTGATATCCTTTTTAATTTTTCTGTTATTAGGTGTACCAATAGGGATAACCACTGGTTTATCCTCTATTATAGCTATGTTCAACAACGGTTTAGGTTTAGATACTGCTGTTCAAAAGATGTTTTCCGGTGTAGATTCATTTAGTTTAATGGCTATTCCATTTTTTATTTTTGCTGGAGATATTATGTTAGAAGGGGGAGCCTCTAAGAAGCTAATCAATTTTGCTAATAAATTATTCGGTTGGATATCAGGTGGACTACCTATAACAGCTGTAATATCTTCCATGTTCTTTGCAGCATTATCAGGATCAAGTCCTGCAACTGTTGCGGGGATAGGTGGAGTCATGATTCCAAATCTAATTGAAAATAAATATGATCGTAAGTTTACAGTAGGATTACTATGTGCTGCTGGATCATTGGGAATAATAATACCACCAAGTATTACTATGATGTCCTATGGTGTTGTTTCTGAACAATCTATCAGTGATTTATTTATTGCGGCTATACTACCTGGAATTTTTATAGGATTAACTCTAATAGGATATTGCTATATTTATTCTAAAATCAAGAAACACGAAAGGATGCCATTTCCATCTTTTAAAGAAGTGGTAGTAGCATTTGGAGAAGCTTTCTTCAGTATATTAATGCCTGTTATAGTACTAGGTAGTATATATAGTGGTATAGCAACACCTACGGAAGCGGCAGCTGTTTCTATAGTGTATAGTTTAGTAATTTCGCTTTTTATTTATAAAGAGATAGGCTTTAAAGATATATTTAGAATTGCTAGAAAATCAGTAGTAACTTCTGCTATGATAATGTTTGTAATAGCATGTTCAAAGATATTTAGCTGGTATTTAACCTTCCAACAAGTTCCACAAAAAGTTGCAGCAAGTGTTTTAGGTATAGGAAATTCACCTATTTTAATCATGCTTGCTATTAATGTCATACTACTATTTGTAGGTATGATTATGGATTCAAGTGCTGCTGTACTTATTTTGACACCATTATTCCTTCCGATCATACAAGGTATAGGTATTAATCCGATACATTTTGGAGTGGTTATGATAGTGAACTTAGCTATTGGTATGCTATCTCCACCATTTGGACTTAACCTATTTGTAGCATCAGGTATAAGTAAAATGTCTCTATCAGAAGTAATAAGTGGCTGTATACCGTTTATAGTATTGTTGATTGTAGACTTATTAATAATTACATTTGTTCCTCAATTATCCCTGCTTTTAATTGGATAGTTTAAAAAAAAGAAACAGAAAACCTATAGTTGGGCTAAGGTTTTCTGTTTCTTTTATATTGGGGGAAATAAAAAAATCTATATCAATATTATCTAATTACTTATCTTTGAACTCTACCTGAAGCATCACCTTTTAAAAGATTTTCTACTTCAGCTACGGTTACCATGTTGAAATCACCATGGATTGTATGTTTTAATGCTGATGCAGCTACTCCGAATTCTAATGCATCTTTAAAGTTTTTACCTTCTAATAATCCGTAGATTACACCAGATGCAAAGGAGTCACCGCCACCAACTCTATCTACAATTCTTATGTCATATTGTCTTGAGTGGTAAAATTCATTACCATCATAAGCACATGCGGACCAACCATTGTCAGATGCAGAATATGATTCTCTTAAGGAGCTGATTACATATTTGAATCCAAATTTTTCTTTCATTTGTTTAAATATGCTTTCATATCCAGCTAGTTCTAATTCTCCAGAAGTTACATCTGTTTCACCAGGTTTAAATCCAAGAGTTAAGTGAGCATCTTCTTCATTACCTATACATACATCTACATATTGCATAAGATTGGACATTACTTTTTGTGCTTCTTCAGGAGTCCATAGATTTTTTCTATAGTTTAAATCTACAGAAGTAGTTACTCCATGCCTTTTAGCAGCTTTTAAAGCTTCTTCAGTTAATTTAGCTGCTTTTTCTCCCAATGCAGGTGTAATTCCTGAGAAGTGGAACCATGCAGCATCTTTGAATATTTCATCAAAATCAAAATCAGAAATATCAGCCTCAGAAATAGATGAATGGGCTCTGTCATATACTACTTTTGAAGGTCTCATTGAAGCGCCGGATTCTAAATAATATATACCAACTCTATCTCCACCTCTTGCGATATAATCATCATTAACACCATATCTTCTAAGGTGATTAATAGCTGCCTGACCTATTTCATTTTTAGGTAGTTTTGAAACAAAATATGAATCATAGCCATAATTTGATAATGAAACAGCTACATTTGCTTCACCACCACCATATACTACATCGAATGAATCAGCTTGTACAAATCTTTCAAATCTTGGAGTTGATAGCCTAAGCATGATTTCTCCTAAAGTTACAACCTTTTTCATTAAACTGCCCCCTCTAAAGTTTTATTTTCATTTCTAGCTTCTTTTACTTTTTCTACAAATTCTTTTGCAGCATTCGTCATATCCTCACTACTACCTTTAGTAAGGTTTCCACCTACACCAACTGCTATACAACCATTTTTAATCCATTGATCCACATTATCAATACTTACTCCGCCAGTAGGCATCAATACTGCTTGAGGTAATGGTCCTTTAACAGCCTTTATAAATGATGGACCAAATGCACTACCTGGGAATACTTTGATTACGTCAGCTCCAGCCTGCATAGCCGTAATCATTTCAGTAATCGTCATACATCCAGGCATATAAGGAACTTGATATCTATTGCATAATTTTGCAGTTTCTAAATCAAATCCTGGACTTACAATGTATTTTGCACCGGCTAATATAGCTATTCTAGCTGTTTCACTGTCTAATACTGTACCTGCACCTACTAATAATTTGTCGCCAAATTCCTTTGTAAGATCTTTTATTACATCATCCGCTCCAGGCACTGTAAAAGTTATTTCTATAGAATCTACTCCACCTTCCATACAAGCTAGGGCAATGGTTTTAGCTTTTTCACTGTTTTCTGCTCTAACAACAGCAACTACTCCCACTTCTTCTATACGTTGAAGTACTTCAAATTTTCTCATGGTATAAGCCTCCTTATAGATGGTTTCACATAATGAAACTACATATTGCATTGCGAAACACCTTGTATTATATTATAATAAATAATGAAAACATTTGCAATAGGAAATTTCATTATTTTAGATATTAGGTATAATTTGTGTTATAATTTACAAAGTAAGAAAAATAAAGATCTAGTGATTTTAAGGGGAGAGAGAAATGGAAATTGTACAATCTGTTGATAGAACATTATCTATTTTAGAACTAATAGCGGACTATAATGAAGGTTTGGGGATTACAGAAATAAGTGAAAAGGTGGAGCTCCATAAAAGTACAGTCCACAGACTGTTGGGAACTTTGATCTATAAAGGATATGTAATACAAGATCAACAAACAAACAAATATAAGCTTACTACAAAGCTTTTTGAATTAGGAAATAAGGTAATAGAAGATATAGATATACTAAAAGCCTCTAAGGACTATACTAAAGCTTTAATGGAAAGTCTCAATGAAGTTGTCCATGTAGTCATTCGTGATAAATATGATATTGTGTATATCGATAAAGTTGAGGCAGATAATAATATAAGGATGGCATCAAAGGTTGGTAGAAGATCACCCCTATATTGTACCTCTGTAGGTAAGGCAATGCTTGCCTACATGGATGAAGAGGAAGTTAATAAAGTATGGAATAATAGCAACATTGTAAAGCTTACTGAAAAGACAATTACCGATTATAATATGTTTATCAAGGAATTGTCCAAAGTTAAATTACAGGGCTATGCAGAAGATGACGAGGAAAATGAATTAGGAGTTCGATGTATAGGTGCTCCTGTGTTTAACTTCCGTGGTGAAGTAGAAGGTGCAATCAGTATTTCTGGACCTGCAATAAGAGTAACAAAGGACAGAATTGATGAAATTGCCAAAGAAGTTATAAAATATGCATATCTTATCTCAAAAGAGCTTGGTTATAGAGGATAAATAACCAAGCTCCTTTTTAATAATATAATTTAAAATCAAAGGTTGCTTTTATTGGAAAGTTTATATAAAATAGAGTTGCATTTCGTAATATGAAACAGCGGTTCAAGGTACGAAACAAAATAGGAGATATTCTCATAAGGGGGAAGATTGATGGCCAAGATGGATGTAGTAACTTTTGGAGAAACCATGATTCTATTTAATCCTGATAATAAGGGTGCATTGCGCTACGTACATACCTTTCATAAAAGTATAGCAGGGGCTGAATCAAATGTTGCTATTGCACTATCACGATTAGGGAATTCTACTGGATGGTTTTCTAAACTAGGCGATGATGAATTTGGAAGATATGTAACTTCGATTATTAGAGGTGAAGGTGTAGATGTATCAAGAATAAAAATAGATAAAAATAATAATACTGGATTATTATTTAAGGAAAGGTTTGCACATGCCGATCCTAATATCTACTATTATAGAAAAGAATCAGCAGCCAGTCGCTTAAGTCCTGATGACATAGATGAAGGGTATATAAAAAACGCTAGGATTTTACATGTTACAGGAATTACCCCAGCTCTTTCTGAAAAGACAAGGAAAGCTACTATTGAAGCTATAAGGATTGCCAAGGAAAATGGTGTACTGGTATCTTTTGACCCAAATATTCGTTTGAAACTTTGGGGGGTAGAGGAAGCAAGACCTGTATTATTGGAAATAGCAAAATATGCTGATATCATATTTCCAGGAATAGATGAAGTGAGGATGCTCTTAAGTTTAGAAGACCCAGAAGAAATAGCTAAGCATTTTTTAGACTTGGGAGTTGGCAAGGTAGCAGTTAAGTTGGGGAAAAAAGGATGTTTTGTAACAGATGGAAAAGAAAATATCTATGTAAATGGCTATGCTGTTGAAAAAATGGAAGATAGCGTAGGAGCAGGGGATGGTTTTGCAGCAGGGTTTTTAGCTGGAATATTAAGAAATCTTCCTCTAAAAGAGTGTGGAGAATGGGCAAATGGAGTAGGTGCTATGGCTGTATTAGTCCATGGAGATATGGAAGGCTTTCCCACATTGCGTCAGTTGATGGAGTTTATTGGTAGGAAGGATAGAGTGGATAGGTGAATGGAGAAGAGTTGATAAAAGTAGGATTAGTTGCTGAAATAGTACCAACCGTAAAACATTGAAATATGATTGACAATCTAAAAGATTTGAAATAAAATAAACACAGTTATCATATCTTAAGAAAATGGGTATGAAAGAAAGGGATAATGATGAGTAGATTGTTAAAAGACGATAAGGTATCTAATGCTTATAAATATATAAAGGATAAAATTGTGAGTGGAGAATATCCTCCTTTAAAGGATATTTCAGATGTAGAGTTGCAAGAGGAGTTGGGAATGAGTAGAACTCCGATTCGAGAGGCAATTCAAAGATTAGAGAAAGATTACTTTGTTATGGTTTACCCACGAAAGGGTACTTTAGTTAGGGAATTGGATTATGATCTAGTGAATGCAATATATCAAGTTCGCTTGCTAAATGAACCATATATGGCGGTGCAGAGTTATAATCAATTAGAGCCCGAATGGCTTCAAATGATGTACGATGCATTTAAGAGCCCGCCAAAATTTCAAAGTCATAATGATTATGTGAATTATTACACCAGTTTAGATAATGATTTGCACAATAACATTATTTCTAATTCTCATAATAGTTTTTTAAAGGAATTGTTGAATGTAATATCTGATCATATCCATAGAATCCGTATTCATAGTACAAAAGCTAACGAAAATTATACAGCTTCTATTGAGGAACATATAAGAATATTAGATGCAATGTTACGTAAAGATGAAAAGGCTATATTAGATGCTTACGAGAAACATATCCATAGTTCATGGGATGATGCAATAGAATCTATTTTTCCAAAGAAAAAATTATAATAATTAAGTAAAACTGTTTAGAATAAATATTTAAAATTCTGAACAGTTTTTGTTTAAAGATAATTAATATAACGGCTTGATTTTTTTTAAAAAATAGTATATCTTGTAATCATACTGATATTTATCTGATATATCAGTATGAATATGGTTATGATTATATAAGTTTATACAATTTTTTATATATAAAGTATATTCAAAAAATAAGATGGAGTTGATAAAATGCAAATCAATAAAACAATGTATAAGGAGTTTAAAGAATATCCTGAAAGAATAGTCCAATTTGGAGATGGGAATTTTTTAAGAGCTTTTTCTGATTGGATTGTCCATAGGATGAATGAGGAATTGAATTTTGACTCTGGAATTTTAGTCGTTGGACCTAGAAGTAATGATAAAGTGTATGAGTTAAATGAGCAGGATGGTTTATACACCCTTCTGCTAAAGGGAATTCGTAAGGGAGAACTAATTGATGAAAAGCTTATAATAAATTCTATTACTCGTGGTATCAACACCTATAGAGATTATGATGAGTATTTAAAGACTGCAGAAAACCCAGATATCAGATTTATGATTTCTAATACCACAGAGGCAGGAATCATTTATGATGAGAATGATAAATTAGAAGATAGACCCCAAAACTCATTTCCAGGTAAGGTAACTTCCTTCTTATATCACAGGTATAAATTCTTTAATGGTGAAGTGGATAAAGGTTTAATATTCTTGCCATGTGAGTTAATTGATAAAAATGGAGAAAAACTTAAAGAGATTATATTAAAACTAGCTAAAGATTGGGTTCTTGAGGATGGTTTTATCAATTGGATAAATGAAGCCAATGTTTTTTATAATACCCTTGTAGACAGAATAGTACCAGGTTATCCAAAAGAAAATGCGGAAAGTATTCAAAAAGAGCTAGGTTATGAGGACAAGTTCCTTGTAGAAGGTGAGCATTTTCATCTATGGGTTATAGAAGGGCCAAAGGAGATTAAGGATGAATTCCCTGCTGATAAAATAGGTCTAAATGTTCTATTCGTAGATGATTTAACCCCATATAGAACTAGAAAGGTTCGAATACTCAATGGTGCTCACACTGCCATGGTTCCAGTTGCATACTTATATGGTCTGGATACAGTGAAGGACTCTGTAGATCATAAGGTAATTGGTGAATTTATCAGATCTGCAATATTTGATGAAATTGTGCCGGCTATGGATTTTCCAAGGTCGGAGTCAGAAGGTTTTGCATCAGATGTATTAGATAGGTTTAGAAATCCATTTATAAAGCATTATTTAATGAGTATATCTTTAAACTCTATGAGCAAGTTCGAAACAAGAGTTTTACCTTCAATATTGGATTATATTGAAAGAAAGGGTGAGCTTCCAAAGAAACTATTATTCTCTCTTGCCTCATTAATTGAGTTTTATAAGGGTGAAAGAAATGGCGAAAGAATCAACCTATCTGATAATGTTGAATACCTGGACATGTTTTCAGAACTATGGGGTAAATATGATAATACTGATGAATATTTAGGATATATAGTTGAGACAGTTCTTGGTCTAGAGAGCCTATGGAAAATGAATCTAAATGAAATAGATGGTCTTAAGGAAGAAGTAACCAAATATCTTATTAATATTGAGAGAAATGGTATAGCGACGGCATTGAAGGAGATATTATCATGAAAGAATATTTAAAGATTAATGAATTTGATAACATTATAATTTCTTTAAAGGATTTAAAAAAGGGGCTGATTATTCAGGATGGGGATCAGTCAATCCAGCTGTTACAAGATGTTAAGCCAGGACATAAAATAGCATTAGCTAACATCGAAAAGGGCGAGGATATCATCAAATATGGTTATCCAATAGGACAGGCTAAAGAGAAAATACTTGAGGGTGATTGGGTCCACACTCACAATACTAAGACAAATTTAGAAGGAACAATTGAATATAGGTACAATCCCGAATTTGTCAATATACCTAAGAAGGAAGGACCCTCGAAATTTATGGGTTATAGAAGAGGCAATGGTAGAGTTGGTATAAGAAATGAAATTGTAATAGTTCCGACAGTTGGGTGTATAAATGGCATAGCTGAAATGATGACTAAAACGTTTACAAACCAGATTGAAGCAGATGGTGTAGATGATATCCGCCTCTACAAACACAATTATGGCTGTTCTCAGCTAGGAGATGATTTAGAAAACACTAGAAAGATTCTTATAGATATAGTTAAGCATCCCAATGTAGGAGGAGCACTAGTTATAGGGCTGGGATGTGAGAACAACATAATTGAAGAATTTATAGAGCATATGGGAGAGTTTGATAAAGAAAGAATCAAGTTTCTAAAGACTCAAACCGTAGGAGATGAAATAGAAGAAGGTGTTAAACTCCTTAAGGAAATCTATGAAACGGTAAAATATGACACTAGAGAAGAAGTTCCTATATCTGAACTAAAGATTGGATTAAAATGTGGTGGTTCAGATGGCTTCTCTGGTATAACAGCCAATCCATTACTAGGTGAATTATCAGATTATCTTATAAGTCATGGTGGTACTTCAATATTGACAGAGGTTCCAGAGATGTTTGGAGCTGAGACTATTCTTATGGATAGAGCAGAGTCTGAGGGAGTATTTGAAGATATAGTAAGTTTAATAAATGATTTTAAGGAGTACTTTATAAGACACAATCAACCAATATATGAAAATCCATCACCAGGAAATAAAGAAGGTGGAATCACAACATTGGAGGATAAGTCCTTAGGATGCACTCAAAAAGGTGGAAAATCAACTGTGGTAGATGTTCTAGCATATGGTGATCCTGTTAGAAAGAATGGATTAAATCTATTAAATTCACCAGGAAATGATTTGGTTTCTTCCACAGCTTTAGGAGCATCAGGATGTCATATGGTATTGTTTTCAACAGGTAGGGGTACTCCGTTTGGAAGCTTTATACCTACAGTTAAAGTATCCACAAACACTCCTCTATTTAATCTAAAACCACATTGGATAGATTTTAATGCAGGAGTACTTTTAGAAGATGTTTCAATGGATGAGTTATTGGATGAATTTGTTAACTATATCATAGAAGTTGCTAGTGGTAAATTTACCAATAATGAAAAGAATGAGTTCAAGGAGATGGCGATATTTAAGACGGGTGTTACACTTTAATTTGTTAACGATATTGTAATTACAAATAAGGAGGTAGATGAGTTTGAAACTATCATTTAGATGGTATGGTAACGATGACCCGGTGAAAATCAACTATATTAAGCAAATTCCTACAATGGAAAGTATAGTTACAGCTATTTACGATGTACCTGTTGGTGAAGTGTGGCCTATGGATAAGATAAATAGTTTGAAGGAAACAGTTGGAAAAGCAGGGCTAAAGTTTGATGTTATTGAAAGTGTGCCAGTTCACGAGGACATAAAACTAGGCAATTCAAACAGGGATAGGTATATTGAAAACTATAAACAAAACATTATCAATCTGGGTAAAGCTGGTGTAAAAGTAATTTGCTATAATTTTATGCCTGTATTCGATTGGACCAGATCCCAGTTGGACAAAGAGTTAGATGATGGCTCAACTGCACTTGTTTTTTATGTTGATCAAGTGGATAAAATGGATCCATTAGATGGGGAACTATCATTACCTGGTTGGGATTCATCATATACGAAAGAGGACTTAAAGGATTTATTTGAAGGATATGAAAAGGTTGGGGAAGAAGGATTATGGTCAAATTTAGAGTACTTCTTAAAAGAAATAATACCAGTAGCAGAAGCAAATGATGTGAAGATGGCAATCCATCCGGATGATCCACCATGGCCAATATTTGGACTTCCAAGAATCATTACAACTGAAGAAAGTCTAGATAGGTTTTTAAATCTAGTAGATAGTAAATATAATGGACTAACATTTTGTACAGGATCTTTAGGAAGCGGAAGTTTCAATGATGTTCCTAAATTGATAGATAAATATGCAGCTCAAGAAAAGATTCATTTTATGCATGTAAGAAATGTGAAACTTCTTGATGATGGAGGGTTTGAAGAATCTGCTCATTATTCCTCATATGGTTCTTTAGATATAGTTGAAATTATGAAAGTTCTTCATAAGAATAATTTTGACGGATATCTTCGACCTGATCATGGCAGAATGATTTGGGGTGAGACTGGTAGACCTGGGTATGGTCTATACGATAGGGCTCTTGGTGCAATGTATGTAGTGGGTATATGGGAGACATTAGAGAAAAGCTATAAGAAGCGAGGGAAATAATATGGAGTTGAAATTGCCATTCAAAGTTGATCTGACTAATAAGGTAGTAGTAGTTACAGGCGGAACAGGAGTATTGGGTAGTGCTTGGGTAGATGCTTTGGCTGCCTGTGGTGCTAAGATAGCATTACTTGGAAGAAGTCAAAATAAATTAGATGAAAAAGTAAAAGAGGTTACTGAAAATGGTGGTATTGCCATAGCTGTTGAAGCGGATGTACTGAATAAGGAAAGTCTAGTAAAGGCTCATACGGAGATTCTAGAAAAACTTGGTCCATGTGATATACTCCTTAATGGTGCAGGGGGCAATCATCCAAAGGGTAATACTACAAAAGAGTATCTATATGAAGAAGACTTAAACAACACGGATGAAAATATAAAAACACTATTTGATTTAGATGAGGATGGAATTAAGTTTGTATTTGATCTAAATTTCCTAGGAACTTTTTTACCTACTCAAGAATTCGTTAAGGATATGGTAGGAAGAGAAGGGTGTTCTGTAATCAATATATCTTCAATGAATGCGTATACTCCATTAACGAAGATACCGGCATATTCAGGTGCAAAGGCAGCTGTATCAAACTTAACGGAGTGGTTAGCGGTTCATCTTTCCAAAGTAGGAATAAGAGTTAATGGATTGGCACCAGGATTTTTCTTGACTAGCCAAAATGAAGCATTATTATTGAATAAAGATGGTTCTTATACTGATAGGTCTAAGAAAATACTGAATAACACACCTATGGAAAGGTTTGGAAAACCAGAAGAGCTAGTAGGAGCATTGTTATTTTTAGTAAATGAAGAGGCATCTAGTTTTGTCAATGGTGTTGTTATACCTATAGATGGTGGGTTTTCAGCTTATTCTGGAGTTTAATATATCAAAAAGGGAAGGGATAAAGTCTTTCCCTTTTAGTGCTGTTGCATTGCAAAGTTTAATATTTATGATAATTTAGGAGGGTTAAATTGATATGAAGAAATTTTTAGATGAAAAATTTTTACTTAATAGTGAAACAGCAGTAGAACTTTATCACAATTACGCAAAGGACATGCCAATATTTGATTACCATTGTCATCTTAGTCCTGAAGCCATAGCAAATGATATGAGCTTTAAAAACATAACAGAAATTTGGCTTGGAGGAGACCACTATAAGTGGAGAGCCATGAGATCAAATGGAATAGATGAAAAATACATAACAGGTGATGCTTCAGATTATGATAAGTTTAAAGCTTGGGCAAAAACTGTTCCATACTGTATAGGAAACCCCCTCTACCATTGGTCACACCTTGAACTAAAAAGATTTTTTGATATAGATTTGATAATAAATGAGGATACTGCAGATGAGATTTGGGATAGAGCTAATGCGTTATTAAAGGAAAAAGAATTTACTGCAAAACAACTTATAAAGAGATCTAATGTAAAGGCACTTTGTACTACAGATGATGCAATAGATACATTGGAATTCCATAAAAAAGTTAGAGAAGATAAAGAGTTTGGTGTAAAAGTTTTTCCAACTTTAAGACCAGATAAAGGAATCAATATACAGAACGATACTTTTGTAGCTTGGGTTAAGGCATTATCTGAAATAAATGGGATAAAGATAGACTCCTATGGTGACTTTATTAAAGCCTTAGAATCTAGGGTTGATTATTTCCATGAAGAGGGTTGTAGATTATCAGACCATGGTATAGATAGAATATTTTATGCACCTGCTAGTGATGAGGAAGTCAATGAAATATTCCTAAAAGCTATGGATGGTATGACTCTTACAGACATAGAAATTGACAAATATAAAACACTGACATTGTTAAATTTAGCTAGGATGTATAATAAACGTGGTTGGACAATGCAGCTTCATATAGGTGCTTTAAGAAATAACAATGCTAGAATGTTTAGTGTTTTGGGAGCGGATACAGGGTATGATTCAATAAATGATGGAAATATTGCTGAATCACTTTCGAAATTATTAAATGAAGTTGATAAAACTAATGAATTACCTAAGACAATCCTATATTGCTTGAATCCGAGTGATAACTATATATTAGGTACGATGATTGGGAATTTTCAAGGTGGTGGTATACCTGGAAAAATTCAATTTGGCTCTGGTTGGTGGTTCAATGATCAAAAACTAGGTATGATTGAACAAATGGAAGCACTTGCTAATTTAGGACTACTAAGAAGGTTTGTAGGAATGGTAACGGACTCTAGAAGTTTTATTTCATATACAAGACATGAGTATTTTAGGCGTGTATTGTGTGATTTAGTGGGTTCATGGGTAGAAGATGGAGAAGCTCCTAATGATATGGACTTAGTTGGGACAATGATAAAAGAAATTTGCTTCCTAAATGCAAAGGAATATTTCGGGATTGAAATTTAAACTTATTCTGAAAAACAGCCTTGACCTTAAATAAATGGTCATAGGCTGTTTACTATTTTAGTGAATATAAAAAGTTAGTAAAATATTTAGAAAAAAACAACAAATAACCATTGACAGATTATTTGTAATAATATAAACTATAATTAATAACAGCAGTGGAGAAATTAACGAGGTGAAAGCGATGTCACAAATTATTAAACATGATCAGGAATTGATGAAAAAGATAAACAAAGAGATGATTCTTAATTTGATAAGAGAAAAAGGACCAATTTCAAGGGCTGATTTGGCAAAGATAACCAATATGAGCCCTACATCGATAAGCAGAATAGTTACAGATTTTAGTGAATTAGGCTTAGTAAAAGAAACTAATTTAACATCAAGTGGAGTTGGAAGAAAAGCCATTCTTCTAGATACAGATCCTAATTCAATCCACGTAATAAGTGTAGAGATGGATCAAAGCATATCGAAAATCGGAGTAGTAGATTTCGATGGAAATATCATTTTAAAAGAAGAAGTTACTTATGATTCCCATGTTATGGACTGGGAAAAAGTTGTAGATAAGATTTGTAACACCATTGGAGGAATAATAGAGCAAGAAAATTCTACTGAGTCAAAAATAATTGGTATTGGTATTGGTATACCAGGGATTGTAGACGATAAAAGTGGACGAGTAGTATTTTCTCCACAGCTAGGATGGAAAGATGTTGGGATTGTAGACTACATTGAAAAGAGATTTGGTTATAAAACAACAATTGACAATTTAATAAAGTCGAAGGCTATAGCTGAAAATGTTTATGGTTCGACTAAAGGCTCTAAAAGGGCAGCCTTAATAAATTTTGGGACAGGTGTTGGGTCGGCTTTAATAGTCAATGAAGAAATATATCGTGGTA
Source organism: Tissierella sp. (assembly GCA_012735585.1). Classification (GTDB taxonomy): domain Bacteria; phylum Bacillota; class Clostridia; order Tissierellales; family Tissierellaceae; genus JAAYTL01. The sequence goes on from JAAYGX010000074.1 coordinate 14,547, forward strand.
TAACCAATAGTGCAGGAGAAATTGGACATACAACTATAGATCCAAATGGTAGATTATGCGATTGTGGTAGAATTGGTTGTCTTCAAACATTTATTACTGAGGAAGCTCTAATACAAGAAGCCAGGGCATTTAAAAACGTTTACAGTATAAAGGAAATATTCGATTCTGAAATTGCTGGGGAAAATTGGGCTATTAATCTAATAGATAGATTATATACATATGTTGGAATTGCAGTATGTAATGTTATATGTATGTATAATCCGGATACTGTAATCATTACTGGTAAATTAATTGAGGAAAGACCTGAAATTTTAGATGTTATTATGAAAAGGGTTGATGATCGCATTTGGGCTCCTTTTAAAAATACTTATGAAATTAAAGGTTCAAATTTATGTGAAAAATCAGGTATGTTAGGAGTTGCATCTTTAGTAATAAACAAGTATCTTGATGCTGAATTATAATGAAAAGATAATATTAGCACGAAATGTGCTTAAATTATATTAAAAAATAGATATAGGGAGTGGTGATAGATGAGGAAAATTTAAAATACGGAAGCTTAATTAATATATTACTGGAATAATGATTGAATTTCTAAAGTTAAGTAAAGGTCTAATCGAAAAATTAAATCAATTAGGAGGCTTACAATGAAGAAAAAAAGTTTATTATTGATTGTTAGTTTAGTATTTGCAATAATGTTGTCTGCGTGCAGTGGGAGTACTAGTACAAGTTCTGGAGATTCTGTAGTATTAAGGTTAGCACATACCCAATCAAATGAGCATCCGGTACATAAATCAATGGAAGAGTTTGCTAGATTAGTAAAGGAAAAAACTGATGGAGAAGTAACTGTTGAAATATTTGCCAATGGTGTTTTAGGTGATGAAAGAAAATATATAGAATCTTTACAAACAGAATTACTTGATATGGCTAAGGTGTCTGTAAATGCATTAGAAAACTTTGAGGAATTATATTCACTGTTTGGAATACCATATGTATTTGAAGGAATGGATCATGGAAGAAGATTTATGAATAGTGAAGAAGCATTACCGCTTTATGAATCAACGGTTGATTCATTAGATATTTTAGGTCTTACTTGGTATGATGCTGGTGCCCGTAACTACTATACTAAAGATACGCCTATCCTAAAACCTGAAGATATGAAGGGTTTAGTAATGCGTGTACAATCAAGTCAAATTCAAATAAAAACAGCTGAAGCTTTAGGTGGTAGTGCAACTCCTGTTGACTGGGGTGAACTATATACTGCTATCCAACAAGGTGTAGTTGATGGTGCTGATAATGGTATTGTAGCTTTTACAGATAACAACTTAGGAGAAGTAGCTAAACATTTTTCATTTACTGAGCATGTTTTTTCACCAGATATCTTACTTATAAAGAATAGTGTATTTGAAGGATTGACAACTGAACAACAAGAAGCGGTTAAGGAAGCTGCAAGAGAGTCAACTGCATTTCATGACGCAGGTTGGGGACAAGCTAGGGAAGACGCAATCAAGAAGAGTGAGTCTATTGGGGTAACGATACATTATCCAGAACTAGGACCTTTCGCTGAAGCCTTAAGACCGTTAAGAGAAGAACTTATACAAAATGAAAAGGTTGCGAACTTTGTTGAAATAATAGATGCAATGAAATAATACTAGAATTGCTTTTGGTTTAAAGCAAGGGGGATGATTATTTTGAAAAAAGCAAAAAAAATGTTGGATAAAGCCCTTGAAGTTTTATTATCTGTAACAATATTAAGTATGGTATTAGTTGCTATTTGGGGTGTTTTCACTCGTCTTATATTAAAAAATCAAGCAAGCTTTACGACGGAATTTTTAAGATATGCCTTACTATGGACATCGCTATTTTCAGCTGCTTATGCTTTCGGTGAAAAAGGGCATATCTGTATTACATTTGTAAAAGACAGGTTTAAAGGGAAAGCATTACTTGCTATAGATGTATTGACTGAGTTAATAATTATATTCTTTGCAGTATCGGTTTTAATTTATGGTGGATATAGAGGAATGCTAATGGGGATGAATGAAACTTCTCCAACTCTGGGTCTGAAAATTGGATATATTTACACAGCACTACCAATTTCTGGAATCTTCATTACTTTTTATTCCTTAATAAATTTAATGGATATTTCAAGAAATGAAAAAGGCGACATAATTAATGGAGAGGTTTAGGGCATAGTATGCCCTTGGATGGTTTTGTTTTGTGCCAAACATATTAATTGAGAGCTAATATGAAAAAATTACTAATATAATGTCTGGACTCCATTTTCTTAGTAAAGTAATTTATGATAGAGGACTGGAGTCCTCAGTATTATATTTGTCAACAAATCGAAAAGTAATATTAAGGAGGAGAAGAATGGCACTACAGATTGGATTAACATTATTAGGTTTATTTTTAGTTCTACTCTTTTTAGGAGTACCAATTTCTATAGGTTTAGCAGTACCAACAATTATAGCAATGACATCTATATACGCCTTTGATGTATCGGTATTCTCAGGCGCACAGTCAATTTTTACAAATATTTCTAGCTTTACACTTAATGCTATCCCATTCTTTGTATTATCTGGCGTTATGATGACCCATGGGGGTATATCTCGAAGATTAGTGAATTTTGCTAAACTTCTTATAGGCAGATTGCCAGGGTCATTAGCACATACAAACATTGTGGCTAATATGCTTTTTGGAGCTATTTCGGGCTCGGCTGTAGCGGCGGCTACATCCATAGGTGGAGTTATGAAACCGCTACAAGATGAAGAAGGATATGATCCTGGATTTTCTACAGCTGTAAATGCAATATCAGCTCCTACAGGATTACTTATTCCGCCAAGTAACACATTGATACTTTATGCACTTGTAAGTGGTGGTACATCAATTGCAACACTATTTGTTGCGGGTTATATACCAGGGATTTTATGGGGATTAAGTTGTATGGTTGTAGCATATATTATTGCTAAAAAGAGAGGTTACCCTGTTTCGGATAAAGTAAGTTTCCATGATGGACTCACCATTGTTATCCAGGCAATACCATCTTTATCATTGATAATTGTTGTAGTAGGAGGAATTATCCTAGGATTGTTCACTCCAACTGAAGGCTCAGCTATAGCAGTATTATATTCATTTATACTAATGCTGTTTTACAAGACCTTTTCACTAAAAGATGTTCCTCAAATGTTAATAGAAACGGCACGAACAACAGGTGTTGTTATGTTTTTAATAGGTGCATCATCAATGATGGTCCATATTTTGACAATAGCTGGAATACCGACTGCAATCGCTAATGGAATTTTAAGTTTAACAGATAACTCAAATATTATAATGTTTATATTAATAATATTTTTATTATTTATAGGTACATTTATGGATATTGCGCCAGCGGTTTTGATTTTTACACCAATCTTCCTACCAGTAGTACAAAGTTTTGGAATGCATGTTGTTCATTTTGGTATTTTTCTTACCTATGCAATGTGTATAGGCGGAATAACACCGCCGGTTGGGAATATTCTATTTGCTGCATCAGCTATTAGCAATGTACCAATAGAAAAAGCTATAAAAGACATGTTACCATTTTTCGCAGCAATTATTGTTGTATTATTCTTGGTAACATATATACCGGCACTAAGTTTGACCTTACCTAGATTGCTAGGATTGATTTAATAGAAGGATTTATAATTGGAATAAACAAGGTGATACGAATTTTGAAAGGTAGGTGTTGTTAATTATGAGAATTGTAGTAGGAAATTTTTATCAAGAATCAACTACTTTTAATCCATTCGTAATGGACAAGGATGCCTTTACTTTTGTAGAGGGTGAAGAGGTTAAGGAGCGTATTTCAGTAACTAATTATTTTGAGGAACAAGGTATAGAGGTAATTCCTACAATATATGCTAATGCAACTTCCGCAGGATGTGTAGCTGAAGAAGCCTATAGATTCTTTGCAGATAAAATCATTAATGTACTAAAAAATGAAAAAGATATTGATGGTATATGGCTACATTTACATGGTGCTATGGAAGTTGTCAATGTTGGAGCAGGAGAAGCAGCTTTACTTAGAGAAATTAGAGAAGTTGTTGGGGATGATATACCTATATCTTTAACCCTAGACTTACATGCAAATATTGATGATGATGTACCTAAATTAGCAAATATAATTTGCTCATATAGAACTGCTCCCCATGTAGATCAAGAAGAGACTGAAAGAATTACAGCAGAATTGTTAGTAGATTGCATTAAAAGAAATGCAAAGATAAAACCAGCTTTTAGAAGAATCTATATGATTACGCCTGGTGAGAAATCAACTGACAATACTCAACCTATGAGGTCGATACTTGATAAATTTGCGGAGTATGAAAAAAAAGAAGGCATATTATTAGCAAATTATATTAATGGACATGCTTGGACGGATCGTCCCAACACTTCTGCTTGTGCGATAATTATTCCTGAATCTGAAGAATATCAAGAATTGGCTGAAAAGATTGCTGATGAACTTGCGGAATTTGCATTTAACCTGCGTCATGAATTTAAGCTAACTCAATTTCACTTAGAACCTGAAGAAACTATAGATATAGCTCTTCGTCAAAATATGAGACCTATTTTTATAACTGATTCAGGAGATAACACAACAGGTGGAGCGGCAGGCATCAATACCATGCTTTTACAAATATTAATGAATAAGAATATAGGAAACAAGAAGGTAGCAGTGGCTGGTATTTTAGATAGGGATGCTTGTAAAAAACTATCAGAATATGAAGTTGGAGAAGAAGTTATTATAGATGTTGGTATAGGCTATGACAAAGATAGCGCTCCAGTGAGATTAGAAGGTGTGTTAAAGGTTAAGGGAGATCTTTTAGGGTTTTTATCTTCGAAAAATGATGTGGTAGGAAATGCAAATACTGTCTCAGTTGGTAATATTGATGTTGTAATTACAAACCAAGGAGATTCCTTTACAACTCTAAATCACTTTACTGCAGCAGGATTAAATATTGATGATTATGACATTATCATAGTGAAACAAGGATATTTATTTACTGAATTAAGTACCGTTTCTAAGTTCCATATCATGGCAATGACGGCGGGAGCATGTAACTTGAGGGTTGAAGACTTAGAATTCAAAAATTTAATCAGACCAATGTATCCATTGGATAAGTAGAAGAGTATATCACTTCTAGTTGGTTAGAGAATTAATAATATTTGAAATAGAATATCGATTATTCGATATTTTAGAATATATAATTTTATAGGGGGTATTTCGAATTATGATTAAAGTAGAAAATGTAAAACATAAAGTTGTAAAGGAGCCGTTTTGGGGTCTTCCAAAAGAGCAACCTAGTTTGCCAAATGAGGTTTTTCAACAAAGGCTTAATAAAACCCTTGAGGCTATGAAAACTCAAAATCTAGATTATATGCTAGTATATGCTGACCGCGAACATTATGGAAATTTTCAGTATCTAACTGGTTTTGAGCCACGTTTTGAAGAGGCAGTACTTGTATTGGATAAGTCTGGTAAAGCTCATTTATTATTGGGTAATGAATGTATTGGTATGGCTAAATATAGTCGTATACCTGCTGAAGGAGTTCTATATCATACTTTATCACTTCCTAATCAGCCAATAGTTGGAAAAACTGATTTAGGAGAAATCTTAACTGAGCTAGGTATAAACAACTCACATAAAGTAGGTATAGCGGGATGGAAACTTATTTATCCAGATTCAGGTTCTAAATATGAGTTCGACACTCCATCATTTATAGTTGATAGTGCTCGTACAATTGCTGGAGAAAAAAATGTAATTAATGTAACAGATTTATTCATTCACCCAGAGTATGGAGTAAGGATTATAAATAGTGCTGATGAAATTGCATACTTTGAATTTGGGTCAACATACGCATCTGATTCTGTGCAGCAAATGTTATTAAACTTCCGTACTGGACTTAATGAGGTGGAAATATCCCAATTTGGTACCGCTGGTTCAATACCAACTACTTTATTTCCTAAGGTCTTAGCAGGAGATAGAATAGATTTAAATATGGTAAGTCCAACTACTAATGAGTTAAAATTAGGTGATAGATTCCAAGTAACTATGGGTCTAATAGGTGGACAATCAAATCGAAGAGGATTTGCAGCATATTCTGAAGAAGATTTGCCTGAAAAGTCTAAAGACTGGCTTGAAAATATCGCTAAACCATATTTTGCTACAGTAGCTAATTGGTATGAAACAGTTGGTGAAGGTGTAGTTGGTGGAGATTTATTTAATATGGTTGAAAGTACCTACCCAAGAGAAAAATATGGTTGGTTCTTAAATCCTGGTCATCTTATTGCGGCTGAAGAATGGCTATCATCACCTATTTATGAAGGATCTGATATAAGTATTAAAAGTGGTATGCTAATGCAAATGGATATCATTCCATTTACCGAGTCTCATTATGCAGCTCCAAATTGTGAGGACGGCGTTGCCATTGCAGATGAAACATTACGTAATGAGCTAAAGGAGAAGTATCCTGATGTTTATCAACGTATTGAGAATAGAAGAAACTTTATGAAAGAAGTTTTAAATATTAATTTAAAGCCAGAAGTTTTACCACTTTCTAACATTGCTGGATTATATCGTCCTTTTATGTTAAATAAAGATAAAGCTTTAGTTATTGAAAGATAAACTTTCTTTAGATAGTTGTGTTGTATTATTTTGTAAAGGAATATTTATTTCATCTATAGATGTTAGATTTTCTAATTATTTTGGGTGATGTCTAATCTAAGAGGAAAGGGTAGAACCTTTCCTTTTTTTGTTAGAAACTTTAAGATCTAAACAAGAAAAATAAAGACGGGAATAGAAATTAAGTCTTTGAACTGGAGGATTATATGAACAAGAAAGCAATATCAGTATTAATATTCCCATTATTAATACTGACATTTAGACCATTAAATGTAGACTTAAACCAGGCAATAATTTTATCAACGTTGATGATTACAATAATATCTTGGATAGTAGGAAAACCAAATAAGATAATATCATCTATATTCTTATTAATAATGTTTATATTATTTGGGAACACACCCATAAGGACTATATTGTCCTTTCCTTTATCATCTAATTTTTTAATGATTGTATTTTCATTTATATTTTCTCAAGGTATAATTAATAGTAATTTAGCAAAGAAGTTATTTTTACCATTTATAAATAGATATAGTAGAAATGGAATTCAATTTCTTATAACCATGGTAATTTCAGTAATAATATTGGTGTCTGTTATTCCACAACCATACTCCAGAGTAATTTTATTAGCTATGGTCTATCAAGAGTTTTTTAATAGTATTAGCCTTGAAGAGGCAACTAGGGAGGTATTAATATTTTCAATTTTTGCTTTTAATATATTGGCACATCTTTTGTTTAAGAGGGGAGATATAGTCCTCAATAATGGAATACTTGCAGTAGCAAATGTTCAAATGAGTGAACTAGAATGGATGAAGAACTTGCTAGTTCCTGGATTGGGAATGTTAGTATTAGCAATGATTTTCTTTGTATTTGCTTTTAAAAAAGAATTAAAACTATTTAAACCTGGAGAAATAAGCATCACAAAAATTGAATTAAATAAAGATGATAAGATTAATTTGGCATTAATACTTATTATAATAGTTCTTTGGGCTACAGAAAGTATTCATAATGTAAGTGGTACAACTGTACTAATAGTTGGTACTATTATAATGTATTTTAGGAAGATAATTGGGTTTAAAGATTTAAAGTCAGTCAATGTTGAAGTACTTGTCTTTCTGACAGCTGCGTTTTCTATTGGCTCAGTTATGGCTGGAAGTGGAATAGCCGATAAAATATTTGGTAGGTTTACTGAGCTATTACCAAATGAATTTAACTTTTTGTTTGTTCTGACAATAGTATCATCAACTATGGTACTCCGAATGTTCCTAGGAAGTACTATTACAACTATGTCAGTTGCAATTCCAAGTTTCATTTCTATGGCTGAGGGTAAGATTAATTCAACTATCATAATGTTTTTAGTATTTCTTAGTCTCCTTACCGTTTATCTATTACCATTTCATAACTCTTTATTAGCAGTAGGTGAAGGAAACAATTATTTTAGCAATAAAACGGTATTAAGGTTTGGGGTATATTGTATTATACTCACCTTCATTTCTATTTTCTTATTTTTTATTCCTTGGTGGAGATTTATAGGATTAATGTAATAATGACTCTGTAAAATGATAAAAAACAGAAAGGGGTATGGGAGATGAAAAAGGTAAAGTTTGGTTTAATCGGCTGTGGCTCGATAGGAAAGGTACATTCTAGAATTATAAAAAATCTTTCAAATGCAGAAATAGTTGCTATATCAGGAAGAGACAATAAGCATGAGGATTATGCGAAGGAAATAGGCTGTAGTTATTATACAGACTATAAACAGATGCTTGAAAATCCTGAAATTAATGCTGTTACAATATGTTTACCATCTGGTGCTCATAGCCAAGTTGCTATAGAGGCTGCAAGGGCTGGAAAACATGTCATGTGTGAAAAACCTATTGCTACAACTATTGAGCTAGGACAGGCAATGGTTGATGCATGTAAGGAAAACGATGTAAATTTAGGTGTTATTTTTCAACATCGTTTTGATCAACCAATACTGCTTTTAAACAAGGCAATTGAAGAGGGCAAACTTGGTAAATTGCTTTGGGGGTCAGCTGAGACAATATGGTATAGAGATGAAGAATATTTTAGTAACCCATGGAGAGGAACCTGGGAACATGATGGTGGTGGTGCCTTAATTAACCAATCCATACATTATATAGACCTTTTAGTTCACTTATTTGGTGATCCGAAAAGTGTTAGTGGCAAATGTAGGACCTTATTACATAAGGGGATAGAGGCAGAAGATCTGGGAGTTGCTAATATTGAGTTTGCAAATGAAACTATCGGTACAATCGAAGGAACTACAGTGGCATATCCAGGTTTATATGCAGAGCTAAGTGTATTTGGAGAAAAGGGTTCAGTAATTATTCGTAATGATCATTTACTGTTCTATCATTTTGAAGATGGCAAATGGAGTGAATTTGAATCCATTTTAAATCCAATAAAAGCGACTGCACTAAATACTAGTGTTCAGGTTGATGAAAGTTCTCATGTTAGACAGTTTGAAGATTTTGTTCAAGCAATTTTAGATAATAGAGAACCACTTGTAACTGGAGAAGAAGCACTAAAAAGCTTGAAACTTATCAAGGCTATTTATCAGGCATCTGATGAAAAACGGGAAGTTACAATATAAACCTCAGACCAGTTATTTTAGGATAATTGCAGTGACTTAATCTAATACAAGGGATAAAAAGGGAAAGGCAAGAGAGCCTTTCCTTAAAATTTTGCCACTTTTAACATTTCTAAGTGTTTTCCTATATGATTTATAAGAAACTGGCTATAGGTATCTTCAAAAGTATTTAACACTTCATAGATATGATCTTTAAAACGATATTTATCTTTATCATCCTTCTCTTATAATATAAGTCCATATGTTATGTGAAGTATTTGTCTTGCATCATCATTATCTAATAACTTTATTAAATTCTCATCAGATATTTCTTCTATTAAAGGCAATTTATTAGGATCACCATTAATATTATAATAAGCTTTAGCTTTTTCTAAGCTATCAATGGCAAACTGAAAGATTTCTCTAAATAGTTTTCCGTCCTTAAGAGCAATAACCCGGATTGCCTCCAACCAGTTAGTTCCTGCGGTCTTTAAATGATAATGTCCTCTAGTTATATCACCGATTATTGGAAAGACTTTAAACTTATCGCTACCGGAATGGATACTTATCTTATAGTTAAAATGATTGGCAATTTGGAAATGTAAATAAAAGTCATTTTCAAACTTAGCTTTATCTCCAATATAATCTATACCTTTTTGAAACTCACCATGAAATCTAGGTGCTAAACTTGTAATATTAATACCTCTTTGAGTTAATTCTGAAGCTATAAAAAAGTGAGCTTCCACTGATGTAGAAAATAAGGTTTCATCTATAGACAGTTCAAAGTCAATTTTATTACCTAAAGGTTCTATTAAATCATTATATATCTCAGTAGAAAACTGAATAGTATCTAGATAGATTAAAATGGTCCTTTTAAAATCAATATCTTTAAAGGTTATAGTAGTATCATCATTTATTGAAAATATCTTATTTAGATACTTTTCCTCTAATTCATTCCGAATTGATTTGTCTATTTCAAGATAATTTTTCTGGATTTCTAATTTAGTAAACTCATTTATTGAATTATCTATATGATTGGAACAATCTAAAGTAATCATTGTAAATCCATAATCAAGTGCCATCTTCACCTCTTCGCGTGTCTTTAGGTGATCTCCATCAGCCCCAAACCCTAAATCATAACCTTCTTGGAAACTGCCCAGGATGCAGAATCCAATACATCATTATAGTCTCTGCTAGTTAGGTTTAATTCTCTAATTGATTGTTGTGCTAAGACGGGGAAAACATCATAATCTTTTAATAATCGGATATGACCTATAGAAGCCAATCCAAGTCGGTCGCCAAGTCCTAGGGTAATGGAATGATTTTTATGAGATACTGGTGAAGTGAATGGAAAGTATTTTCTTAAAAGTTTACTATTCACATGATTTGTTGGACAAATCTTACCCTTATTTGAGGACAAGGATTCTCCCTCAAAGGAATCTAGCAGTGGACCTTCTCCTAATAATATTAAATATTTAATATTATTATGCTTTATAATAAATAAAATTGAATTGTCCTGTTCATAAATTGATTGGGGGTAAATATTGTATAAGGCAGCGTTTTTCTTTAGTTCTTTAATAGTTATATTTTCTTTCAATAATTTATTATAGGTATTAATCAATTTCTCCATATAATATCCTCTCCTTTTCATAATGATACCCTAATTAAAATATCAACTTCAGATTAATAGCAAAAAACATACATAATTTTTATATTTAGCAAGTTAATACAGATAGTTGGCAATTAATTGCATATAAACTATTAAAATTATTCTGTATAATTAAACCATAAAATAAATAGGGGGTTATGTAATGATTATTGATACTTTGAAAAATGCACATCTATATTATGATTTAGCACCTGGATTAGAAAAAGGCTTTGAGTTTATCAAAACAGCAGATTTAGAAAACCTACCTGAAGGAGTATATGAACTTGACGGTAAAAAAGTAGTAGCATTAATTCAAGAATATACTACTATGGATAATCCACCATGGGAGACACATGATTTTCACTTAGATATTCAGTATCTATATAAAGGTGAAGAATTAATCGGCTATTATCCACATATTGAAGACATGGTTAAGTCAGGACCATATAATAGAGCAACTGATTGTGATCTATATGAAGATGTTGATGGAGATTATATAACACTTAAAGACGACATTATTATGATTCTTTTCCCACAAGATGGTCATTTACCTAGAAAAGCTATAGCTGAACCAATGGCAGTTAAAAAAGTAGTTATAAAGGTAATGCTTTAATTAAAACAAAACAAGAAAATATCTTTAGAAAAAGGCTCTAGAATGATTTTTTGTTTTAGAGCTTTTATCACAAATACGCAAATAAGGGGGGATATGATTTGAGTTATGATAATTCACAAATGTATATTAAGTTGGCAGACTCAACTATAAAGCGCTTTCCTGATTTATCAGATAAATGGGACCATGAGTATGGCGTAACATTAAAAGGTATGGAAGATGTATGGAAATTAACCAATGAAGCAAAGTACTTTAACTACATTAAGGATAGTATAGAACCAAATATATCAGAGAACGGTGATATAAAAGGGTATGTTCTTGAATCCTATGAAGATGATAATATCAATACAGGAAGTGTCCTCTTTAATCTATATAATGAGACAAAGGATGATAAATATAAAAAAGCAGCATATACATTAAGAAGTCAATTTAATACACATCCTAGGACATCATTTGGCAATTTCCTACACAAGAAACAGTTACAAAATATAATATTTATAGATAGTATTTATATGGGAGTTGCTTTTTATGCTCAATTTGGAAAAGAGTTTGATGATAGAGAAGCCTTAGACGATGCAGTTAACCAAGTAATAAATGCAGCTGATTTTAATCAAAACAAAGAAACTGGATTATTAGTTCAAGGTTATAATGAAACCAAATCAGAGTTTTGGGCAAATCCTTCAACAGGCCTATCTGAAAGTTATTGGGGTAGGGGATTAGGTTGGTACTCTGTTGCTTTAGTTGAAATATTGGAGTATTTACCAGAGAACCATCCAAAGAGGGATAGATTGATTGAAATCTTTAGGAGTTTAATGAAAGGCGTAGTTGAAGTTCAAGACCAATCAGGCGTATGGTGGCAGGTAGTGGACAAAGGTCAACAAGAAGGTAATTATCTTGAGGCATCTGCTTCATCAATGTTCACATATAGTTTGGCTAAAGGTATTAGACTTAGGTTTTTAGATTCAAGCTATAAAGAAAATGCATTGAAGGCTTACAAGGGTTTGATTGAACAGTTTATAGTCATAGACTCTGACGGGGAAGTACACTTAAAAGGAACATGTAAATCAGGGGGATTGGGCGGTAAGGACTATAGAAATGGCTCTTTTGAATCATATGCCTGTGAAGCAACAGGAATTGATGACCATAAAGGTGTAGGTACATTTCTTATGGCAGCGGTGCAAATAGAGTTATTAAATAAATAGATGGTTAGTAATGCTTGCCAAGTAGATAAATATTATAATAATAAAAAATGAGGAGAGATTAAATTATGAGAATTGCATTAATTAACGAAAATTCACAAGCTGGTAGAAATAGTGTTATATTTGAAGAGTTAAACGGAGTAGCTCAAGCTAAGGGATACGAGGTTGTAAACTATGGTATGTTTACTGCAGAAGATGAAGACCAATTAACTTATGTTCAAATTGGCATAATAGCATCCATCCTATTAACTACAAAGGCAGTTGATTTTGTAGTAACTGGTTGTGGTACAGGACAAGGAGCTATGCTAGCTTGTAACTCATTCCCGAATGTTCTATGTGGACACGTTGAAGATCCATTAGACGCATTTTTATTCTCACAAGTTAATGCTGGAAACTGTATTTCTATGCCTTATGCACAAAACTACGGTTGGGGTGGAGAGTTAAATCTAAGATATACTTTTGAAAAATTATTCTCAGAAGAATTAGGTGCTGGATATCCAAAAGAGAGGGTAGAGCCACAACAAAGAAACAAGAAGATTTTAGATGGTGTTAAGAAAGTAACTCATAACAACTTACTAGATATACTAAAAGGTTTAGACAGAGACTTATTACTTGGTGCTGTTAAATCAAAAGGATTCCAAGAAAATTTCTTTAGAGACACTCAAGATCAAGAAATAGCAGATTATATTAAGACACTATAATAAATAGCTTTTAATCTCATAGCAATGGATAATTTATCCTAGGAAAACTATTAGCTTATAGTTTAAATCAGAAGGGGGGATGTTAGTGAATAATTACATTAACGAGATGTTCGGACTTGGTGGCAAAGTTGCCATGGTAACAGGCGGTCACACTGGAATAGGAAGAGGTATTTCCAACGCTCTAGCTAAGGCGGGAGCAGATATATTTATAGTAACACATTCAGGTAGAAATACAGAAGAGGTTACAGCTGAGATAGAATCCTATGGTAGAAGAGTAGAGTTTTATCAAGCAGATTTATCGGAGGAAGATCAAGCTGTAAAATCAGTTGAAAAATGTATGGAAGTCTTTGGTAGAGTAGATATTTTAGTAAATAATTCAGGTACAATTTATCGTGCACCTATATTGGAAGGTGAAAATGATAGTTGGAGAAAAGTTATAGATTTAAATCTTTCAGCTGTATATTATATCTCAAAAGAAGCATCAAAACACATGGTTGAACAAGGTTCGGGTAAGATAATAAATATTGCCTCAATGCTATCATTCCAAGGTGGAAAATTTGTTCCTTCTTATACTGCATCTAAGCATGGTGTTGCAGGGCTTACTAAATCCTTTGCTAATGAGCTTGCAGAAAAGAATATTCAAATAAATGCAATTGCGCCTGGATATATAGAAACTGCTAATACTGCTCCAATAAGAGCTGATGAAAAAAGGAAAGCAGAAATTAGCAGTAGAATACCAGCAGTCAGATGGGGATTGCCAGAAGATTTAGGAGCTGCAGCTGTATTTCTAAGCTCAAATGCTTCTAATTATATGAATGGCCACATACTTGCAGTTGATGGTGGCTGGTTAGTAAGATAATTAATTTATTAGGATTAAAAAGGATAATCATAAAGCTTTGATTGATTCCTTTTTAATCCTTTTCTTCATTGATATGAAGTAAAATATATTTATTAAGATGCTATTTTATTAGAATAGTTATATTTCCATATATAGTTATATTTGTCGAACCATTGTATTACTCTAGTTTATAGATAATAGCAAATAAGTACAGATAGTACACAAATAAATCCATGTACTAAATTCAGAAAATTAAGTATTATAAATGTAAGTAAAAAGATAAAGGAGGCAGTATTATGAAAAGGTTTGCATCCATAATATTAGTATTAGCATTATTATTAAGTGTTGTTGTAGGATGTTCTCCAGCAGAGCAGGCTCCACCAGTAAGTAGTAGCTCGGGAGACACTTCTTCAGGGGACGAGACTCCAGCAGATGATCCAAAGCCAGTTGAAACTGTAACAATGAGATTGGCAGAAGTACATCCAGAAGGGTATCCAACTACTGAGGCGGATAGAGAATTTGCTAGATTAGTTGAAGAAAGAACAGATGGAAGATACAAAATTGAAGTTTACCCTGGCGGAATACTTGGTGACGAAAAGTCAGTTACAGAACAAATTCAATTTGGTGCTCTTGAATTTGGTAGATTAAGCTTATCTCCAATAACTGAGTTTGAAGAATCATTAAATATGTTGATGCTTCCATACCTTTACAGAGACAAAGAGCATATGTTTAATGTAGTTGATGGACCGATAGGTGACAATTTGTTAGTAAACTTAGAAGAAAATAGTGGACTAGTTGGTTTAGCTTGGTTTGATGCGGGTGCAAGAAGTTTCTATAATACTGAAAGAGAAATACATTCGCCGGATGATATGAAAGGACTAAAGATAAGAGTTCAAGAGACTGAATTGATGATGGATTTGATATCTGCATTGGGAGCTTCGCCAGTATCCCTTGCATATGGAGATGTTTATTCTGCACTTCAAACTGGTGTTATAGATGGTGCTGAAAATAACTTCCCATCATATGAGTCTACTCATCACTATGAAGTAGCCAAATATTTCACCCTTGATGAACATACTAGAGTACCAGAATTAATACTTACAAGCAATTTAGTAATGGATAAATTATCTGATGCAGATAAAGTGATATTCAAGGAAGCTGCTAGAGAAGCTGCTATACTCGAAAGAGAATTATGGGCAGAATACGAAAAGAAATCAGAAGAAATAATAATAGAGGCTGGTAATATAATGACTCGATTAGATTCAAATGCTGAATTCCAAGAAAGGATTATGCCTCTTTATGATAAATTTGGTGCTGGATACGAGGATTTAATCAACGAAATTATTAATACTAAATAATTTAATGGGGTTAAGTTCTACTTAACCCTATTTATTAAAACTTTGGTAGATAAGGAGGAGGAAGATGAAAGCATTAAGTAAAAAATTAACTGATGTTATGGAAGGCTTGAGCATGGTTTTTATAATGATTATGTTAGTTGTAGTTGCTATACAAGTTACAACAAGGTTAACAATCAAAACTTCACCAAGATGGTGTGAAGAGGTTGCCTCAATCCTTATGTCTTGGTTTGCTTTCTTAGGAATGGCAATTGGGGTTGGTGAAGGAATTCATATGTCTATTGAATTCATAATAAATTTATTACCCAAAAGTTTAAGAAAAGCAGTAATAATTCTAGGGGAACTATTAGTTATATATCTAGGGTTTTCATTACTGTGGTTTGGTACTAGATTAGTCTATGCAACACAATCTTCTACATTGCCTGCTACAAAATGGCCAGCATTTATGCCTTATTTAATGACGCCAATAGCGGGCTTAGCTATAGTTATCTATAGCTTTATTAAGTTGTTTGATATAATAAAAGATAAAGAATTAGTTGAAATTAAAGCTGAAAAATTAATTGAAGTGAAAGTTAAGTAAGGGGGGTAAATATGGCTAGTACAAACATTGCAATTGCTTTATTATTAGGACTTTTTATATTCTTGCTTATTATCAAAGTGCCTGTTGCATTTGCCTTGGCAATATCTACTTTTGCTACTGCTACATATTTAAAGATTCCAGCGATGGTTGTTACACAGCAGATGGTAAGGTCAGCAAGCTCCTTCTCATTAGTTGCTATACCATTCTTTATTGTTATGGGTGAATTGATG
Source organism: Tissierella sp. (assembly GCA_012735585.1). GTDB lineage: Bacteria > Bacillota > Clostridia > Tissierellales > Tissierellaceae > JAAYTL01. The sequence continues at coordinate 30,954 of JAAYGX010000074.1, forward strand.
GGACAGGGCGGTATATCGGACAAACTAGTTGCATTAGCAGATGTATTGGTTGGAAGGATGCGTGGTGGATTAGCAATGGTAAATGTTCTGGATAGTATGTTCTTCGGTGGCATATCAGGCTCAGCAGTAGCAGACGTTTCATCATTAGGTGCTGTAGTTATACCAATGATGGAAAAGGCCGGATATGATAAGGACTTCTCAGTTAGTATGACGATTGCCAGCTCTGTTCAAGGCATTTTGATTCCACCAAGTCATAATATGATAATTTTCTCCGTAGCAGCAGGTGGAGTTTCAGTAGGTAATCTATTCTTAGGCGGTGTTATACCAGGGATATTTTTAGGTTTAATGTTAATGATTTTAGCTTACTTTCTATCTGTTAAGAGAAATTATCCTAAAGGTCGCAAGTACTTCCTTAAGGAAGCATTACACATAATTAAAGATAGTTTTTTAGGATTATTTACTGCCATAATAATTATGGTGGGTGTTGCAACAGGAAAGTTCACTGCAACTGAATCAGCCGCTATAGCATGTATTTGGGCTTTCTTTATTACATTCTTTGTATATCGAGAGATTCCCATAAATAGAATGAAGAGTATATTGGCAAATTCTCTTAGAACATTAGCACTAGTGCTAGCATTAATCGCAACTTCAGGTGGATTTGCATGGATGATGGCCTATTTACAAGTTCCAACTATGATTACCAATGGATTAATTGGAATCACTGATAACAAAATAATAATACTACTATTAATTAACGTTATACTATTAATACTTGGAATGATCATGGACATGGCGCCACTTATACTAATAATGACACCTATCTTACTTCCAGTAGTAACAAGAGTAGGAATGGATCCAATACAATTTGGGATAGTACTTATGCTTAATTTAGGAATAGGGCTATTGTCTCCACCAGTAGGTTCTGTACTATTTACAGGGTGTTCAATTGCAGAAACAAGTATTGAAGAAGTAACAAAGTCGATGGTTCCTTTCTATATTGTCATGGTTATAACTCTTTTTGCTTTGACATTCATACCAGGGATAACTCTATTCTTACCGGGTCTAATTGGAGTATAATACCAAAAGGTTGTTAATTGGATTAACAACCTTTTAGATATTTATGTTATAATATTTATAAGCTTATAGAAAGGAATATAGCATGGATGAGGGGTATATCATGTATGATGTAATAAGCAACAAATCTATAAAATTTCGATTCAGTATTACCATTATAGTAATAGTTGTAACCATGAGTATAATCTTCATTTATTCTAATAAAATGAAGGATAATATAATTAAAGAATATGAAAGATATATTGATATAAATCTAAAACTAAGTGATCTATCTGTAGAATTCAATAATAGGTGGCTATATTTTGACTCGTATTACAAATATAAAGATGATGAAATTAGAATCAAATATTATCAAACAAATAATGAGATAAAAAAAATTATTGAATATGTATTACCATATGTGAATCAAGATAAGGATAGCAGTATCTACATAAGAAATCTTGATACTAAGAATGAATGGTTTCAAAATAATTCATACTTAGTGATGGTGAGGGATGAGAGTACTAGATCTTATGATGATTACTTAGATTTAAGGACAATGAATTCTTATATATCCAAACATTCAAGTAGTCTAATATCCTCCTATCTCCAATTTGCCGAAGCTAAGTACTCAGATGTATTGGACAAGTATAATATGTTAGATACAAATATTTACTTATTATTAACTTTAACTGTTGTAATTAGTATGATAATTTTTAAAGTAGTCAGCGATGATATAGTAAAAACCTTAAAAAACCTCTCAAGATATGCTAAAAAACTTTCAAATCGCGAATGGGATACACCTGATGCTATAGGTGATAGTTATAAAGAATTAGATGAATTTACACATGCACTTAACCATATGAAAAATAGTATCAAGTTGTATATTGAAAAAATAAATGAATCAGCAAGGATAGAGAGTAATTATCAAAGTGAAAAAATAAAAAACATAGAAAAAGATAAAATTATTAGAGAAACTCAGCTTAAGCTTTTACAAATGCAAATAAATCCACATTTTCTGTTTAACAATTTGAATACTGTAAGTAGGATGGCTATGTTTGAAGGGGCAGCTAATACTGTTGAAATAGTAGACGCGGTTTCAAAGATTTTAAGATTCAATCTATCACAAAGGGATAGCTTCATAAAATTGAGTGATGAATTGGAAGTTGTGAAGGCCTTTGCATATATTCATAATATCAAGTACGAAGATCGGTTTAGCATTAACTATAATATAGAAGAGGGTTTAGACGATACAAAAATTCCACCTATGATAGTTCAGTTAGTTGTTGAAAATTCTATCAAGCATGGTTTTGTCGGCATGGATAAAAAAGGTGAGATAAATATAAATATTTATAGTAGAGAAGGATTTGTAGTTATCAATGTTGAAGATAATGGAGATGGCATTTGTAAAGCAAAGATTCAAAAAATTATGGGTGCTGATGATTTAGAATACAGTAATAACTCAACTGGTCTAGGAATCAGTAATATAAAGAAACGTTTACAATTATATTTTGGCAGAAACGATCTGCTAGCTATTGAAAGTTCAGAAGGTATAGGGACAAAAGTTAGAATTTCAATACCAACATAGGGGGTAAGAATGATGCTTAAAATATTGATAGTTGAAGATGAAGATTTTGAACGAAAAGCTATAAAATATTTAATCAACAAGCATTATGCAGAGGAGAACTTTATTGTTACTGAAGCGTCCAATGGTAAAGAAGCTCTAGATTCAATATTATTGTTTAAGCCAGATATTGTACTTATGGATATCAATATGCCAATAATGGACGGTTTGGAAGCAAGTAATAGAATCAAAAAAATTAACAATGAAATTGAAATAATAATTTTAACCGCATATGATGAGTTTGAATTTGCCGTCAGAGCAATAAAAAGTGGAACTTCAGACTATTTAGTAAAACCATTTACCGATAGTGAATTTCTAACATCACTAAATGTAACTATAGAAAAGGTTAAGAAGAAAAGACAGAAACATCTAAACCAACTCCATATTATAGAAAATTATGATAAGGCTATCCCTTTTATAGAAAAGGAGTTAATAACCCAAATATTGTATGGTGATTTTTCAGAATGTTGCAAAATGGAGGAAAGTAGAAAAATATTAGAAATTGACAATTTAGTTGGGTGTAGTGTTTTAGTAGGAAGTAAGGATAAGTATACATTTCAAGAGAATGCATTGACTGATTTAAAAAATATATTTACAGTAGAATTTAAGAAAACAGTTGCTGCAAGGTTATTAGGAGATATTATCATATTAATTTTTGATAACAATGTAGAGAGTATTATTATGAGTAATAAAATGAAAGACATAATAAATCAAGCTAAAAATTATTTTATCAAACAAGAAGGTATTGTAGTGGAAATAGGTGTCGGTAGTATTGCAATGAATATTGACGAGTTTAGTACTTCGTATAGTGAGGCTAGATTAGAGTTAAGAAACAATCTAAGTAGTTGTTGTCAAGATTATAAGATACAAGCTGACAATACAACTAACATTTTAAATGAAATAGAGAATAAAATATCTGAGAAATTAATAGGTGAGGATTTAAAGGGAGCTATGGAGGAAACCAAGGAACTTGAAGATAGC